>CAZTHK010000050.1:0-2177 GCA_964613215.1 uncultured bacterium | reverse complement strand
GACATCTTCATTCAGCCACAACTTCGAGCTGTCAGGGATAACCGGGAGCCAGGGTATATTGAGGACTCAATGTTATGGCCACAGTAATACCATAAAGAATCTTAAAAGTGTATGTTATATCAACGGAGCAGCAGCGGACACCATTTCATGGACTGTTTATCCGGGATACCGTCCTGAAGAGATGACTATCATAGAGGCGGAGGTATCCAATTTCAACTCCGGCACCAACAATTATTATCTCGATTTCCTGAGCAGCAGCGACAAGGATGAGATGCTGGTTCTGTGGCATGATATATTCATCCAGGGGCCTCTCTCTGCTATTGACGGCATGCTGGACTTCTTCTCCCCGGATTATCAGGGGAGGGTACTGTTTTCGGCCGGCGGTTTTTCCTCCCGGCCGCTCTATGTTTTTGATGTTACCGATCACACCACTCCGGTCCGGTTGAAGGGGTTAAGCCGCGAAGGGGGGGTGGCGGAGTGGGAGGATGATCTGTCCCGGTCCGGCCACTACCTGGCGGTGACCCGGGATGCTCTGAGGGAGCCGGATATGGATATCGCCGGGTCTCCCTCCCGTCCGCTTCCCTCTCTGAGGGACCGGGAGGGATGTCCGGATATGCTTATCATCTATCACCGTAATTTCAGGAATGCTGCTGAGCTGCTTGCTTCGCATCATTCTTCTTCCATCGCCTATATTGAAGATCCGGAGGTATGGGCGGTGGATGTGGAGGAGGTGTATGACAATTTCTCCGGAGGGATGAAAGATCCCATTGCTATCCGGAATTATCTGAAATTTATGTATGATCATTACAGTGAAAACGGGGCTCCGGCGCTGAAGTATGTTCTTCTGATCGGCAACGGCAACTACGATTATCTGGACCGGACCGGGAGGGGGACCGATTTTATTCCTTACTATATAAACATTCACTACCCCAGTGAAAATCAGGGTGTGGAGGATGAGGATTTTCTGGTGAAGCTGGACGGAGGGGGGGACCGCTATCCCGATGTAGCGATAGGGAGGTTGATTCCGGTCGACCGGAGGGAGGCCGACACCTGGGCCGGTCAGATTGTGAGGTATCAGGGGAGTGCCGATATGGGGGACTGGAGGAATAAGGTCATCCTGCTGGCTGATGATGAATACTCCACCCACACCAATGCTGATTTCGAGCATCTCAGAGAAAGCGAAAGGATGAGTCAGAGGGATGGCCAATTTCCGTGGCTGGTGGATTTCAAGAAGATTTATCTGCATCAATATCCTTTTGTTGGAAATATGAAGCCGGATGCCAAGAACGATCTGATCAAGGAATGGAATGAGGGTGCACTGATAGTCAACTATATAGGGCATGGAGGGTACCAGCAGCTGTCCGATGAGATGGTTATGATGAGTTCTGATATATACTCCCTGACTAACGGATACAGAAGGCCTTTATTTATGGGATTCTCCTGCGAACTGGGGGATCTGGATGATCCCTATACCAGGAGTTTCTCTCAAAGTCTGGTTACCAGCGAGAGGGGGGGGGCCATAGCTTCGATCAGCGGGGCAGCTCCCACTTACGGGTATTCAAACGGTTATCTGAACAAGAGAATATACGATAACCTTTTCCTCTCCAGGGACAGCACCGCTACCATGCCGGTGGGTTATGCCCTGCAGATGGGCAAGATTGCCAGCACTGCCTTCTCCCGTAACAATGCTAAGTATCCCCTTCTGGGAGATCCTGCCATGTCGCTGGCTTATCCGGAATACAGGGTTATACACAATGTTGCTGAAATAGACACCATGGAAACCGGTCATACCTGTACGGTAAGGGGGCAGGTGAAAGTAAATGGAGAGGTTTTGACCAGTTTCGACGGAACGGCAGATGTAGAGGTGCTGGAGGCGAAGAATAGAATAGACAAAATAGTGATAAGGGATTCAGCTCCTTACCGGGTGAAATATTACCTTCCCGGTAACAATATATTCAGAGGTACTGTAGATGTTGTAGATGGTGAGTTTAATATCGATTTTGTAGTGCCCAGGAGATGCCGGAAGGGGGATGGGGCCAGGATCAGGAGTTATGTATATAACTCTTCCACAGACGGAGTGGGTGCGGCAGATACCCTTACCATTGTGAAATCAGATTCCATACCGGAGAATTCTGATTCCCCCCGTATCAGGATGTACTTCGCAGGTCAGGCTACCC
>CAZTHK010000049.1:0-2180 GCA_964613215.1 uncultured bacterium | reverse complement strand
GGGTAGCCTGACCTGCGAAGTACATCCTGATACGGGGGGAATCAGAATTCTCCGGCACAGAATCACCCCTTACTATGGTAATATTATCTTCAGCACCCACTCCATCTGTGGAAGAGTTGTAAACATAACTTCTGATCCTGGCTCCATCACCGGTACGGCACCGGAGGGGAACCATAATATCGATACCGAATCTACCCTCTTTCACATCCACGGTTCCATCGAAGATAGTATTGCCGGACAATTCATACGGTATTGAAATACTCCCTATTTCAGCCACCCTGTCCCTCTCCGCTTCCAGCACCTCCACACCGGCAACCCCGTCGAAGGAGGTAAGGACTTCACCATCTACCCTTATCTCCCCCTCAATTGAACAGATATAACCTGTGTTCAGAGTATCGATTTCTGTGGTGTTGTGTACAACCCTGTATTCCGGATAAGCCAGTGACATGGCAGGATCTCCCAGCAGGACGTACTTGGCATTATTTGTAAAAAAGGAGCTTCTTATCTTGCCCAGTTGACAGGCATAGCCGAGGGGCATGGTACCGGTGCTGTCCCTGGACATGAACAGATGATAATATATAGATCTGGCCAGAGCAGCGTTGGGATGTCCATAAGTAGGAGCTGCCCCGCTGATGGATGCTATAGCTCCTCCCTTTTCACTGGTAACCAGCTTTTGAGAAAAACTCCTGCTGTAGGGATCATCCAGATCCCCCACCTCGCATGATAATCCCATAAATAAAGGCCTTCTGTATCCGTTAGTGAGGGAGTATATATCAGAGCTCATCATAACCATCTCATCGGCCAGCTGCTGGTACCCTCCATGCCCTATATAGTTGACTATCAGTGCACCCTCATTCCATTCCTTGATCAGATCATTCCTGGCATCCGGCTTACTATTGCCAACCAGAGGATACTCCTGCAGATAGATCTTTTTGATGTCCAATATCCAGGGCAGGTAATAATCAGCTAATTCCTCCGTATCCCGTATATGATCAGTCTCATAATCGCTGGAGGCGCCGTATTGATCATCGGCAACCAGGATTGTCCTGTTTCTCCAATCCCCCATATCGGCACTCCCCTGATACCTCACAATCTGACCGGCCCAGGTGTCGGCCTCCCTCCGGTCGACCGGAATCAACCTCCCTATCGCTACATCGGGATAGCGGTCCCCCCCTCCGTCCAGCTTCACCAGAAAATCCTCATCCTCCACACCCTGATTTTCACTGGGGTAGTGAATGTTTATATAGTAAGGAATAAAATCGGTCCCCCTCCCGGTCCGGTCCAGATAATCGTAGTTGCCGTTGCCGATCAGAAGAACATACTTCAGCGCCGGAGCCCCGTTTTCACTGTAATGATCATACATAAATTTCAGATAATTCCGGATAGCAATGGGATCTTTCATCCCTCCGGAGAAATTGTCATACACCTCCTCCACATCCACCGCCCATACCTCCGGATCTTCAATATAGGCGATGGAAGAAGAATGATGCGAAGCAAGCAGCTCAGCAGCATTCCTGAAATTACGGTGATAGATGATAAGCATATCCGGACATCCCTCCCGGTCCCTCAGAGAGGGAAGCGGACGGGAGGGAGACCCGGCGATATCCATATCCGGCTCCCTCAGAGCATCCCGGGTCACCGCCAGGTAGTGGCCGGACCGGGACAGATCATCCTCCCACTCCGCCACCCCCCCTTCGCGGCTTAACCCCTTCAACCGGACCGGAGTGGTGTGATCGGTAACATCAAAAACATAGAGCGGCCGGGAGGAAAAACCGCCGGCCGAAAACAGTACCCTCCCCTGATAATCCGGGGAGAAGAAGTCCAGCATGCCGTCAATAGCAGAGAGAGGCCCCTGGATGAATATATCATACCACAGAACCAGCATCTCATCCTTGCTTTCGCTGCTCAGAAAATCCAGATAGTAATTGTTTGCTCCTGAATTTAGATTTGATACCTCCGCTTCCAGAATGGCCATCTTTTCAGGATAATAGCCTCCCCTGTAATGAACTTCATAGGTAACAGTATCAACCAGCGCCTGGTTTAAATAACAGACACTCCTGAGCATTTTTATCCTTTTACCTGGTGCATTCTCCCAGTTCATTCCGTAAACCTGGGTGCGAATAACACCCTGGCTCCCGGTTATCCCTGACAGCTCGAAGTTGTGGCTGAATGAAGATGTC
>CAZTHK010000048.1:0-3813 GCA_964613215.1 uncultured bacterium | reverse complement strand
ATTACAGTTACTTACAAAAGGAAACTACTATTTTTTATGAATTATTCGGGCTAACATATATAGGCATTGATGTCATTATAATAAGCGCGCTATTTCATATAACAGCTTATTTGTGGTGAATATTTCTTTTGCTGCGTGACTGATGTGTTTCTGTTTTTGAATAATAATGTAAATCTGTAATCTGGTTACCGCTGCAATCCCTCAAACACCACAGTGTTAGATTCAACTGGTCGCAAACTGCGACCAGTTATTTGTATTATATTGTAGATTGTATACTTATCTGTATTTAAAGGTCAATAAAATTTATAAACACCCATGTTTATGCGAAGTTCTGGTGGATTATTCCGGGGGTAAGCTCTCTAGTTATTTTACGACTTGAGCTTTTCACACTTTAAGCCCCATTGGAATATGTAAGCATAAATTCATCACCCCTTCTTTTTCGAACCTCTCAGTTTTTTAAGCGCTTCGGACTGATTCATATGCGGTGGTTTGTTTCCGTGCAGGCTTTCGCCGTTGTAGCATATGGCATCCAGCGGAGACATTATCTTTCTGATATCCCTCTTTGCCACGTGGGTGTACTTCTGGGTTGTCTTTGCGCTTTTATGTCCCAGTAGCTCCTGAATGTACCGTAGGCCGGTACCATTTTCCAGCAGATGCGTGGCGAAACTGTGGCGAAGGGTATGGGTGGTCACATGCTTGTTTATACCCGCCTCCTCAGCTGACCTGGTTACCACCCTCTGTATGGTCCTGGTGGTGATATGCTTTCCCCTTCTCCTTCCCGGGAAAAGCCATTTGCGGGGCCTGTAAAAATAGACATAATCACGCAGCACATCCAGAGCTACTTCGGAGAGTACGGAGTATCTGTCCTTCTTTCCCTTCCCGCCCCTTATATGAATCATCATTCTGTCAGAATCGATATCGCTTACCTTAAGTCTCGCCACTTCACCCACCCTCATGCCTGCAGAATAACTCAGCATCATGATGGCCAGGTGTT
Organism: uncultured bacterium; assembly: GCA_964613215.1. GTDB lineage: Bacteria > Krumholzibacteriota > Krumholzibacteriia > Krumholzibacteriales > CAZTHK01 > CAZTHK01. Next base: position 2,819 of record CAZTHK010000048.1, on the reverse strand, counting down.
TTCTGTTCCTTACCACCGAAAATATCCGTATCACTTCCCCTACGCTCAGAACGGTTGGCAGCTTATGTGCCTTTTTAGGCCTGGGCAGGTCTTCGATTACCAGGGGCTTTTTGAATACATTGCGGTAAAGAAACTTGATTGCGCTTACCGCCTGATCCAGGTAGGAGGAGGAGATCTTCCTGGTGTTTACCAGATAGGAGAGATACTCCATCAGTTCTGGCTTTGTTATCTCATCAGGACTCTTCTTCAGGAACCTGACCATTCCCTTTATCTGCTGCAGATATACCTTGATGGTCAGCCTGCTGTACCTTCTCAGCTTCAGCTGTTCGATCATCCGATTCCTTATCATACCCATACCGGCACCACCCTTCCTGGAATGTAATTTGCAGAAGATCCCCCAAAAGTACCTTCATTCTAAATCAAATAACAATTTCCGGGCAAGCAAAAATAATCCAGGAATCATTAAAGTGATGCATTTGCCTCTCAAGTTAGAGTATGTGCTTATTAAATACCGAGAGGATCCGGTATCTGCACAGTCAGACTGGCTATAAGCTCAGGAACCTCTAAAATGATCTCATCACCAACGGCGGGATTACGCTTTTGATCTTCCGCTTCCGGTCTTCCCTGTCATAAAAGTAAAAACAGGGGGGAAATCCATGCAGGCATGCCATGAAACTCAGTCGGATATGGAATGATGACAGGAAGCCGTCTCTCGGACGCCTGTTATATATTCCAGAATCAGGTTCTCGCCCCGGGATCAGTAATGATAACCTATATCGACTATACCGGTATCGGGGCCGTTGTCTGTCCTGGTTGTCCTGTCTACAATCCCCAGTGATTCTGCTGTAGCGCTTCCAGCGTTAACGCAGGGACTGTCAGCAACCTGTCCGCAGGCAGTCTGGCTGAGGTAATAGTTGCCGTTTGTCCCTGATATCCACAGGGGGTCCTGATCGATAATGCCGGTTCCGGCATAACCTCCCTGTACTGCCGAATAAGTAATATCAGGATCCGAAGTCATAAAATCATATATCTCCGGTCCGCTGGATGCGTCATTACCCCAGGAGATGATGTTAGTGATGACCGGCGAGCTGCTCCGGTTGAAGATGCTTCCGCCGCGGGAAGAAGCCGTATTACCGGTTATGGTGCAGAGGTTTATATCCGGATTGTTTTCATAATTGTATATACCACCGCCGTCGGATGCACCGTGGTTGCCTCTTATCATACAGTTTTTTATATCGGGTGCTGAATTGGCAAGGGAGTAGGCATAGTTATAGATGCCTCCTCCGCCGTAACCGGCTTCGTTCCCAAAAATGAGGCAGTCGATAAGGATTGAATTGGAGGAATCAAAATATAGCCCTCCCCCATTGGTTTCTGCTTCGTTTCCGCTGACTGTACAACCTGATATATACGAATCGCTGTAATTGTTGCAGATACCTCCACCGAAGTCTGCGGTGCAGTTTGTTATCGAACAGTCAGTTATATCCGGGTCATTGAATGAACTGTAGCCGTCCACATAGATTCCGCCCCCGTAATCTTCGGCGCTGTTCCCATCGAATGAACATGAGTCGATCACACTTGAGGATTTCATATCGGCCAGACCACCCCCGTTTCGTTTCGATGAGTTGTTGCTGAAGCTGCATCCGGTAACCTCGGCGTGGCTGTAGGTGGTATAGATCCCACCTCCCCCGTCCGCGGTGCTGGTCGAATCCAGTGCAGAATTAAAGGAAAATTCGCAGCTGATAACCTCCCCGTTGAAATCATAGTTGTACATCCCTCCACCCTTTCCCGCCCGGTTCAGACTGAAAGTGCAGTTTACCACCGTGGGAGAAACCTGGTGATTGAGCATCCCCCCTCCCCATCCGTCCTCATTCTGGGCCTGACCCACTGCATTCCCGCGGGTGATGGTGAATCCATCCAGCCGGGCGCTATCGGCTCCTGTTACCACGTGGTATGCAGACAGCTCACCGTCCAATGTGGTAACATTGTTCTGATAATCTTTCTGGCCCAGCTGATCCTCGGTTCCGCTGAATCCGCCGTAGATATCAACCTTCTTCTTCATTGCCAGGACCGGAACGGAAGGGTCGGTATCATTCGGCGAGGTGTAGCTACCTTCGGCAACCCAGATACTCTCTCCCGAAGAGGCTGCGTCAACCGCATCCTGAAGGACGGTAAAGGCATCCTGCCAGGAACTCCCGTCCGCCTTTCCGGTGGCGTCTATATCCACGTACCAGACGCCGGTGGGTCCATTTCCGCCATTCCCGGTTCCGGTGGGATTTGAATCCTCCTCACAGGCAGGGATGATAAATAGCGATGACACAAGAACAATAGATAAAATGAACCTCAGATAGCTGTATCTGTTCATTACAACCTCCTCTAATGATAATCTGGTGCATGAAACGATTAATATGATTTTATTACTGGCTGCTGAAATCAGTCAATAAAATTTCGTTCAACCCACCGAACATTGATGCCCTTTTTCCGTAGCATCCAGGCCCGGTGTCGGTGGTGGATTTACTGCCACCCGGAACTTATTTTTCAGCTATTTCCCTGTATGCCGTTTTAAACAGTCCCTGAACCGGAAGTGATTCTTCCCTGAAGACGGTGCAATTTGAGACATATGACGTTCTTATAACAGCCGGCTCGCAGAAAAGGCAGGTCACAGATTCCCGCTCGATAGTGGTACATTAATTGCGTACACGGAAATGAGAACAGACGGTTTTCTAAACATTTATTGGTTTGCAAAAAATTCGCGGATGCTTTATTTATACCTAAATTGAGCGATTTTATCCATGAAAAAACCCACCTGATGAGTTAAACTC
>CAZTHK010000047.1:0-3879 GCA_964613215.1 uncultured bacterium | reverse complement strand
GACCTGAATTATCTGGGACAGGTACACAGGATAACCCTTAACTTCAGCTATTGATAATATTCTTCGAAGGGGGGATTAAAATGAAGGACTCGAAATCAATTCCCCTGATTATTCTGGTAGTGATAGTGATTACAGGGTGGGGAGTTGAGGCGGAGTCACTGAGAGGAGAAGGTGATTTCGAGTTTTTCGCAAGTGTATCCTCCCTCCCGGTCAGGCAGGAGGGCGCTCTTGCACTGACCCAGATCGCAATTCCCATAAAAGAAATACAATATCAGGAGAAAGACGGGGAATTCAAAGCATCCGTAATGGTGGATATATCTCTCAGAGCGTCAGACACCCTGGCTTATGGGAGGGAGTACACCGTATCGGACCGCCGGAAAAAGGAATTTTTCTCCAAAGATCTTTCGGACTTCTTTTTTATCACCGATTCAACTCTGGTGAAGCCGGGGGAGTATGTTTTAAATATAAGGGTAGAGGATCTTAACAGGTCGAAGAAAACTCTGTTTGGCCTTATCAGGGGGGAAAACTTCTCATCCCTGCTGCAGAATGTTTTTGTGCAGGTTCCCACTTATCATTCCGGGATGATTTCAATCAGTGACCCGGTGTTCATATGGATGAAGGACGAGAATAGCAGGTTTGTAACCAACCCCATGCGGATATACGGGCTCAAGAATGACAGCCTCTCCTTCTATTTCAAAGGAGTCACTCCGCCGGAATTTGAGCAGGATTCACTGGGAATACGTCTGGTGGTGTCAAAGGGAGGGGGAATAAAGATGGCGGAGAGAAACATCCATTCGCCGGTCAGAGAAAGACTGGTGGAATTTTTCGATGTATTTGATCTTAACCGATATCCCGCTGGAGAGTACCGTCTGACCGCTGAGGTTATAGATGGCAATACCATTTCATCCGGCAATTTCAATGTGGTCTGGGAGCTGATCAACTGGCAGAAACCCCAGCGCGACCTGCTGGTGGAAGCCAGGATTCTGCTGGATGATAAGGAGTTCGAGGAGTTTAAAAAGGTAGGATTGGGGGAACAGGAAAAGATCCTGAATCAGTACTGGAAGAATGTAGATCCCACTCCCCATACCGGGGTAAATGAGAATTACCAGAAGTTTATCTCCCGGATCGGATATGCCGACCAACGCTTCAAGGGCCGTACCAGAGGTGCCTTGACAGACCGGGGCCAGATATACATACGTTTCGGTCCCCCTGATGATATCGAGACACAGAATGTTCCCCGGAACAGGGATGAGCTGGCAATGGCCATTGAGAAGCTGGAAGATCAGTATGAGATAGTGGTACATAGCATTACCAATCCCTCCATGAGCTACTCCCGGGCGCGTCCCAAGATTATAAGGGGCACATTAAATCCATTCAGGGGGAATGAGGGTTTGGATTCCGGTGGTTACGAACTATGGATATATAATTTCAAGGGTGATCCCGTTGTTGGAAGGGATGAGTTGTTGACTGTCAAGAGTGGTTTGCGTTTTCTGTTTGTAGATCTTAACGGGATTGGAAACTACGAACTGGTGGGTACCTCCGAGGAGTATAGCGAGATTGAGTAAAGACAAAATATAGCAGGTCAGGGTTATGCTTTTTGTAATGATTGAACAGTTCGGTAAAAACTGGTATTGAAGGAGGATGACATTTTTTTAAACTTTGACTTAATCTCCCCACACCACAGCTATGGAGTATGAAGAAGAAAAAGAGTTATGCCGATACCAGGTACCCCGCCGCAAATTATAACAAGTAAATAGTACACTTTGGATCTAACTTGAGGACCGGATCTGAGGGAGGTTTATTAAATGTTACGCCGGGTTGCAATTTCACTTTTGATAATATCAGTAGGATTACTGGCTTATGCACCGGATTCGTTATCCCGTAAGATAGATTCGAAATGGATAGGCAAGATGAAGAGAATGGAGAGGATCTGGGATACCAGCGGCACCGGTATACATAATGTAGGTAATCTTCAGATGAATGTGACCAACTGGGGAGCCTTCGGTTCCTATCCCAGTTCAACCTTCCCCACCAACGAATTTCCCTCTGCCCAGTGGCCCGCCAATTCAGGGGTGGAGTATCTTTATATCTCCGGTCTGTGGGTGGGAGCCAAGAAGGGTGGGGTCCCGGTGGTTTCCACAGCCGCCTATGAGAGAGAGTTTCAGCCCGATTCCAGGGATCCGCTGGCCAGGATATACGCCAGTGGCGAGGGGACTGTGGGGGGTGCACGCCTTCCCACCCCTGCGGATGATGACAAGGATGGGCTGGTGGACGAGGATTGGCTCAACGGTTACGATGATGACGGAGACGGACTCATAGATGAGGATTATGCCGCCATAGGCAAGCAGATGTTCAGCTGCTGGTTTACCGATGACCAGCCCAGTGCCACCAAGAGTTATCCCGAGCATACCCCCCTTCACCTGTTTGTCCGGCAGGAGAGCTATCAGTGGGAGGAGGAACAGTACTATAATTTTGTAGGGGTGGAATACAAGTTTACCAACTACGGCAGCGAGACCATCGAGGATATGTATGTAGGTTTCTTTGCCGATGGCGATGCCGGTCCCCGTACCGGTGATCAGTACTGGATGGATGATAAGACCTGCCGTTTCCCCCCCACCGGAAAGTCCAGGGTGGTTTGTGCCCGCAAGGGCGACCGGGAGGTGCCAATTAACGTTAACATTGCCTATTTTTATGATGATGACGGGGATGATGGGCAGACTACCGGTTACTTCGGCATTCTGTTTCTGGGGCATGCCACCGATCCTCTGGGAGAGAATGCTCCCCGGAAGCTTGGTATTACCTCCTATCAGAACTTTTCCGGTGATCAGCAGTATGAGAATGGCGGTGATCCTACCAATGATTTTCAGCGTTATGAGCTGATGAGCAAGGATAATCTGTTTGACCGGTGTGGTGATGTCCCCCGGGATTACCGGATGATGATGGCGGTTGGTCCCTTCAGGGAGCTTCCCCCGGACAGCACCATGGTTTTGCAGGTAGCCTTCGTATGCGGTGAGGGGCTGGCCGGGATGAAGAAGGCGGCCGGCAGTGCGGCCATGGCGTATGACGGCAACTGGTTTGATCTTGATCATAATCCGGAGACCGGAGTGAATGGCAGGGAGACTCCCATTCCCGGGCCGGTAAATCAGATAGAGCCCGACTCCTGTGACGCGGTGGAGGAGTTCCGCAGCGCAGCCAGGGGAGAGGTTATCTGGGTTAACGTGGATTGCCGGGAGGAGCTGGCCCTCTACAACAATCAGCAGTGTGACAAGGGCGGAGCTGATTTCAGCGATTTCCAGACCGGTGTGGATGGCAAGGAGGGACATATAAACTGGCTGGTGGGTACCGCTCCCCCACCGCCCAATGTCAGATTACTGCCAAAGAATGGCAGAGTAGTTCTACTGTGGGACAATTTCAGTGAAGTTACCCCCGATGTAAGCACCCAGCAGTTCGACTTCGAGGGATACCGGATATGGAGGGCGGATGGATGGAACAGGCCCATAGGCACCTCCATCAAGAGTGGGCCGGGGCGTGATTTGTGGCAGCTTCTGGAGGAGCGCGACCTGGTGGTCAATAGAAACGGCACCCCCAACACTATCCCGCCCAACAGGAAATTCAAGGAACCGTATCCGGCAGGATGGAAGTACCGTCCCCTGCCGGGGATCGAAAACAGAAATGAACTGATGGATATGTTCGAGGAGAGTGTGTATCAGTATCCCATGGATACTGTTCCCTGTCCTCCCGGGTTGAGCGGTTCCCAGTGTGATACCATGGAGGCGCTGGCCAGGTTCAATCTTGGTGTTGAGGGTGGCAAGCAGTATTACAAGTATGTGGACAATACGGTGCATAACGGGATGCACTATTTTTACGCGGTTACGGCAT
>CAZTHK010000046.1:0-4662 GCA_964613215.1 uncultured bacterium | reverse complement strand
CATGCCATTCATCCCCATGCTTAAAAGCATGGGGTTTTCTGGCAAAGATTTATAATCAATAACCGTCTAACTAAACTCGCATCAGCTGTGACCTTAATGCCAGTTTTGGGTTGTCGATTTATTTATAACTGTATTCTATTACATTTACTTACAAAAGGAAACTAGTATTTTTTATGAATTATTCAGGTTAGATAGTCAACGGCCACCTTCTGAGAAGGTGGCCTATGACTATTTCTGTTACCCAGAGCGATTTACAGCTATCTGGAAGCAAGATAATCACTTCCATAACCTATTAATATACATACACATAAAAAAATACGCCGCCAGGGAATCGAACCCCGAACCTACTGATTAAGAGTCAGTTGCTCTGCCAGTTGAGCTAGCGGCGCATCCAGAACAGATTCTTTTGTGAGCATTTAATGTAAAAGGCCGGGGGAGCTTTTTCAAGCAAAAAAGCGCCCCGGCCGAACCTTCCTTCTATCGCCCCCCCTTTAAGTGCCCGGTTTGATCCCGCTCCTGTGGTTAAAAGGGCAGATCATCCTCTTCTTCCTCGGCCGGTGCCTGGCTGTCGTCGTCAGAGGGGGGCTCTTGAGCATCCTCGTTGCCTGCCGGCACATCTCCCACCCTTCCCAGCATCTGCATCTGCCGGGCTACGATCTCGGTGGTATACCGGGTGTTGCCGTCCCTGTCCTCCCAGCTTCTGGTCTGGATCCGGCCCTCCACATAGACCTGCTTGCCCTTCTTGAGATACTGTCCGCAGATCTCGCCCAGCCTTCCGAAGGCAACTATCCGGTGCCATTCGGTCCGGGTCTGTCGCTCTCCGGAGCGGTCGTTGAAGACTTCGCTGGTGGCCATGCGGAAGTTAGCCACCGTGGTACCACTCTGTGTATGCCGGACCTCGGGATCGGCTCCCAGGTTTCCTACAAGTATAGCTTTGTTAATACCACTCATCACCACACCTCCTGTGTGCAATAAAAACTTGAACCTCTCCCCCACCGCCCAGTCCATCTTCCTCCGGAAGGTTCCTGATATATTTTAGCCGGATTGCCGATAAGGTCAAGAAAAATCCCGCCATCCGGTGAGTTAAAATATTAATTGGGTACAATTTCCTGTTTGACGAAAGAACGATTTTGGATATATCATATCAGGCATCAGTATCCAAAACGCAAAGTGCCTTATAATAAAGGAGGCAAACATGCCCGACCTCAACATTGGCGATACCGCACCCGACTTCGACCTTCCAGTTACCATGGAGAAGACCTGGAAGCTCTCAGACCACCTGGGCGATAAGAACATCGTGATAGCCTTCTTCCCCCTGGCCTTCAGCCCCACCTGCCATGAGGAGATGTGCACGCTGGGGGATACGCTGAAAGATCTCGAGAAGCTCGACGCCCTGGTGGTGGGAGTAAGTGTGGACAGCCCCTTCGTGCTGAACAGGTGGAAGGAGGAGCTCAACCTCGGTTTCCCCCTGCTCAGCGACTTCAACAAGACCGCCAGCCAGTCCTACGGCGCCTTCTACTACGATCTGGGCGGATTGAACGGGGTGGCAAAAAGATCGGTATTTGTTATTGACAAGGAGGGAATAATCCGATACGAATGGATAACTGATGATCCCGGAGAACTTCCCAACCTTGATGAAGTTAAGGAAGCCCTGAGCAGGCTTCCCTAGAACCTCCGGGGTTCAACAGTACTCTCATTTGCAGCCCGCCGCTTGTTTTTTTAAGTGGCGGGTTTTCTTATCACTGCTGTAATCTTTCAAGGAATGCATCCGGAGTGAATACCTTACAATCAAATTGCTGATTGTTTGCCGTGTAAATAAAGACAGCCATTTCGGCCGGTACTCTCCCCGGATGTATTACAAAAAATAGCAATTTCTCCAATATAATGTAAGCCTGCCTTGAAATCCCGGTTCCCGGCACCGAAATTTCAAGGCAGGCATTTAATATGGCAGAAAGAGAATACCATCTTATACTCCAGGGACACTCCACCGGGTAATTGCGGTTGCTTATTGAAACACTTTATGTTACAATGCTTCCGGTTAAATCCCACATAAAGTTATTACCTGTTATGGTTACACTTTTACGAAAGGAGTCTTTGATGCGAAGGCATTTTTTCGCAGCTGTTCTGCTTTCACTGGCAGCGCTTGTGATAACAGCGCCGGTCAGCACAACAGCCACCGCTCCCCGCTTCAATAACGGTGTCTCCTACACGGTTGGCAACCAGCCGCAGTGTGTCAGAACCGGGGATTTCAACGAAGACGGCGTTATAGACCTTGTCTCAGCTGATTTTGCATCAAATGCAGTCTCCGTCCTGCTGGGAAACGGAAATGGTACATTCGCCTACGGGGTACAGTACAACGCCGGTTCCGGCCCTTACTGGGTGGCTGTGGCGGATTTCGACGAGGACGGGCACCAGGACCTGCTGGTGGCAAATAACGGATCGGACAATGTTTCCATCCTGACCGGCGCCGGGGACGGCACCTTCAGCTTCGAAATCAATTTCAGCGCCGGCGATGCCCCCGCCTGTGTGACCACCGGAGACTTCGATGAAGACGGGCATATCGACATGGTGGTGGCTAACAGGGGATCGGATGATGTTTCCATCATCAACGGTCAGGGAGGTTACGGAACCTGCAGCGCTGGTGACGGCCCGGTGTGCGTTGCCACAGGAGACTTCAATGAAGACGGTGATATCGATCTGGTAACGGCCAATAAAAACTCCGACGATCTCTCCATCCTGCTGGGCACCACCGGGGATGACTTCAATACGGGATCAACTCTGACCGCCGGAACTACTCCCTATGAGGTAACCACCGGGGACTTCGATGAAGACGGGCATACCGACCTGGCTGCGGTCAATGCCGGTTCCGACAACATCTCTGTTTTTCTGGGCGATGGAAACGGCACCTTTTCTTCCGCTGTAAATCACTCTGTAAGCAACACCCCTTACGGAATCGCTTCGGGCGATTTCAACGGAGACGGGCACACAGACCTGGCAGCAGCCAACAACAACTCGGACCTTCTTTCCCTCCTGTACGGAGGAGGTGATGCTACCTTCTCGACACCGCTAAATTACAATACGGATGATACTCCCAGGTCTGTCGCAGTGGGAGATTTCGACGGGAATGGCTACCTGGATCTGGCAACGGCAAACAGCTATTACTGGTCTGTGAGTGTATTTATCAATCGAATGGGGATCGATATCAATTCCATAACCGACATAGCCAACGATCAGGGCAGGCAGGTAAGAGTATCCTGGGACAGGTGCTTCAACGATGCCGGCGACACCCCCCTTGCCATAACCGAATATGCAATCTACAGAAGAATAGATAATTCTCTCGGTTCCACAGCGGAATCATCCGGGAAGATGGAAGGTACGGGACTCAACAGTGAGAACCAGGGCAGGGAGAAGCTTTCCTACCCTCCCGGGGAATGGGATTATTTGGGCAGTGTTCCCGCCCGCACCGAAGGCCCCTACTCTGCAGTGCTTCCCACCCTGGCTGATTCTACAATATCAGATGGAATGTACTGGTCTGTATACTTTGTCAGTGCGCTTACTTCCACACCGGGAAGTTTCGTCGATTCCAGGCCTGACAGCGGCTATTCGGTGGATAACCTCGACCCCGAAGCTCCCGGAAACTTCACGGTGGCATACAACACCGGAAGCGGTAACGGGCTGAGCTGGGAAGAGTGCGAAGACGAAGATTTCAAGTACTACCGTGTATACAGGGATGACAGCGAAGGTTTCGAGCCGGGCCCGGAAAACCTGGTTCATTCCACCGCTGATCTCAGCTGGCTGGATACTGTGGATGAAGGCTGGAAGTATTTCTACAAGATAAGCTCAGTCGATCACAGCGGCAACCAGAGCGAACCGAAAGGGCCAGATGAGGTTACCGGTGCGAACATACCAAGCACTCCGGAGACCTTCGCCCTGGGCCAGAACTATCCCAATCCATTCAACCCGGCCACCAGGATAGATTTCGACCTTCCGGCAGAGGCTGAAGTCTCTTTAAGGATCTACAACGTAAAGGGTGAAATGGTAAAGACCCTGGTGAACGGGGAGATGACCGCCGGCAGAAAGTCTGTGACCTGGGACGGAACAGATACAGGAGGCAGCAGTGCGGCCAGCGGCGTCTATTTCTACCGTATTACCGCAGGGGAGTTTGAAAAGACCAGAAAGATGATCCTGATGCGTTGAGTGGCCGGGGAGATATACTACTATTATAAGTAGCATCGTAGAATAGTCAAGACTATTTTACGATGCTGCCATTTCTGGTAATGTAAAGAATTGTGTGTAAAAAGATGATACATTCTCAGGATTCCTTTCTTAAGCGGCCATTTTAAAGTAATCAGCTATGGGTTTTATTATCTCACTTCTGCTGTTATCCCACTTGCTGTTGAAGTAATAAAACAGGCTCATAACGATCCTCTTGCAGCTCTTTGTGTTCTGGAAGTATCCCATCACCTTCAGTCTTCTTCGAACCTCCTTGAAACATCTCTCGATGATGTTGGTGGTTCTGATGACCTTGTGGAAAGATGGATCGAACTCGAAGAAGGCAATCAGGCGGTCGAAATCCCTCTCCAGGCAAGCTACTCCTTTCGGGTTGACGCTTCTTCCAGTCTCTGAACATTCTGGCGGCCTTTCCGCTGCTTCCGGCATACA
>CAZTHK010000045.1:0-6079 GCA_964613215.1 uncultured bacterium | reverse complement strand
ACCCTCAACACTGATAAAATGTACTCAATAAATGAAAACCGCTCAATTTAGGTAAAATAAAATCGTGCTTGACCTGGTTGCCGGCATGAAAGTATAAATACAGTCAAATGAGATATAGAAAAACCATCAGGAGCGCCTGCCAGATAATCATCGCTGTAATTGTTGTCCTGCTGATATTAAGTACATTCGTTCCACAGCAGCAGTTCATGGATCCGGATCGGATGGGGGGGGATTATCAGCCCGGGCTGGTGATAAGACTGCTGTATCTGGACCGGTTCTATAACTCTCCGGTTAATCTTATTCTGTGGGCCCTGCTGGGATTGCTTCTGATAGTGGGGGCACTCAGCAGGGGTATTCCCCGCCGCACAAACAAGCTGATGCATCTTCTCATAGCGGTGATGATACTGGTTGTGATATATGACAAGGCGGCCAACCGGCGGTTCATGCTCCCGGTCAGGGAGGGGGAGACGGTAAGATTCTCAGAGCTTGTACCGGACAGCGGCACTGAATACCGGAAATCCCTCACCCTGGACAGGTTCGTGATAGAGCGTCATCCCGGAAGCGAGATGCCCAGCTCCTTTATCAGCCACATCATAGTAGACCACAGCGACACCACCCGGCTGGAGGTCAACAAGCCCATGGCCATAGGTAACTACCGGCTGTATCAGAGTGCCTATGACCGGGAGTATCTGTTCAATGTCATCTGTGATGCCGACAGTGCTCAAATTTCCTTCGGAGACAGTGTGAGTATATGCGGGGAGGTGCTGGGATTGGAGTCCTATCACCACGATACGCATCAGTTCGAGATTACCATGGAGGGCAGAAGCTACCGGATATCGCCGCTGAGCGAAACAGAGGTTGGAGGACACCGGTTGAACATCCAACCGGTGGGAGAGATATATATCAGCACCATAGAGGTGGCCGAGGTCACCGGGACCAGGCTGCTTCTGGCAGTAGCGATACTATATCTGGCCGGTATGGCATATTCATTCTGGAGGAGGAAGAAGTGACCGTTGAGACGGTTTTTATAATCTTTGCCCTGGTGGCATACCTGCTTGCCCTGCTGGATCATTTAAGGCGGGGAGAGGGAAAGCTTTATTTTTTCCTGCTGCTGCCGGGGGTGGTGTTTCATCTGGCCGCTCTGGCCATCCGCTCTGTTATAGCCGGACATCCCCCGTTCAGCAACCTTTACGAGACCATGATCCTGCTTCCCTTCATATTGAGTATCCGTCTGCTGCTGTGGAAGCGTCAGATTCCTGCAAACTACCGGCCCATGGTCCTGGGCCTGGAAGTTGTGCTGCTGATTATAGCCCTGCTGATGCCCGCTCAGTCAAAGCAGCCCCAGCCGCTGATGCCTGCTCTTGACAGCTTCTGGATGTACATACATGTTCCTGCATATTTCCTGGGGTATATGGCGGTGGCCATTGCATTCATTTATTCGGCGGTGGCCATATTGGGAAGAGGGAGGATGTCCCCGGAGGATACCAGGGTTCTGGTAAAACGCCTGGACAACGAGGTAAGGATTGCTTTTTTCTTTCTCAACACAGGCCTGGTTACCGGTGCGGTGTGGGCGTATCTGAGCTGGGGCAACTACTGGGGATGGGATCCCAAGGAGACCTGGGCGCTTATTAACATACTGATACTTTCATTCTACTTCCACCAGAGCAATAGAACCATAGAGAGAAAAACATTAATCGTTGTACTTACCTTCCTGTCTGTGATATTTACTTACTGGGGGGTCAGTTATATCCTGACCGGCCTGCATAGCTATGTATGATCCGGAAAGGGACATGATAAAGAGCAAGGGGGATGGATTTGAAAACTATTACAGTAATGATAGTACTGTTTGCCCTGCTCTCCAGCCCCGGAGGGCTGTCATCCGGTTCCGGCCGGGAGGAGCTCCCATCCGGTGAAGAGGTCAGGGGGACTCATGATTACAGTGAGTTCGAGAAGCCGGAAGCCTGTGCCAGTTGCCATACCAGTATATACCGGCAGTGGCGGCAGGCCATGATGTCGCAGTCATTCACCCATCACTGGGATGAGATCGAGTATTTCGACCTGGCGGTGCCCCATGCGGAAGCCGACCCCGGTATGAAGGAGGCGGTGGATGGATGCAACGGCTGCCATGCTCCCCTGGCATATCTGGCCGGTGATCTTCCTCCTCCCCGGCCGGAGAAGAATTCCCGGGCCAACGAGGGGGTAAGCTGCGATCTGTGTCATACCATAAAAGAGGTACGGGGGGAGCCGCCTGTTAATTTCAGCTGGGTGGTAAGCCCCGGCAGGACCAAGTACGGAGCCAGGACGGGGCTGGAATCCCCGCATCATATAACCGAGTACAATGAAGTTTATACCAGAACGGATTACTGCGCCAGCTGCCATAATGAGAAGAATCCCTTTGGCATATGGGTCAAGTCAACCCAGATCGAGTGGCAGGAGGGACCCTACTCGGAGGAGGGGGTAAAGTGCTTCGACTGTCACATGCCCAGGGCAGAGGGGCGCAGCGCCTCCATGGCAGAGGAGGGGATGGTGGCACAGCACACCTTCCTGGGCGCTCATAATCCGGCCAAGCTCAGGGGCGCCATAGAGATATCAATGCATGCCGAACAGGCTGAGATCCCCTACGACGCCACCGCGGTCATAAATGTGGAGCTTTTCAATGCCAAGGCGGGTCATAAGGTTCCCACCGGCTCGGTGGAGGACCGGATTATGTGGCTGAATGTTACCGCAGTTGATTCGAAGGGAAAGAAGTATCATCTCGAGGTCGACCGCAAGGGCTTCGAGGGGGAGGATTACACCATCGCCACCGATAAGCTGGCATACAAAGATATGGGCATTCCGCTGGGAAAGAAGGATTTTCAGGGGGTAAGGAGAGAAGAGGTACCGGTGGGAGACCGTATCTTCAGGATGCCCTTCCTGGACAAGGACGGGGTGCTGACCATAATGCAGTGGAACACCCGAAAGCTGGGAGTGGATTACCGTATAGGTCCCCGCCAGACCAGGATCGAGACATATACCTGGCCCATGCCCGATGATATTGCCTTCGGCAAGGTTACTCTAACTGCCACACTCAATTTCAGAAAACTGGTCAAGCCGGTGGCAGATTTCCTGGGGGTGCCGGCCGATGAGAGCGAAATAATAATGATCAACCAGACTGCAACAGAGTTGGTGGTGTATGATTAAAACAGGAGATTATATGAATCATGGATGAAATATTATCCCGGTTTATTACACCCGAAGGTTCGCTTCCGTTTAGTGCAGGCAGTTAAGGGAGGGGCAAAACCGGGAAAGAGTGAAGCGGTGTAATAAGAGTACTTGGTATAGAAAGAACTTTTTAGCAGAGGGATTGAGCAAAGGAGGACTCATGCTCAAGAAAAAATCCATAATAGTCGTCATTCTGATCACCATTGTCATTGGAACAGTTTTCTGCAGTTCAGCCCGTGCCATACCCGCCTTTGCCAGAAGGTACAGGATATCATGCACCACCTGCCACGCACCCTTTCCGGCACTCAAGGACTACGGGGATGAATTCGCCGGAGACGGCTTCGTAATACCGGAAGAGGAGAAGGAGAGGGATTATGTCTCCGCCGGAGATGACAAGCTGTGGCTTAACCGTGATTTTCCGCTGGCGGTGAGGTTCGATGCCTACGCCCTGACCAGTGACAGGGATGATGCCAAACCCGACCTGGAGATACCCTGGGGAGTGAAACTGATGTCGGGAGGAGCTCTGTATAAGAATATAAGCTACTACTTCTACATGTACATGTCAGAGAGGGGAGAGGTAGCCGGCCTGGAGGATGCCTATATCCATTTCAATGATATCTTCGGCACCAGCCTGGATATCATGGCGGGACAGTTCCAGACCTCCGACCCCCTGATGAAGAGGGAGCTCAGGCTTACCTTCGAAGACTACCACGCCTACAAGAAACCAATCGGCTACTCCACCATCGATCTTACCTACGACCGGGGATTGATGTTCGTCTATGGTATCGAGAAAACCGGCACCGATGTAATCTTTATGGCGGTAAACGGCAACGGAATCCCCGAGGCGGGCGAAGACAAATTATTAGACCGGGACAAGTACAAGAACGGTGGAGTGAGAATAAGCCAGGGGATAGGTGAGCACTTAAGCCTCGGCGGTTTCTACTACATGGGCAAGGAAACCTCCCCGGTGGACACCCTGATGGGCAAGAACGAAGTTACCTACGTTGGACCGGATGTGGGTATATCCATCGATAGGTTCGCCCTGACCGGGCAGTATCTGCTGCGAACAGATACCAACCCCATGTTCGTGGATTCACCGGAGAAGGATATAGACACAGAGGGAATAATCGCCGAACTGGTATTCTCTCCCAACTACGACAAGTCGGACTTCTACGGGATCCTGCTGTACAACTACATCCACAGCGACCTGGCCAGGTACAACTACGAAACGGTAACTGTCAGCGGCACCTATCTGCTGGCCCGCAACGCCCGCCTGCTGGCCGAATACACCCGGGATATCGAGAATGAGGTGAACCACTTCGTGCTGGGAGTGACCTCGGCCTTTTAGACCAAGAAAAGGTTTTGCGGAAATATGAAAGGTCATGACCGGTCCGGGTATTTCATCCTGAAACGGTTTTAGCGATGTAACCTCATATGATCATCCGGCACCGGTTACAGCACCAGTTCCGGATCAACCGGGAATGGTGCTATCAATGTAACACTCAACCAATCAGGATTATTCCCCGATGTGATACCGATACACTGATAAGTCCCCCGCCGGCAGGATAATGCAGGTAAGATGGGACATATTACAGTTACTTCTCCCTGTAGTTCAAACTTTCCCTTTCAAGCCTGATACGGATTTTTTCGTGATTTGTAAACGGCCTTTGCAATAGAATCGAACTATCTCCAGGGGAATCTTTTGCAAGGGAACAGCTGGAAAAAACAGTGGCCGGGCTCGAACCGGAAGAGGGAATTGTGAGAAAAGAGGGGGGAGTTCAATTTCAGCCCCCCACGGGAAGGGCCCGGGAGATCCAGGACGCCGGCGGCCTGGTGCAGTATACCAGGAAGAAACCGGGGTAGTGATTAGGATTCAGATAATTTTCTGAATGCTGGCCATTTGTTAACAGGATATCACAAAAGAAGAGAACCCCGCCCGGTTCATGCATCCGGGCGGGGTTTACAGTTATGGATTCCAGATATACCTGCTGATTTTGATCAGTAGGCATCCGCCACGAAGAGGCAGGCGTTGGCCATTACCTTTAATGAAGAATAGTATTCTGTATCAAAACGTCCCGGAAACATGTTAAGAGCAATGATATTCCCATCCTCGTTTATTGCGATTGTATTGACGCCTCCGGTATCGGTGGCGATAAGGGTGGCACCGGAGTCAAGGGTGGGATTGGTGAAACTGGTGTTAGCCCAGAATACCAGATTATTCAAGTCTGCTCCGTTGAATATGGGATGGATCGGAATTGATACGGAACTCGCGTCGATCTGCCGGTTACCACCAGCCCCGGCTGCATCGCCCTTCTCGAAGGGACAATAACCTGTAGTCATTATTTCTCCACCCATCCCCCAGGTATTGGAGAAGCAGTACTGGGTCATTACCAGTTTCCCTCCGCCATCCACATAATCAGCCATCACATCGCCGAGTGAGTCCGGTTCATAGGGCGTAGTGTCGGTAAAGACGAATATTACTTCGTATTCATTGAGTTCCGACAGCCGTGGTAATGAACTTAGATTAAAATAATTAATCTCGGTGCCCATGGGAAACAGTTCGAGCCTGGTAAACTCGATGATAATGCCTTCAATGGAATAGCTGATAGCGGGCGCACCAGCGAAAAGAACCTTGACCGGCTGGGGAGATCCCGGATCTCCCTTGGGTCCTTCAGGACCTACCGCCCCGTCCTCGCCGCTGCAGCCGATCATGATCAGGCCGGCAACCAGGAGAATAGAAAGCACTGCGAGTCTGCGGTTCATAATTCTACTCCTTTCTTCGAATCCATGAAATTGTCCGCAACTAAAGTTCCGCTTACTATAACCTAAATTGAGCGGTTTTCATTTATTGAGTACATTTTATCAGTGTTGAGGGTAT
>CAZTHK010000044.1:0-7266 GCA_964613215.1 uncultured bacterium | reverse complement strand
TTGTAATAACCTGTCCAAATTGCCTATGTCAGATTATTTTGGACAGCAGTGATAATCAATGTTAATGATATTAAAGACTTAATGGTCCCTTTCATGATTACCCCCAGAATTTTTGGGCCTTGTTGGTGTTTCATTTTACTTTAATTCCCAAATTCTGTCAATACCAATTAAGTGAAGTCCCCAGATTTTTTGCAGAGAATAATACAAAAACTGACCAGTCCAATACCATTTATTAAAGTATCTTAATTATCTCCGAAACCGGTGGCAGGTTTGCCCCGGAATCGCCGGCAGGTTATTTCCGGAATGGGTGGCAGGTTTGCCCCGGAATCCTGGCACTAAATTATGATAAATAAACCTTGCTGGCGTAATTTTATTCCTGCAACTTTCGTCAGGTGCTGTCTTTATGAGAATCTGTCCCCAACCTGCCGCCGGTATACCTGGTACCACCTCTGTGCCCGGCGGATGTTACCTCTGCTGGAAAAATTCCCTATTATGCTGAGCCACGGCTTGTGGAGATGCCTCGCTCTGCTCCAGATTCTTCGAATAACGCGGGGCATTGAATAGAAAGTGTTATTACAGGTTATCATTTCCCTCAGGATATCATCCAATGACAGGTGATTGTATTGTGCCACCGGATATGTCAGGGTATAGTATTTCCAATCCTCCGGGAATGAATCCATAGCGATCCGGCCCTCAGATTCCATCTTCTTCCATAGACGGGTGCCGGGCAGGGGGGTCAGAAAGAGCACATTTATACTGTCAACCCCGTACCGGTCTGCCACCAGGGCGACATTCCTGCCGATGCCCGGTTCATCTATGTCCAAACCGATGATAAATGAACCTACCACCATTATGTCATAACGCTTAATTCGCCTGACCGACTCCCTGAAATCCCGGCTGTTGATAAGGTTGAATTTCTTGCCGATCTCGCGGAGTCCATCCGGCACGGGGGACTCGAAGCCGATAAAGACGCCGCTGCACCCCGCCTTCGAGGCCAACCGTAGAAGTTCATCATCATCGGCGAAGTTAATGGTGGTCTGGGCAATCCACTTCTTTTTCACACCCGCCTCTGCCATGGCTCGGAAGAGATCCTTGGCTCTGGCCACATGCTCCGTCCGGGTTCCGATGAGGTTGTCATCTACCACCAGGACGCGTTTCTCGGGTATCATCTTAAATTCCCGTACCACCTGGTCAACCGGCCTCTGGCGGTAACGAGTCCCGTTAAACGCCGAAACGCTGCAAAACCTGCAGTTCAGGGGACAACCCCGGCTTGTCTGAATGGCTCCGAATGCGTATCCCGAATCCAACAGATCGTGCCGGGCCGCCGGCATTTCGGCCAGGTTGGCATGGCCGCCGTGGTACTGCCTCTTCAGGCCCTTATGCCTGGCATCTTCCAGCACCCGGGGCCAAATGCCTTCGGCCTCACCTGTTACAACCGAATCCACATGCTCCATGGCCTCATCCAGGCGCATGGTTGCATGAATCCCACCCATAACTACGGGTACGCCCAGACGCCGGAAGTAACCGGCCACTTCATAGGCGCGGTTCGCCTGCGAGGTGAAAGCGGTAATACCCACCAGATCCGGCCGGGGCAGGGAGGAATATTCAGGAACGCCGACGTTCTCGTCAAAGATCGAGATATCCCAATCCGGCGGAGTAAGGCCGGCCAGTACCATGAGACCGAGTGGTTTCCATACACGGTAGCGGCCCCACCGGCTATCCCCGATTTTACCGTTGTTGACTATCGAATTTGAGGGATTTATCAGATACAACCGCATGGCACATTCCCCTTTAAATCTATGTGTATTGGCCCATTAATTACAATTCTATGAACAGATAATACAAACTTCTCTTCTATTGTTCTATGATTTCTCTTTCTGGATGAGAGAAAATATTATCAAGAAAGTATATAGCTTAACATGTTACAGGTCGGGTTTTATCTTTGCAGTTTCGACTGATCTGCTTGTGAAAAAAGAATCCAGGTTACCACGCTATAAAATGCATGTACTTTGATACCAAAATTAAATAATATATCCCTCCCACAATTCGCTCAGGAAATCTCTCCACGGGATTATCTCTATCCCCCGGTGAATTCTTTTTTTCCTCTCATTACAAACAATTACAGACCTGTCCGGAGAATAGTCCTCTTTAAAAGCGGATACAGCTTTAAGGTCTCTTCCGTCCACCCTCTTTTTTCCTTTTATTTCTACAGCGGCCCTTCCCTTGCCAAGAATGAAGTCAACCTCAAGACCTGTCTTTGTTCTCCAGAAATTTATATCAAAATCTCTTCTGTTATAGCTCCTGTATGCCACTATCTCCATGAGTATAAAATGCTCGAAAGCCTTCCCGAACTGCTCCCCCTTCTCCTCTTCCAAATGGCGTTTGGTTAGAAAGCCTGCTACACCCACATCAAAAAGATAGTATTTAGGCGCCCTGGTTATAACCTGGCGCGATTGCCTTTTACTGAAAGGTTCAATCCTGACTGCAAGGAGGGTGTCTATAAGAATCTGATAGTATTCCTTGACGGTCTTTGAATCCACCCCGCAGTCACGGGCTATGTTGGCATAATTGGTGAGTTCCCCGTGGCTGTATCCGAAAGCTTCGAAAAATCTCGAGAACGCAGCAACCTTCCGGGTCAATCCCTCTGCAAATACCTCCTCCTTTAAATAATCCTGCACGTATGCCTGGAGGGACTTACGGTATCCTTCACCCTCCAGATAATGCGAGGGTACCAGACCGTGATTCAAGATACGTAACAGATCATATTCTTCCAGCTCCGGAGTAACCAGGGGAAACATCTCATATCGCCACGCCCTGCCACCCAGAAGGTTAACATTTCCCCTTTTCAACTTCCTGGCACTGGAGCCACAGAGAATAAACCTCAATCCCCTGTTTTCTATCAGCCAATGTACCTCGTCGAGAAGCAGGGGCACCTTCTGAACCTCATCAAGTATTACCGGAGACTTAAGCCTGTGAGACGGTTGTGCGAGCAGCTGCTCCCTGAGCAAAGCAGGATTCTTCGACATCTCCAGAAAAAGATCTGTCTTTAAAAAATCATAAGTTATGCTATCGGGGAAATTATCTTTCAGGTAGGTTGTTTTGCCCGTTTTCCTTGGTCCCCATAAAAAAGCTGATTGGTTCCGGGGAAGTTCCATATTTAATATTCTTCTGATATTACCCATAAGGATAGCACTCCATACCAGTCTAACCAATAAGGAGTATAGTCTGTTTTAGTTAAAACATCAAGCATTAAATCCAGGAAGATTCAAAGAATAACATTTTACATAAAATCCTGGACTTGATCCACGGTTGCTATTTTTTGAGCTATACGTCGAGTATAATTAAGGTTAAACCTTTCGGTGGCTCAGACGATAGATAAATAAAAGGTTTCCAGCCAAAACATCAATGCGTTCCAGCAGCTTATCATCAGCAGGGAGGAATTATGTCCCGCACATTTATATTCATAGTCTTTATCTGTCTGGTATTTTCAATCTTCAGCGCCCTGCCAGCCCGGGCGCAGTGGACCGCCAACGGCATTACCGTTGCCGGAGGAAGCGGCATCCAGAACGGCCATGATGCGGAAGATGGCGCTGATGGTAATTTCTTTGTTACCTGGGAGGACTGGACCAGCGGCACCAAAGTCTACGTCCAGAAGGTATCTGCAGGTGGAGAGCTCCTGTGGACATCCTCGGGGATTCCAGTGGCAAGCGATACCCTGGAGCAGAGACATCCCAGGGTGGTCCCGGATTCAAACGGAGGTTGCATCGTTGCCTGGACCGGTTACGGAGTGTCCGATTATTATGTATTCGCTCAGAGGATAGACAGTGACGGTACACTGCTGTGGGGTGACTCCGGTATGAGAATATGCACGGCGGACACATGGCAGAGCCAGGTTGATCTTGTCAGTGCCGGCTCGGATGGCGCAATCTTTTTTTTCTGCAGTAACTACAGCGGATCTTCCACCGGTCTGGACATTTTTGCTCAGAGGATATCACTTGCCGGCAGCCGCCAGTGGATCGACACTGGAATAGCAATCTGCCAGGCTTCCAACTCCCAGGGTACTTTCGACCTCACCGGGGTCTGCTCCGGAGAGGTGATTATTGCCTGGCAGGATTATCGCACCGGGACCATGGATGCCGACATATACGCCCAGAAGATAAATACGAGCGGGGTTTTGCAGTGGACCTCAGACGGGATACTGTGTACCGGCGGTTCCGGCAACCACGGCGATCAGACCGCTATAACAGACGGGCAGGGCGGATTCTGGCTGGCCATTGAGACATTCTATGATGCCAACTGGTTTGCTACTGTCACCAGATTCAACTCCAGCGGAAATCAGATCGTAACAAGTACCAGCTTTTCCGCCGATTTAAATATCGAGCATAGTAATCCAAGAATAATCCCCGACGGTACGGGAGGACTCATAGGCTGCTATTTCGATTTAAAAGAAAACTTCCAGGTGTATGCCCAGAGAATCTCTGCCGAGGGCTACAGGTTATGGGCTCCCGGCGGCGTGGAGATCACCGCCGATTCAACTTCCACCACCCCCCTGGAAATGGTAACAGACGGAAGCGGCGGAGCAATCCTTGCCTGGAGCAAGTTTGACAACTCCGCCCTGAAAGCCCAGAGGATCGATGCGCTGGGCAACATCAGATGGGCTGACCAGGGGGTCACCTTCTGCGAGGCAACCGCACATCATAATGAGCCCGTTCTTCTCCCCACCCATGATAATGGAGCGGTGGCTGTGTACTACTCTGTCGTTAACACTTACGATGATGTGCTGGCACAGAGGCTTGACCGCTACGGTCACTGGGGATGCCCCAATCCCTCCCTCTTCGATGCCAGGGATGTCCCCGGTGATGAGGGCGGGTTCGTCCTTCTTAGCTGGTTCTCATCCTATCTGGATGCAGAACCCTATGTGGAGATAGACCATTACTCGGTATGGAGGATGCTCGACCAGCAGGCTGCAGCCCCCTATCTCTCCGGGGAGAAAAACACCGTGGAACTCGATGAGCTGAACACCGCTGACAGCCCGGCGGTACGGGTCATGGAGGAAAGCTCCACCGCCTGGGAATGGCTGGATGACCTGGCAGCGGTATCCAGACCGGAGTACTCCTGCTCGGCCCCCACCTGCTGCGATTCCATGGCCGGACAGAACTGCATTCACACATTCCAGGTGGTCGCCCACAGTGCAGACCCCACCGTATACTGGATGTCGGAAGAGATAACGGGATACTCGGTGGACAATCTGGCCCCCGACTCCCTTCTGGGCCTTGCCGCAGAGCAGAACAGCTCTCCCGAGGGGCTTAAGCTGCAGTGGACCCCCAACACCTGCGAAGACCTGTCACACTACAATATCTACAGAAATGATGGCTCCGATTTCCAGCCGGGAGAATCCAACCTTCTGACCTCTGTTACCGGGGAATATGCAATAGATGATAGCTGGTCTCCGGGAGTCAATGCCTATTACTACAGGGTAGCCGCCGTTGACATACACGGTAACATCGGCCCTTCAGCACTTGTAAGGCCAGCGGATATAACCGCCACCGAGCTTCAGGCCTTCACTGCATCTGTACGAAATGAATCAACGGTGATATCATGGAGGCTTAAGGCAGGATCTGAAAACATGGAATTCGAGATTGAAAGGGCCGAAGGTGAAAGCGGCCAGTTCATATCGCTTCCCGAAGCTGAAATCACCTCGGAAGGGATGAACTTCTCCTTCACCGACAACAGCGTCCTGCCCGGAACAGAGTACAGATACCGGGTCAATGTCACAGACGAAGATGGCAGCAGAGTACTGTTCGAGACATCCCCGGTTAATCTTCCCGCCAGGGAGCTGACCCTGCATCAGAACAGCCCCAATCCGTTCAATCCCCAGACTACCATCAGCTATTACCTCCCCTCTTCCTGTGCGGTAAAGCTGGAGATCTACAATGTGACCGGCCGCAGGGTGGCCACCCTGGTGGATGCGGTACAGCCGAAGGGCTATAAATCAGTCAGCTGGAATGGCACTGCAGACAGCGGAGAAAAAGTATCGTCAGGGGTCTACTTCTACAGGTTCACCGCAGGGAAGAAAACCATGACCAAAAAGATGATACTTCTGAGATAAGGCGGGATTAGTGCCGATGATGTAATCGCCCGGTTGCGGGATAAACCCGCAGCCGGGTTTTTCGACTATTGCCTAATATCGTATAACTATATGCAGATCTATTCGTAAATATACACGCTTCTGGACCAAAAATACCAAAAAGACTAACTCATATCGAGGACTGGTTTAGCCGGGAAAAGCCAACAGCTGCCTGAGTAAAATTAAAACCGTTGAAAACCGGACATCTTAGTCCGGAGAAAAGGGGACATTTTAAATCGGAGTTGACACCTGTCAGCACCGGTGATATAAGTCCGTAAAACACCGGAATAAAATGTCCCCTCACCCGGGCGATTGGTTACACTATCGGGGAAAAACAACTAACCTGGAGGTAACCGATGCTCAAGAAAGGGGACTGGATGTATATTAAATCACAGATTTGGCTAGGAGTCTACAAGAAGGATATAGCAGAGAAGCTGGGAGTACATCCTCGCACGGTACGCAGAGCGCTTAAACGAGAAGGGGCTCCGAGGAGGAAGCGACCTGTGGCGAGGGTGAGCAAGTTGGATCCTTATAAGAGTGAAGTTGATAAGTTACTCAAAGAAGATGTATGGAACGCGGTGGTTATATTTCGATTGATAAAGGAGAAGGGGTATACAGGTGGTATCAGTATCCTGCGCGACTATATCCAGCCTAAGCGGCTATTGCGTAAAAACAGGGAGACGGTCCGCTTCGAGACCGCTCCTGGCAAGCAGCTTCAGAGTGATTGGGGAGAGTTATGGACCAAGGTGGGAGGTGTAGACACCAAGGTACATTTCATGGTGAACACGTTAGGATTCTCCAGGCGTTTTCACTTCTGGTGCACCACCAGGGAGGATGCCGAGCACACCTATGAGGGGTTGATCCGGTCATTTGCTAAGGATGCTTACTATCATAGATGAATACACCAGGGAATGCCTGGCCATAAGGACAGCTAGAAGGCTAAGTTCGAAAGATGTGATCACCACTCTGGCAAAGCTTTTTATAAGCAAAGGAGTTCCAGAGCATATCCAGTCTGATAATGGCCCTGAGTTTACAGCAAAAGCGGTCAGGGGCTGGCTTCAGAGGCTTGGTGTAGATTCCGGATCAAACCTGCCACCTATTCCGGAAATAACCTGCCACCCATTCCGGGTCAAACCTGC
>CAZTHK010000043.1:0-7326 GCA_964613215.1 uncultured bacterium | reverse complement strand
TAATCTTTATTATACCTCAGTGGTATGCTGAGGGGGAGGCCTCAATGAGTATCAAAAGCGTAGAACCGGTCCTCTCTGGCCAGCCTGGATCTTCCGTAACCACCGATACGGTTACGCAATGCCCGTACTACAAATCTTCCTGCTTCATGTGATGCAGCGTCAAAGCCGAATTTGACCACCAGTATGACATTGAACCCGGGCAGATAAACTACACCGTAGTTCCTCAGATTTTCCAGCGTGGCTGCCACTCCCCGGCTGCTGAATCCTCTGTGCCTGAGAAAGGCAGAAAAAGCATGATAGGTCTGCCTGCACATTACCTCCGGTAACATGTCCTTCAAGGATGCCCTTGTTCCTTCACTCACCGATACAAAAATCTCCTTCCGGCTGCCCGGAATAAAACTGATCATGGTCTCGACCATTTCGCCGAACTCGGTCAGGCATCTCTGACTATCCTCCCCCTTACTCCAGCACCCCAGGATATCACGGTAGCTCTGATATTTCTCCATGGGGGAAGCGGTAAAAAAGCAATACCTGTCCTTATCGATCTGGACCGCCTTCACTCTTCTGGTACCATCCCTGAGCAATCTCCAGTATATCTCGTCACAATTCTGAAGTATGGTCATCCGGGATAGTCCGCCTCCTGACAGCCTGTCAACCTCTGCGGGAAGGTGGCAACTGGCCAGGTGTGACTCGCCTATCACTACCATGAGCAGGCTCCGGGGAAAGAAATTCTTGATATTTACCAGACGCCTGGCGATCATCCGGTCACGCCTGCGGATAAACTGGAGATGATCCCTTAATTCAGCATCGATTCCGAAGACCGGCATGAAGGGATCCCTGGCCTGCCTGAATATCTCCCTGAAACTCTCCCAGTTGAATCCCCATTCATGCTTATATTCAATGGCGGAGAGAAATTCCTCCTCCGGCATCTTTCCCTTCATCCAGCGGTCCAGCAGCTCCTGTTGCCGGGTATAGAGCATCTCCATACCCAGCACAACCTTTCGCCCTCTCTTTACCACCTCCTTCATGAATAACAACACCAGCTGCTGACTCTGCACCAGGGGATGATAATCTCCTATATATATCACGTCCCGGTTAGCCGCCCTTTTTAAGATTTCACCGGGGGAACTGATACGCCTGAAATCCTTCAGTTCCGAATTGAACTCACGGATATATCTGGACCGTACCGTCTTGTCTATTCCAAATATTTCCCTCTTCAGGCGATGGATCATCTTTCGCTGAGCTCTTATTTCTTCCTCCATCAGATCGATCTTTTTCATGCTTTTCAAATTTTCCCTATTTTTATGGACAATAGATAAATAATAAGATACCATATCCTCTAAAATCGTATTGACATAAAAAATCTTAACCTGAGTTATGGAAAAAGAAAAGAGAATATGGTGTGATATCACTTGTCCTCATGCCTCCTTTCCGGATAAGGCAAACCTGGATGGGGCATGCCACACCTTTATAGCAATCTATTGCAATAAATACAATCAGCTGGTTCCAAAAAGCGGACCTTGCCTGGACTTGAGGGAGAGTGACAATGACCAATCTTCTGAACAGTGAACTGCCGGTAAGCCAGATAGAAGACATTATTATCCCTGCCCTGGAAGAGGGGAGAAATCACCTGCTGGAACACGAAGCTTACCGTATTCTGGAACTGGCGGGATTCAAAACTCCGGATAACATTTTCGTCAGCCAAAAGCGAGAGATCGGTCAATCGGACCTGGACTCCATAAGTGGCGACCGGGTGGTTTGTAAAATCATTTCCACCCGGCTGGCTCACCGTTCGGACATAGGGGGAGTCAGGATAGTGGAAAAATCGAAGCCGCAGCTCAGGAACATCTGCGGGGAATTCGAGAGGATAGCGGGTGAGCAAGGAATAAAACAGGATGGTATGCTTATATCCGAACTGATAGAGGGGGAAAGTTGCCCTCCCCATCAGCTTCTGCTTTCACTTCGCCAGGACCCCTCTATGGGTCCGGTGACTGTAATTGGGCTGGGGGGATTGGGAACGGAAATCTACAGCGAAGCATTCACTGATAGAAGGGGATTGTACATAAGTGCTGCATCCACTTCTCTATCCCCCGGCGGAATAGCTGACGGACTGAAGGAAACATTCTTCTTCCCCGTACTTACCGGGAAAACGCGAATATCACCGGATGAAATGATAAAGGGTGAAAAACTTGAACAGGCCATGGTTAAATTCTCCCGTCTGGCCAAAACATTTTCTTCCACCTCGGAGGATTCAGCGGTAACCATCGAGGAACTGGAGGTAAATCCGCTTCAGATAACATATAGCGGCGAACTCATCCCCCTGGATGCACTGATGAAAGTCTCCGGGAACAAGCATACCTTCGACTTTCCTCCCCAGCAGGGAATCGGAAATTTGCTGGAACCCCGCAGCGTCCTTATAATAGGGGCATCCGCTAAAAAGATGAATGTGGGAAGAATAATACTCTCCAATCTGCTTAAAACCGGTGTTATAGACAGTGAAAGAATATACCTTCTTCATCCCGACTCCGCCGAGATCGGGGGCTGCAGGGCTTATCCATCGTTGAATGATCTTCCGGAAGATGTTGACGTGACCGTATTCGCCATTCCCGCAGGTGAAAGGGCAGCCGGGATTCTGAATGAACTGATCTCCGGGGGGAAAACCCGTTCCATTATATTAATATCTGGAGGTTTTGGCGAAACCTCCGGGGGAAAGGAACTGGACCGCCGGCTCAGAAATCTGATTAAGAAAAGCCGCAGGGCCAACCCTCCCGGCACTGTACTGAACGGGCCTAATTGCATGGGTATAGTCTCCCGCCCGGGGGGGTACAATACCTTCTTCCTGCCGGAGTACAAGCTCCCCGTGGAGGGCGAGTTCGGTGAAAGTACAGCCATTATCAGCCAGAGCGGGGCTTACATAGTAACCCTGATCAGCAATCTGGGGCATCAATTGAATCCCAGATATATGATAACCTACGGAAATCAGATGGATATTACCGTTACCGACTATCTCATTCGTCTCAAGGATGACCCCAACCTGGATATATTCTGCCTCTATATCGAGGGTTTCAAGAAGTTCGACGGGGAACGCTTCCGCAGGGTGGCGGAGGATATTATCCTGTCAGGAAAAAAGATAATCATGTTCAAGGCCGGCAGGACCAGAGCCGGAGCTGAAGCGGTGGCCTCCCACACCGCCTCCATGGCCGGCAACTACAGGATAATGAAACGCATTCTGACAGATACCGGTGTGATCATGCCGGATTCCCTGGAACAGTATTTAGATCTGGTGAAGATATTCTCCCTGCTTAACCGGAGGAAGGTAACCGGAAACAGGGTAGGCATATACAGCAATGCCGGTTTCGAATGCTCAGTAGCTGCGGACAACCTTATAGATCTGCAATTAGCCGGTTTTTCGCCGGAGACCAGGGAAAGATTAAATAGCTCCCTTCCAACTGATATCATCGATGTTAACAATCCGGTTGACGCCACCCCCCAGACCGACGCAGTGAACTACGGAAGGTGTCTGGATGCAATCTCGGAGGACCGGGGAGTGGATTGCGTGGTTGCAGCCAACGTTGCACCCACCCCGTACATGGAGAATCTACCCCCCGGCGAAGGTCACAATGAAGATATCGGAAATCCTGATTCCTATCCTAATGTATCCGTCAGGTCATTTCAAAATACTTCCAAGCCCATGGTTTTCTCACTTGATTCCGGAAAGCTCTATGACCCGGCCGTTGAGATGATGGAAAAGGCCGGCCTGCCCTGCTTCCGAAAAATTGAGAGGGCCATAAGGGCACTGGATATCTTCACCGCTTCGAGTATGAGTGAGTGAACACAGGAGAACATAATCTATTCCCTTGTGTACCTCAAGGTACAGCCATCAACATTATTCATAACAATTCCGTCTCCCAACTGCAGTGCTAATTAGTTGTATAACAATATAATACCATATTTAGAGAAACAATATTTTCTCCCGGCATTCCTCCTGCATCTATTTTTTGAAGAGAGCAGAAAGAAAAGTATCTCCCGGGACTTTCCGGGAGAAAATAAATTCGCAGACAGTGAGAATGTAAAGGAGCAAAACAGCAGGAGGGAGTAGAAAATGAAGAAGTCCTTGATCACTGGACTGGCAGTATTATTCCTGATATTCGGGGCCGGATGCCAGCTGTTCGAGAGCAACCCTGCAGCACCCGTTTCGACAGATAATGAGACGGCAGAAACTGAATATGATCTGGATTCATCCACAGGAGGGTTTTCATACAGCGACGAACCCGAAGCCTTCGGTGAACCCGAACTTTATTCCGGTTACACCGGCTCGGAAGTCTATGTGGAAGATCAGCTGGAGGATCAGGAGGAATTGAAGAACCGTTACCGCAGAAATGAGGGTGCGGACAGGTACCGTTTCAGGGCAATCTGGGGACACCTTCCCAGACTCAGCACCAGTTCAGACACTATGGAGTGCTGCCAGCTGGACTGGTCCGGAAGCCTTCACCTGGAAGGCGGAATAATCATTATCGAGAAGATCATAGCATTCGATCCCCGCGACTACGTTCGGCGGGTGGATAAATCAACCATTGAGTGGATATCTCACACCTGTCCTCATGTGGACGGCCTTCAGGTCAGACTGATTATCCCCCCCGGCCTTTCCAATGATCCAACCGGAACGGAGGAACCCGCGCTGACCATAGAAACCGGTCCATACAGCCGTACCTTCACCATGGATGAACTGGCGGCCCTCGACATCACCAAACCGGTGGACAGATGCGAAAACTACATCTCCATTGACAGCCATATCATCACACCCCAGTGCCCACATGGCTACCTGATGGGAGGATGGAGAGCAGTCAACATTGATACAACCGCAATAGCTCCGGACAGCTCAGATACCGGCCAGGAGCACCGGGGTATATACCGGGGAGTATGGATGAACGAGCGTGGACGGGTGGATGGTTACCTCAAAGGTATTTACGGAATAAACAGTGAGGGCGAAAGGGTATTCTTCGGTAAGTACATCAGTCTCAGGGGAAGATTCAAGGGAATAATCAGGGGTACTTACGGACCTGATTCCGAAACTGCAGAAGCCAGAAATCCAGCCGGATGGTTCCAGGGATACTGGATAAACCGGATGGGAGTTTTGAGGGGAAGACTTAAGGGTAAATGGGTAACGGACAGTGCAGGGTTCGGATACTTCCACGGAGTCTGGGGAATGGACTGCAGCAATTACCTTTGATCAACCAGTGAAAGCTTAAAACCCCAGGGGGGATCTTCACCGTGAAGATTCCCCTTTTTTATCAGGTCAGTCAACCCCCTGATAGAGTCTGTCAATTCAGCAGGATTTTCCATCAAAATCAGGGCAGGGAATTCAGTCCTGATGATCTGGCATTATTTGGTATCAGGAAACCGTGCCAGAAAGAGACCCAGGAATATTTCTTGAACAGAAACAACCGGTACATCCCGGTACAGCAATAAACCCTTAAATATTAGAGAATCGGTGGAAGAGATACATATTGCAGCATTAAGGGCCGGGGACCCGGTGAGAGGGCTTCCGGCACCGGGAAGGAAGCAACCCCTTCCGGTAAAATCAGATTTCATACGGAAACCCTTCAAAATAACCACCCCGGCTGAAAAAGTTCGTGAAGTTCTGGACAAAGAGCAATTTTAATAATAATATAACACACCAGGTATTTTAATATCGGCTGTATCCCGGTCCGTACCTATAGTGCTGGTTTAAAAGGCTTGTGGTTTAATGGGTTATATGATAAATCCACTTTTATCAACCGGCCCGTCCCTTGCGGAGATCGAAAATTTCCGGAGTAAACCGGAAATAGAAGTTGACATGTAATAAGTTTATATTTATAATGATTACAAATTAACAACAAATCCACAGGAGAGATGGTATGGAGAACATTAAAGAACTGTTGAAACAGGAGGGTATTTCTCTTACCCCACAGAGACTTGCCATTATTCAGTTTCTGGAGGGAAATAAAACGCATCCCACCGTTGACGAAATATACACCCACATTAAATCCAGATACCCTACCATCTCAAAGGCTACGGTATATTCCACCCTTCAGCTACTCTGCAGTAAGGGAGCAATAAAAGAGTTATCCATCCGCAAAAGGGGAGAAGTATGTTTTGACCCCAGAACAGAGATGCACCACCACTTCCTTTGCCGGCGGTGTAACAGGGTTATCGACATAAATATAGACCCCTATGAAGAATCCAATATAATGAAGGTGGTCAACTCCCTGGGTCACCGGGTGGAAGAGGTACAATCATACATTTACGGTACTTGCAGCGAGTGTATCGATAATCCCAGTAGAGATTCGGAATAGGAGGCTGCACTTGAAGAAATCGCCGGTGAAGAAAAATATATACTGGGTGGGGGGAATTGATTGGAATCTAAGCAACTTCCACGGCTACCTCACTCAGCGCGGTTCAACCTATAACGCATACCTGATCGTTGACCGGAAGACAGTGCTTGTGGACACGGTTAAACATTATCTTTTTGAGGAGATGCTCTCACGGATAAGGGAGATTATCGATCCGGCAAGCATCGACTACATAGTTTCAAATCACGTAGAGATGGATCACAGTGGTTCTATCCCTGCTATCCTTGATTATGCGCCGGAGGCCAGGGTAATAACTTCTACCCGGGGGGAAAAAGGTCTCCGGAAGCACTATGGGGATGATCTGGACCTGATGACAGTAAAATCAGGAGACAGTATCGATATCGGGGATAGAACCCTGAAATTTGTTCATACCCCTATGGTTCACTGGCCTGATAACATGGTTACATACATACCGGAGGAAAAGCTGCTGCTCTCCAATGATGCATTCGGACAGCATATCGCAAGTTCCTCCAGATTCGACCATGATATAAGCTGGGGTATAGCGCAGGAGGAAGCTGCCAAGTACTACGCCAATATTGTGCTGCCATACTCCAGGCAGGTCAGGAAAGCGCTGGAAGCTATTTCCGGGCTGGACATCGACACTATCGCACCCAGTCATGGAATAATATGGCAGAGCAGGGTCAGTGATATAATAGAAGAATATCAGCGATGGGCTAACTCAGAATCGTCACCGGAACATGCCTTGATAGTTTACGACACCATGTGGGGCTCCACCGAGAAAATTGCCCGCCGGCTGTGCAGCGGAATGGAGGAAGAGGGGGTGCATGTAACCATGCGATACCTCAAGGAGTATGATATATCCGATATTATGACGGAAGTCCTTCGCTCCCGCTTCATCCTGGTGGGTTCCCCCACTCTTAACACCTATGAGGCCTTCCCTTGTCAAGGGATAAAATTCTCCTGATAACAACTG
>CAZTHK010000042.1:0-8170 GCA_964613215.1 uncultured bacterium | reverse complement strand
GCGGATTATACGAGGTCGGAAGCCACGGGCTTTAGCCCGTGGAGTTCGTTCACTTGCTATATGGTTCATGGTTATTATGATAGGCCTGCTGATCGGAACTCTTCTGAGGGATAAAGAGAAAGTAGAGGAGGGACCAACGGGAAAATTTGCAGAGAGGCCGGATATTTAATTGATATTATTTACCTGTATTCGATGAACGTCTTTTAGGTTGGAGCAGAATATGAAAGAAAAGGGATCACCGGTTCGAAAGCCGGAACTACTCGAACCAATGACCCCTTATTTAATCCTCCGGTACAAAGCCGAACAGGGGCGGCTTTGGAATTTACCGGTATAGGGATTTCACTGAACCCCAGGTCTCATTCCCGGTTCCGGTTTCCTTGTCCACGCATTCATGTTCGATAACTCCGTTTAGAATTTCGAAGTTTTCGCCCATTACGTCGATGGATACCCATTCCGGGTTGTAGTCATAGACTATGTAATCGAATACATAATGCGTTATCACCTCGGGGACCGGGCAGATGTCATCCAGAACGACTCTCTCGATGTAGAGACATTCATCCTGACCAACCTCACCCGGAAGGGGAGGATAGTCATAACCGAAATCCGACCACTCCGGTGTGGACCAGTTAACAGCCACGCAAGCTGAGCTGAAGACACCCGGTTCGTTTACAACCAGGTCGAATTCTATATGTATGATCTTGCCCCGTGCAGGATCATAGGGAGCGTTGTAGAACCACTGGTTTATCCAGCCGGATTCCGGATACAGGTACCACATTCCCTCATTATATCCGGTTCCCCCGCCTGTCACAACAGTACCGTCCGTGCCAACAGTGATGTTGAAGTTATCCACTACCGGCTCGGCGTTAGTGCCAGTCACCATAAAGGTGAGAATCAGAAGTGAAAAAATAACAGTCAGTTTTTTCATGGATGGCTCCTCTTCCACTTTAGTTATTTCCTGGATGTTAAGGTGTAAAAACACCTGCTAAGAGATGCATATAAGTATAAATTTACTGAAACCGAAATACAGTATCAGATTGCCCCCTTTAATCACCCCCTAACTTTGATTCAATCATTACCCTATCAACTGGCTAATTCTCCCGCCCCCATTTTGCCGGTATGCGGCAAATTGGCTTTTAACCATTGGCAAGGGAGCATTTTACCATAAATTAATAGTTTTATCAACTAATTTGTGTGCTCAGGGGAGGGAGGTTGCCCTGGTCTGGATTGTTCTTTTTCAGTTCCATATTCAGGCCAAACATTTCCAGGGAGAGCCGATTTCTGTAATCCATCATCTTTCGCACTGCATTGTGGTTCTGCGTCATCAGGCGATTTTTCTGATCTTCCTTCAGTTTGAGTTCCCCGGTCATATAATCCCAATCGTACCTGTCGGCCATTCCACAGAGCATGCCGCCCATCATGCCACCGCTTCTCATACTGCAACCGAATACCCTGTCACCATGCATTCTGCCTCTTCCCTGAGTGAATCCTGAAGTGGTCTGAGATCCTGCTCCAGTTAACGGAAGTACGGGCATAGACAGTAAGTCCTTGACCTGTTGTTGATTGTTGGATTAGATTAAGAAAGTCAGGAATTTTTGTAAATTATGAGGAAGGAATACCAGTGGCCAGACTGAATGTAGGAGACAGGGTGGAAAAGGTAATGGTGGTGGCAAAGATAGTGAGACGCGATTTCAAAGGAGGGAGGTTTCTCCTTTTTCAGTTTGTGGACAGGGACAGGCGCTTGAAGGGAATTCTATGGGACCCTTCCGACAAGCTGGAGACGGAGCTTAAGGTGGATGATGTGGCCAGGGTCAGTGGTGTGATCCAGGAGTACGAGGGTGCTCTCCAGATTAAGATAAGTGGTATCGAAAAGCTGGATGAGGATGAGTTCGACTCCTCCCTCTTTCTGCCCGTTACCACCAGAGATCCGGAAGAGATGTACGGGGAGATACTCAAGATGATATCCTCCATAGCCAATGAGGATATCAGAAAATTGCTTCAGACCATATTCGAAGATGATATTTTCAAAAACCGCTTCATCAAGGCTCCCGCCGCCATGGGATGGCATCATTCCTATCTGGGCGGGCTGGTTGAACACGTATACGATATGTCCAGAATTGCTCTGCGTACAGGGGAGGTTTATTCCGAAGTCGACCGGGATGTTCTACTGGCGGGTGTTTTTCTTCACGATATAGGGAAGCTTCAGGAGCTTTCAGTTACCAATACCATCAAATATTCCGACCGGGGACGCCTGCTGGGGCATATCTCAATGGGTATAGATTTTATCAATGAGTATCTGCGTGGAATGGAGGATTTCCCCGAGGATATCACGGTCAAACTGAAGCATATGATTCTGAGTCACCATGGTTCCATGGAGAATGGTTCTCCGGTGGTACCGATGACTCTGGAAGCAATGCTTCTCCATTATATTGACAACATGGATGCTCAGGTAAGGGGTGTGATACAGACCATGGATCAGGAACAGGGGGGAGAGGGTAACTGGACCAGATATGTGAGATTGCTGAACCGGTTTATCTACCGGGGTGATTATGAAACCGGCAAGGACGATAATAAAGGGAATTAGAGGTAGTACCGATGAATAGTTTTCCTGCCTGGGTTGAGATCAATCTGGACGCTCTAAGGTATAACATAAAGAAAATAAGGGCAATGACAGCCCGGAGGGTGAATATCCTGCTGGTGGTAAAGGCTGATGCTTACGGCCACGGAGCGGTTCATATAGCAAAATTCGCCAGGGATTGCGGGATCGATATGTTCGGAGTGGCCACCATCGACGAGGGCAAGCAGCTCAGGGAGGCTGGAATAGAGGATCCCATACTGGTACTCAGTCCGGTGCTGTCCGGGGAACTCCAGCCTGCTCTGGATTACAGCCTGGCGGTATCGGCTTCCAGCTACCGCTTTGCCATGGAGGCATCACGGTTGGCCATGGAGAAGGGGAAGAAATGCACTGTTCATGTGGAGGTTGACACTGGTATGGGCAGGGCTGGCCTGCCCCTGGGGGAAGCTTCCGCTGAGATTACCAGAATGAAAAAACTGGGGGGGATAGAAATGGAGGGAGTATTCACCCATTTCCCCGCCTCCGATAGTGATTTTGATTTTACCCGGGAGCAGATAACAGGTTTCACCGGTTTGATAGATGAACTTGGGGACAGGGGTATCAAATTCAGATATGTTCACTGTGCCAACAGTGCCGCCATAGTTAATTTTCCATCCTCGCATTTTAATATGGTCAGACCCGGTCTTATGGCATACGGTCATCATGCCTCTCTGGATCTGAGGGACAGGGTGGGTGTGGTAGCGGTTATGAGCTTTAAGACCAGACTGGTTATGGTAAAGGATATGCCCGCCGGATCCAGCGTCAGTTACGGGAGAACCTACATCTCGGATGAGGACTTTACCATGGGGGTGGTACCGGTCGGCTATGGTCATGGATTGAGCCACCGGCTTTCCAACACCGGCAGGTTTCTCTTCCGGGGTCGGCCTGTTCCCATCATAGGAAGGGTAACCATGGATATGACCATGATCGACCTCTCCGGTTTTTCCCGGCCGGAGGTGGGGGATGAGGTAGTAATAATGGGCAGGCAGGCAGGGGAGGAGGTTACTGTGGATGATATAGCGCAGTGGGCGGGAACTATAAACTATGAGATTATGTGCCGGATAAGCAAGCGGGTGGTAAGGGTATATATGCGGGACGGCAGGGTGGAAAGTCTTAAAACACTGCTGGGAGTTTCTAACAGTTAGCAACATCCCCGCCGGACCACCGCCGGTGGTTCATAGTTATGAGTAAGGAGAGACAGGTTGAATAAGGCAGAACTTATCAGAATGATAGACCATACCCTTTTAAACCCGGAGGCAACCCCCGGTGATGTAAAGAGGGTTTGCGAAGAAGCCAGGGAGTTTGGATTTTTCTCAGTCTGTGTTAATACCCACTATGTTCCCCTGGTGGCTTCGGAGCTGGTGGATTCGGAGATAGCGGTATGTTCGGTGGCCGGATTTCCCCTGGGAGCGGTGGATTCGAAGGTAAAGGCATATGAAGCCAGAAGGGTAGTAGAGGAGGGAGGAGATGAGGTTGACATGGTCCTCAATGTGGGAGCTTTAAAGGCCGGTCAGATCCGCCTGGTTCAGGACGACATCGCAGGTGTGGTGGAAGCATGTGGTGGCAGGCTGGTAAAGGTAATTATAGAAGCAGCCCTGCTCTCTGATCAGGAGAAGCAGAAGGCCTGTGAACTGGCCATTGCTGCAGGTGCATCATTTGTAAAAACATCCACAGGCTTCGGGCCTCCCGGTGCCACCACGGAGGATGTCAGATTGATGAGAGAGGCAGTGGGAACGGATTTCGGGGTTAAGGCTTCCGCCGGTATAAGAACGGCTTCATTTGCCCTGGATCTGGTAGAGGCGGGAGCCAACAGAATCGGTACCAGCACCGGGGTCAGGATCGTTGAAGAGCTGAGGTCAATGCCCTCCTGAAACTGATTCCTCATAGTGAAGGCAGTAGATCTCTAATTATTCAGAGGGATCTTAATGGTCAGTTAGTCCAGTTCTCTGAGATCCTGGTTCTCATCCAGGAGGTCGTAGGGGCTTATCTGATGGATATCGCAGTGTCTGGAAGGTTCCATCCCCTTTATGAATATTTCCTTTACCACATTGGGACAGTAGGGGGTGGCCAGCAGGCCGGAATCCTTGCATATCATAGCCCTGGTGATTTCCTCCGGTTCCCTGAAATCGGGGCCATGGTTATCCGGATATGCCGCTTTCATTATTTCTATCCAGATGGGTAGAGCTACTCTGGCCCCGGTCTGGTTTATTCCCATGGAAATTACCTTATGACTGAATCCGGTCCATGCCCCTACCGCCAGCTCGGGAGTGTATCCTATGAACCACCCGTCTCCGAAGTTGTCGGTAGTACCGGTCTTGCCGGCACATGGGATTCTCAGGCCGGCCCGCCTGACATTTCTTCCGGTACCCTGGTCAATAACAGATTGAAGCATATCGGTGATCAGATAGGATATCTGGGGGGATAGAATTTCATGATGATGTTCCCGGTAGTCTTCTATCACCCTTCCGTAACGGTCTTCTATTCGAGTTATGGTCATCGGTTCTGCTCTTACCCCCTCTGCAGCCAGCACTCCGAAGGCAGAGGTAAGTTCCAGCAGGGTTACCTCCTGCGCTCCCAGAGCCAGGGAGAGATATGGCTTGAGATTACTCTTTATTCCCATCTGTTTGGCAATGGAAACCACCGCCGGAGGTCCGATCTTTTCCAGAAGTTTTATTGCCGGAACATTTATCGATTTTTTAAGGGCATGTCTCAGTGATACAGCTCCATGAAATTTATTGGAGAAATTCTTCGGTTTGTAGACTTCACCGTTTGGCATCTCCACCACCAGAGGAGTATCCAGTATCATGTCGCTTGGGCTCAAGCCGTTTTTGAGTGCTGCTATATAAATAAACACCTTGAATGCCGAGCCGGGCTGTCTTCTGGCCTGGGTCACATTGTTGAATTCCTTCTCGCTGAAACTGCGTCCCCCCACCATAACCTTTATATGTCCGTTTCTGGGATCTATGGCAACTGCTCCCGACTGGAGATAATGCGGATGTATCTCTGCCCCTTTTTCCAGTGAA
Organism: uncultured bacterium; assembly: GCA_964613215.1. GTDB lineage: Bacteria > Krumholzibacteriota > Krumholzibacteriia > Krumholzibacteriales > CAZTHK01 > CAZTHK01. The sequence goes on along the minus strand of CAZTHK010000042.1, from coordinate 2,536 downwards.
TCCAGGTAGGCCTGCCTGGTCAGCTCAAAATCGTTCTCCTCCTCCAGCTGCCGCAGAAAAACCTCCATACTGTCTTCTGCAACCCTCTGGAGGCGGGGGTCCAGGGTGGTGTATACGGTGTATCCGTCCTTATAAAGGGACCGGGAACCGAATTTCTCCTTCAACTGCAACCTGATGTATTCGGTGAAGTGGGAAGCGAATTCCTCCTCCGATTTATCCTGCCTCATGATGTCAAGCGGTTTAACCTTGAGAGTATCCAGCTGAACCGGAGTAATTACACCGAAATCAGTCATCGCATGCAATACTATTTTTCTTCTTCTCATGGCCCGGGCAGGATGGGAAAAAGGATTGTAACCTGCCGGATTTTTCTGAAGCCCTGCCAGCAGGGCGAGCTGATGAAGTTCAAGCTCTCTCACCGGCCTGCCGAAGAATTTTCTGGAAGCGGCTTCTATTCCGTAGCTTCCCCCCCCGAAATATATCTGGTTGAGGTACATGGCCAGTATTTCCCGCTTCGAATATGCCCTCTCGATCCTGAAAGAGAGCAGAATCTCCTTTATCTTCCGGGAGAAGGTCTGTTCCTTGGTGAGGAAGAGGTCCCTGGCCAGCTGCTGGGTGATGGTACTGGCACCCTCCTTTCTGCTCCAATGGGTGATGTCCTCCCAGAGGGCAGAGGCAATTCTGATGATATCTATTCCAAAATGGTGGTAAAAGCGCCTGTCCTCCACCGCCAGGAAGGTATTCTGTACCTGGGATGGTATATCATCTCCGTCCAGGAGAATTCTGTTCTGTGAAAAAAGCTCGGAGATAAGGGTGGAATCCGCTGCCAGAATCTTTGTCTTAAGTGAAGGCTCCACCATCTCCAGCCTTGCTATGGAGGGGAGGTCCCTGGAGAACCACCTTATGGCTGCGGTACCAACTCCCAGGATAATAAGAAATATTACCAGCAGGGTGGTAAGCAGAATCCTTATTTTTCTGTTCTTCTTCTCACTCATTATTGATCATGGTATGATAAGTTTATTATAATCGTCTGTAAATCTATTTATCCGTTCTTTACTATCTCTTCAGGAGGAATATATTACTACCATACTGAAAATACAATAGTTAGATAAAAATTCAAAATATATTTGACATTGGTATTGTTATTGATTATATCAGACAGACACGTAAGGATAACGACAGCTGATTTTTTTGAAAATCTGTAAGAAAAACATCATAAAACGGTTGACAAGTATTCCTATTAGGAATATATTAAGTGAATGGATAAGAGATGTTTCCATATATGGAAATAGGTTCTTTTAAAAGAAGCAGCGTGCGATAATTGAGCCCGATAACCCGTACCGAAGGTTATGCGAAGGTATAACCGGAGGTTTGGGATACCGTCAGATTGGACATTGCTTTTGGCAATGTTCTTTTAGATATAATTAACAATGGAGAGTTCGATCCTGGCTCAGAATGAACGCTGGCGGCGTGGATTAGGCATGCAAGTCGAACGAGAAAGTGGTTTTTAATCACGAGTAAAGTGGCGAACGGGTGAGTAACGCGTGGGAAACCTGCCTCCGAGAGGGGGATAACATCCCTAACGGGATGCTAAAACCGCATAATATTACAGAGCGCATGCTCTGTAATCAAAGATGGCCTCTTCTTGAAAGCTGTCGCTTGGAGATGGTCCCGCGTCCAATTAGCTTGTTGGTAAGGTAACTGCTTACCAAGGCAACGATTGGTAGCCGGCCTGAGAGGGTGACCGGCCACACTGGGACTGAGACACGGCCCAGACTCCTACGGGAGGCAGCAGTCGAGAAGCTTCGGCAATGGGGGAAACCCTGACCGAGCGACGCCGCGTGGGTGATGAAGTCTTTCGAGACGTAAAGCCCTGTCATATGGGATGAAAAGCAGATTGGTCAACAGCCTCTTTGCTTGACAGTACCATAAGAGGAAGCTCCGGCTAACTCCGTGCCAGCAGCCGCGGTAACACGGGGGGAGCAAGCGTTATTCGGAATCATTGGGCATAATAGGGTTCGCAGGCGGTCCTGCAAGTCAGGGGTGAAATCTACCGGCTTAACCGGTAAATTGCCCTTGAAACTGCAGGACTTGAGTACAGGAGAGGAAAGCGGAATTCTCGGTGTAGCGGTGAAATGCGTGGATATCGAGAAGAACACCGGTGGCGAAAGCGGCTTTCTGGCCTGATACTGACGCTGAGGAACGAAAGCCAAGGTATCAAACGGGATTAGATACCCCGGTAGTCTTGGCCGTAAACGATGGGCACTAGGTGTGGGAGGTATCGACTCCTTTCGTGCCGGAGTTAATGCATTAAGTGCCCCGCCTGGGGAGTACGATCGCAAGGTTGAAACTCAAAGGAATTGACGGGGGCCCGCACAAGCGGTGGAGCATGTGGTTTAATTCGATGATACACGAAGAACCTTACCGGGGTTTGACATGTAGCTGCCCGGTATCGAAAGATACCTTCTCCTTCGGGAGCGGCTACACAGGTGCTGCATGGCTGTCGTCAGCTCGTGTCGTGAGATGTTGGGTTAAGTCC
>CAZTHK010000041.1:0-8206 GCA_964613215.1 uncultured bacterium | reverse complement strand
ATATCATATTTCCGTCTTAAACAAGCCCTGCGGGGACTTTTTAGAGTGGACTCTTATATTTTATCATACCCCACCCCATCATGTCCACGTAGCGGGGGAGAAACCGCCGGTAATAGCTTGCAAAATCAATCAGGTTAATAAATAATAATCCGTTGGGCAGTTATATTAATTTATTGCCGGGATTTGGACCCCGCTCTGTATTACAGGTGCATTCTGATATTGTGATTTATATAAACAAATTATCCGGCAGGTAATATATATGAATCAGAATCAGCCAGAAAAAATTGATCCCCCATACATCGCCTCGATGGTGCGGGAAGCCGAAAAGCGTATCCGGCCGCACCTAAGGCACACCTATCTTGAACACTCCCTGCCCCTGAGCGAGCTGACCGGTGCGGATGTTTACTGCAAACTGGAGAACCTTCAACACACCGGTTCATTCAAGCTGAGGGGAGCCCTGAATAAGGTTCTGTCCCTCTCCGAAGAGGAGATAGAGCGTGGTGTGATCACTGCTTCCACCGGCAACCATGGAGCGGCAGTAGCTTACGCCCTCTCCAGATTAAACCATTCTGCCACTATATATGTCCCCCGGAACACTCCCCGCGGCAAGACAGCAGCCATAGAACGGCTGGGCGGTATTATAAAGTACCACGGAACTGACAATGCCGACACCGAGATCTTTGCCAGAGAGGAAGCCGGCAAAACCGGAAGTGTCTACATCTCACCCTACAATGATCCCCTGGTAATCGCCGGGCAGGGAACCATGGCAGTGGAACTGGAGGAGGATATCGGCCGGTTCGACGCCCTGTTTGCGGCGGTGGGCGGAGGCGGCCTCATCTCCGGCATGGCCGGTTTCATCAAGGAGAGAAGACCGGAGGTAACTGTAGTCGGATGTTCCCCCCAAAACTCCGCTGTGATGGCAAGGTCGGTGGAAAAAGGCAGGATACTGCAGGTTCCCTCCCGGCCTACCATTTCGGAGGGTACTGCGGGGGGACTGGAAGCTGGTGCCATAACCTTTCACCTCTGCCAGAAGCTGGTGGATCAGTTCATAACCGTCTCAGAGGATGAGATCAGGGAGGCCCTGCTCTCGTTTATACGGGATCATCACATGCTGATCGAAGGCGCCGCCGCGGTACCGGTGGCGGCACTTCTGAAAAACCGGGAACAATTCCGGGGCAAGAGGGTGGCAATCATCATATGCGGCTCCAACATCGGACCGGAAATGCTCTCGGAGCTGTTTCTGCAGCATAAACGGGAAGAATAATCACCGGGCCCGAATTACATTTTACTTGTCTTTGCCAGCTAACCGTTTAATATCTATAATAGACCTGAACGGGCCAGTATCAAGTGATACCGGCCTGCGCCGGGGACTGCCGGAGACTCCACCGGCAGCACAGAAATGCTTCCCTTAATCCCTGCTGATACCTGCCGGCAGCGGCAGGTTAAAACGGATATAACCGCCGGGAGCAGACTGAAATATTTCAATTTTAGACCGGAGCAGTGAATCATGGATGATCAGTACCAGAAGTTTATTCAGGAGTATCCCGGTTACCGGGATACCGGCATCCTGGACAGGTTGCGGGAAGAGGAATTTTCCAGGCTGGACAGGCAGGATCATACCTACGTGGACTATACCGGAGGCGCGCTTTACAGCGAGTTGCAGATCCGCCAGCATGCCGGCTTCCTGGCAAAGAGTATTCTGGGCAACCCTCATTCCATTAATCCCGCCTCCAAACTCTCCACTGAACTTGCAGAGAGCTGCCGCCACAGGATACTGGAGTTTTTCAACGCCTCCCCTGATGAATATGTACCCATCTTCACCGCCAACGCCACCCATGCTCTCAAACTGGTGGGGGAATCCTTCCCCTTCTGCGAGGGAGACACCCTTCTGCTGACCTTCGACAATCACAATTCGGTTAATGGAATCCGCGAATTCGACCGCCACCACGGAGCCACTACCAGCTATGTGCCCATAGTACCTCCGGATATGCGGGTGGATGACCGGGAGATGATAAGATATCTGGATATGCCCGATACCGACTGCCACAAGCTGCTGGCCTATCCGGCACAGTCGAATTTTTCCGGGGTTCAACATCCCCTGGACTGGATCGAACCTGCCCATCAGCGGGGCTGGGATGTGCTGATAGATGCGGCTGCTTTCGTTCCCACCAACCGCCTGGATCTGAGCCGGTGGCACCCCGATTATGTGGCTATTTCATTTTACAAGATGTTCGGCTATCCTACCGGTGCGGGTGCCCTGATCGCCCGGCGGAAGGCTCTGGATAAACTGAACCGCCCCTGGTTCGCAGGGGGCACCATAACGGTGGCTTCGGTGGTGGCCGACACCTACACCCTGGCCCCCGGTGCTGAAGGCTTCGAGGATGGAACCATAAACTACGCCTGTCTACCGGCGGTGGAGTCCGGCCTCGATTTCATGGACCGGGTAGGAATAGATACCATTCACCGCCGGGTCAATTGCCTCACCGGCTGGTTCATCCGGCAGATCCTGGAGCTCCGGCACAGTGACGGGAAGCCTCTTGTCCGCCTCTACGGTCCTGCGGAGATGAAGGGGCGGGGAGGAACTGTGGCTATCAATGTCTGTGATGGTGAAGGCAAGGTCATCGATCACATGGTGGTGGAAAAACGGGCTATCGGGTGGAATATCTCCCTTCGAACCGGATGCTTCTGTAATCCCGGCGCGGATGAGGCGGCCATGAACCTTACCGGAGAAGAGATCTCCAGATGCTTCCACCAGCCGGACTCCAGGCTGACCTATGATGAATTCAGGATGTGCATAGACAAGAAGGATGTTGGTGCGGTCAGAATCTCCTTTGGCATGGCCACCAATTTCAAGGATGTGCAGAAGGTTATCGAATTCCTTGGTGAATTTCGGGAATAATTAATGTCCTTCAACCCAATGTCAAGCGGGACATAAAGTTATCTTTGTTTTTTCTCGTATCCCAACCAGGCCGGAGGGGAGAACACCCCTACCACAGTTTCCCCCGGTTCATCAGTACATCTATTATACCCTTCCGGTCATGGTCCTGGGGATAGGTCATGATCATATCGGAGTAACAATCTCTGTTGAGATCGACAGCGAAGAGTTCCCCGTAGGCGTCTGTTTCGATCTCCGTGACTGCATCCCCGGAGAAGATATGATCATCGTCTCCCCTCACACCCAGATATATGGACAGCTCATCCTCACCGGTGGCATAAACGAAATCGCTGTGCCCGTCGCAGTTGTAATCTCCCTCCAGGTCCATGGCCTGGGAATCCGATTCGCCGGACAGGTCCACGCTGAACTTGACCCCCCTGGTGTAGTCAGGGCGGTCGGAGAACCTGCCATTCCGGTTGAGCAGAAAGATATTGAAATCAACATTGACCGATCTGGTTATAAGAACCCGGATAATCGAGGTTATCCCCATCTTGAAGGATGGAAGAACCAGGTCCAGCATGCCATCTCCGTTCACATCCCGGAGCAGTGTCTGCGCTGAAGCAGTCCCTTCTGATATCAGCACCTGGTCAGGCTCAGGCCGGTATCCCCCCCTTCTACCCCTGAAAATATTGATGACCCCTCTGAATCCGGTCAACCCCCTGGCAATCTGTTTGGTTATTATTGCTTCGGTATAACCGTCTCCATCCAGGTCGGCAGCCTTCAGACTGAGGTTGGCCAGATTTTCGATCTTCTCCTTCTCCGTCCTCACATCGAAGAGTATCTCATCATCCGGCTGGCTGGAAAAGCTGCCATTATCTCCACCCAGGTAGACCACCATCCGCTCACTCTCCAGAGCCAGAAGGTCCCTTATACCATCGCCGTTGTAATCTATCAGCTTCAGATTGGGCACCCGGTAGCTTGCTCCCAGACCCGGCACCACCTCATCCTCTCTCTCCCTGGTTTTCCTCCACATCACCGTCTCCAGCTTGATATTTATACTATCCTGCGGATCAAATTGCTCACTTTCTTTCTTCCTGAATATGGTAATCCCCCGGAAGGTAAAAACAGCTACATCATCCTGCCCATCCCCGTTCCAGTCACGGACAAAATCTATCACCGGCATCCTGTCCGGTGAAGGATAAACAACAAGCCCATCCATCCCGATCAAAACTTCAGATTCTAAACTAAAGAACCCGTCCTCCATGGGATAATAACTCAATCCCTCCGGAGTGATAAAACATATCTCCCTGCAATTATCCCCCCCTATATTTCCTGTATCCATAATGGCTGCGGTGGAATCGATACACCAGGACTGATCGGGCGCGGTTGCGAACCTTCCCCCCCGGCCCTGAAAGAATATGGAGATCCAGCGGGTCCGTTGAGGTTCCAGCCCCTTCAGGTGTACTATCAGGATATCCTCTAATCCGTCTCCATCCAGATCATCGGTGATGTGATCCCGGATCTCACCTGCCACACTGAGCCTGAAGATATCGAACCCGCCATCATCTGCCTGGCATAATATGGGGAAGGAAACTATTACGGCAGCAATAATAAGAATGATGGCGGCAGTGCAGCAAAATGAGAGGCGGCGGTATGTCATTCCCGGGTGTGATTTGAGAACTGTGCTTCTCTTCATGCAGTTACTTCCTTATAGTTAAGTTGTGCTGAATCTCTCCCTTGCCATTCAATGTAAAGTTCAGGTGCATTCCGGAACCCATCCGGTAAAGCCGGGCACCCCCCTGCTGGCCTGATTCCCTGATTATTATTACAGTTAAAATGTTATCTCTTTGCCATTTATTATTTTTACTGCACCCAGCAGGGACAGACCCATCCATACCCCCCCTGCCAGGATAGTCTTCCAGACCAGCTCACCCCATTCCAGGGGAAGGGGCAAACCCTTTGCCATGGCACCCATCTGTTCCATGGGCATGGATATCCAGGTGGTGACAAGGAGAGGCCGGACCGGGGGAAACATATCCAGAAAAAGAAAAGCAATACCTGCACCTGTTACTACCGAAACAGTGATTCCCGGACGGTTGAACATAACCGCAGCCAGAGAGGACACCACCACCACACTCCACAGTCCCCACAATTCCAGCCCGTAGGTCAGAAACAGCCTGCCCCACAGACTGGCGGAGGAATGAACCAGGTAGTTTTTCTCCATAAGATCACCGAAGCCCACCGTAACAGCTGACAGTATCACTACAATAATTACGGCTATCATAAAGAGTACAGTAACCACACAGCAGGCCCATAGCACCTTTGCGATCAACCACCGGCCCCTCTCCACCGGAACGGTCCAGCAGGTCTTGACCGTTCCCATGGAAAATTCATTTGAGATTATAAACCCGGCTATTATCACAGAAATAAGCGATATCACTCTGACCATCCATCCCCCCGCCGCACCGGAGAGGAAAAACCCACTCACCAACCCGATCAATCTGCTTCCAGCCGCCATTTTGAAACCAAAGAATGAAACCACTGACAGAGCAACCACCAGCAGGGGAAGGATAAAAGCAGCACGGGTCCTCCTTGCCTTGAACAACTCTGTCTGAATCAACCCGGATATCTCAGATTGCACTACCGGCCACCTCCGGTGATATCGAAGAACAGCTTCTCCAGGGACCCCTCCCCGGCCAGTTCACTCTTTCTCCCGCTTGCTGCTATCTCTCCCCGGTGGATAATTATTAGATGATCACAGATCTTCTCCACATCGTCCAGACGGTGGGAGGATAATATCACAGTACAACCGTGTTCCCGGGCCAGGGTGGGCAGAAGCCCCCTGATATATGCTATCCCTGCCGGGTCCAGCCCTCCGGTGGGCTCATCCATAAGCACCAGGCGTGGCCGGGAAAGCATTGCCGACGCTATTCCCAGGCGCTGTTTCATCCCCCGGGAATAACCGGCCACCTTACGCTCTGAGGCATCTTCAAGACCCACCATTTCCAACAGTTCACCAATCCGCTCTTCGCTTACTCCTCCCAACCATTTCCCCATAACCCTGATGTTGTCCCTTCCGCTCAGGTAGGGATAGAATGCCGGCGAATCAAACTGTACTCCCACTCTGTTGAGAGCCCGTGAATTTTTCTCCCTAACATCCATCCCATCTATCAAAACCCTCCCCCCCTGGGGAGAGATCAGATTACAGATAATCTTAAAAGTAGTAGTCTTTCCCGCTCCGTTCGGTCCCAGAAAGCCGTATACTGCCGTTTCATCCAGGGAGAAGCTTATCCCACGGAGAGCCTTTACCTCCCCGAAACTCTTGCTCAGCGATTCAACCTGGAGTATGGGTTTTGCTCCCGTCATTCCGCCTCCTCAGAATGATAATCTGGCCCGCAGAATCACTCTGGGGTCAAAACTGTCCTTATCAATATCCTGTGCCAGATAGATTGCCACCATGGGCAGAACCGACTCTCCCGCTATTCCAAATCCCACTGATCTCTTCCAGTTATCAGAAGGAGTATCCAGGAAGGCCAGGGCAGCCTCGTTATTATCAGCCATCTTCAGCAGTCCCTGATCCCAGAAGCCTACCAGGCTCCATCCGGTGAAGAGGGATTTCATCACAGGAATACGGGGCATCTCCCTGGAAAGTTCCACCGAAAGCAGGGCCAGCCTGTCCCCCCGGTGCACCGGGAAGGGATCATCAGAAACACCCCGGATACCTCCGTATCCGTTCAGCGACATGGTATTCTGTTCCGGTATTTCGCCGAAGGCCGAAAAGAGCTTGGTCCGGATATCAAGCCCCAGCCCCAGAGGAAGGCGGTTGTACCTGGTTGCCTCCACATCCAGGGTGAGATAGGAAAAATCGCCCGGCCCGTCGGCAAAGCCTTTTTCCGCAGTCATATCCAGCCGCCATCCCTGAGTGGGGGAATATCTGACCCGCCTGGTGTCCAATTCCAGGGAGACGGTCAGGAAGAACCTTTTCCCCTCCCGGATGGGAGGGTTGGCCCTGAATTTCTGTCTGGAACTGAAAAGAGAGGGTAACGATCTTGCGGAAAGTGAGACATCCTCCTGAAATGACAGTCTCGATTCCAGAATCAGATGATCCCACGATCTGGATCTGACTCCAGCTGAAACTCCTCTTCTCTCGTAGTAATCCGCAAAGTCGTCACCGGTATATATTACCGCCAGTGAATTCTCACAGCGGGAGAGCTGCCAGGCATCGTTGGTGAAGGTCTCCTTGAAACCTCTCACTATCAACCTGTTGTTCTCCGAACCGAGGGGGATGGAAATATCCATATTGAAACCCAGATGTCCCCCCGACTCCTTCCACAGGGGAACATGCAGCAGTGCTTCCGCCCACACATAGGGATCACGGTGAAGTGGGTTCTCCCTCTTCAATCCGATCCGGAGCAGCTGATAGTCGGTGCGGTTGGGCAGCCCCGGCTTCACGCTGGGTTGTATTCGTACCGCCCTGGGGTCCAGCCGCTCCCTGAAAACAACTTTATCCTCCTCCTCATAAACCCTGTCCCTGAGTTCACACTCGCAGCTGTACCTCTCTACCGGACCGGTCACCTCAGCCCGGCTGGAAGAGAAGATACCACTGTTTATCAGTTTAACTCCTCCGTTAATCCTTCCTGCCCCGGTTAATACAACCTTTCCATTAACCACCCAGGCATCACCCTTAAGAACACCCCTGTGCTGAATATCCAGGGGACCGGCTATAACCACCACCGGTCCGTAAAGGGTGTCTCCGGTGTTGATCATCACACCGCCGTAGAAGATCTTCTTAGGCTCAAATTCCAGAAACCGGTTCAGATCCCGGCAGGATATCTTTGTATATCTCTCACCTCTTATGCTGGTTACCCCCCCTGTCCCCGGAAAATCAGAATCAACATATCTGACATTGCCCTCCACACCATTTTTATCACACTTAACAGAAACAAAGGGAGCGCTCCGGAAGCAATCATTCTGAACCGATAATACACTACTCTGATATAATTCGTTGCCTTCACTGGTATTATGGGCATCCTCCCCCCGCCCGTAATCAGGCAGGAAAACCACTAAAATACATAATGATATAAGCCGGAACAGGTTAGCATACCTCATCTTACTCTGCCCAATTCCTCAAAATACTATCTGCAATTTCAATGGACTCCAACCAGCGGAGATTATACCGCTGTCCAACAAGAATTTCAAAGAAATTACCTGTTTCAGTTTAACTTTCACAACATATAAATATCAACATTCGAAACAAGTTAGTATATTATTAAATATTAGTTAGTTCCTGTTGCGGAAAGAAGATATAGAAAAAACATGCCTGATCCTTTA
>CAZTHK010000040.1:0-8230 GCA_964613215.1 uncultured bacterium | reverse complement strand
TTAATCTTTATTATACCTCAGTGGTATGCTGAGGGGGAGGCCTCAATGAGTATCAGGAGTATCCGATGGCCGTATCCCCCGACCGGATTCTCTTCCGGCAACTGGTGGAATTTGACGGTACTCTTAAGATATCTGACGGCTTTATTCTGGCCGGGGTGGACGAAGCGGGCAGAGGGGCTCTGGCAGGGCCGGTGGTGGCTGCCGCAGTAGTGTGTGAGCCGTGTGATGAGCTGGTGCGCGTGCGCGACAGCAAGATGTTGTGTGAAAATGAGCGTGAGGCCATCTATGAGGAGATAACACTCCTTTCACATTCCAGGGGAATAGGGATGGTAGGGCCTGGTGAAATCGATAGAACAGGTATTGTGCCCGCAACTATGAAGGCTATGAAAGAGGCGGTGGAAAATCTCAGCATGATGCCTGATCTGGTAGTGGTGGATGGATTGCAGCATCCTCCTGTGAATGGCAGAGTGAAGATGGTGAAGGGTGGAGATAGACGGAGTTTTTGCGTGGCTGCCGCATCTATCCTGGCCAAGGTGACCAGGGACAGAATTATGCGGGAGGTTACCCGGAGGTATGCCGGTTACGGCTTTGGCAGAAATAAGGGATACGGCACCCGGGAGCATATAGACCGGATCAGAAGAAATGGTTTGACCGATTTTCACAGGAGAAGCTTCAGGGCTGGTAAGAGTTAGATGAGGAGGTTGATGTGGAGGGCAGAAGTACAGCCGGGGGGATCGGAGAGAACATCGCGGCCTGTTATCTGCAATTGAGAGGTTACCATATACTGGAGAGAAATTACAGAAATGGTCCTCTGGAGTTGGATTTGATAGCAGGTGTCAGAGATTGTTTGGCCTTTGTGGAGGTAAAAACCCGGAGGTGCGGCACTTTCGGAGATGCGGTGGATGGCCTGGACAGACATAAGCTGTCTAATATAAAAAAGGCAGCAACAGCTTATCTCTCAGAGAATGAGAGTGAAGAAGATTTTCCTCAGATAAGGTTCGATCTGATTGCCATTGATATGGATGTAGCTGAGGATACCCTTAAGCTAACACACCTAAAGGGAGTAGGTTAGAAAATATCTTGATTTGATAGCTGTTTGTTTCTATCTTAAGGGAGTCGAATTAGATTATACAAATAAGGAGGAATTCGGGGTATGCTTAAAAAGCTGTTAGTTGTATCCGTAATATTGAGCTTTCTCGGGTCAGGCTGTGGGATGTTTAACCAGGCCTATAGGAAGGTGGATAAGGATATTCCGATAGAGGGAAGAGATGCTCTCAAGCAGAAGTATGAAGATAGAGAGGCGTGGACACGTTCCCTGCTTGTTGATGACCGGGAAAATAGAATTATCGACCGCGACATCAAGGTTGAGCTGGTCGCTCTGGACCTGCACTGGACAGGCGGAATAACAGTCAAGGGTCCGGATAAGCGCTTGTTGAGACACCAGCTCAATCTGGAAAGACCTCTGACTAGAGAAAAGGTCGAAAAGGCCCTCGCCCGGCTGTTCTGGTTCAAAGACCCCGATTACCGATACAGAATGAATCTCAGAAAATATAAGAGTAAGAAGACTGCCCGGGCTATCAGGAACCACGAACTTTTCAAGGGAATGGACAGGGAAGCTGCTCTGGAATCCTGGGGATATCCGGATGAGATCAAGGAGAGTCAAGTTACCGCCGGGACGGAGCAGTGGATCTACCGGGATCCGAGAAAGAAGGGGCAGAAGAGATATATCTATATATCAGAAAATGGCAAGGTAGATCACTGGGATGATTAATTAAGCCTGCTCTTTTGACCGGGATGATACCGGACAGGAAAACTCTTATCACCTGAACCGGATACCATGACAATAAAAACGTAGCCCCCGCCGGGAACGTGAACGGCAACTTGAAAATCCTTGAAAAGGTGAGCCCGCGATTCTTTCTTCAAGATAACCGTCATTCGCGATTCCAGCAGGGACTCTGTATTTATTATATCCCCATTCGACATAATTGTCAACGGGGAGAATTCCCTGGCTGAATCAATTTCTTGTAACCGGCCACCGGTCCGTTTTCCCTGGTTACCGGCGGGAATTTCAAGTTAGTTTGATATTCCGGATGAGACTATTTGTATCTTTTTTGCTTGCGGCCGAAGTATTCTCCGGCCAGCTTCTTTACCACCCCTGACAGTGCAAAGATTGCTATCAGGTTAGGTATTGCCATCAATCCCAGGGCGGTATCGCCGAAGCCCCATACTATCTCCAGGGAGAACACTGCTCCCAGAAAATGAACCACACAGAAGACGATGCGGTATGGCATGATGGCGGATGAGCCGAACAGATACTCTACGCTTCTGTCTCCATAGTAAGACCATGATATTGCGGTGGAGATGGCAAACAGGAAAACAGCTACGGTTACGATAAGGTTTCCGTAACTTCCCGCAATGGGGGAAAGTCCCCGCTCGAATGCCCAGGCAGTGAGGGGAGACCCGTTCTGGAGGATATCGCCCTTGAGCTCGATTTCACCACTGTCGATGATACGGTTCTGTTCATTTCTGAACACAAAACCGTCACCCCGGGAAACCGTACAGGTACCTGAGAATAATTTTTCTTCCCTCTTTATTACCGGATTGTCCACGTAGCTGTTATTCTTGGCGAAGGCCACCCCCCCGGCTTTTCCGTCCCTGACAGGGAAGGTTCCGGTAAAGATATCCTCCCTATCTATCCTGCCGGTCCGGTGAATTTCACCGTCACCTGCTATCACGTTAATCTCCGATTGCTGTATAAAGGGTACGCTCTCAATCCTTTTGTCCTTCCACACCCCCACAGTGATGATAACCAGTCCGGTGAGAGTGCATATGATTATAGTATCTATATATGGCCCAATCATGGCCACCAGGCCTTCCCTGACGGGTTCCCTGGTCTTTGCAGCGGCAAAGGCAATGGGTGCGCTCCCCTGTCCGGCCTCATTGGAGAAGATACCGCGCTTAACTCCCCATATAAGGGTGAACATGAAGGTGGAACCAAGGAATCCCCCCGCTCCTGCTCTGGGTGAGAAGGCGTCGTGGAAGATGGTGGCGAATGCCTGGGGTACCTGTTTGACGTTCAGCAGAAGTATGGTAAAAGCACCTACAAAATACAGAGTTGCCATGAAGGGAACCAGCCTGCTGGCCACCTTGCCTATTCGTTTTATCCCGCCGATAATAACCATACCTATAAGAATTGCCATAACCGAACCGGTTATCCAGGTGGGGATTCCGAAGTCACTGCGGAAGGAATCGGCCACTGTGAAGGCCTGTACACTGTTTCCGCTTCCGAATGAGGAGATAACAGCACATGCGGCAAAAAAGATGGCCAGGAACTTCCATTTGGATCCCAGCCCCCGCTCGATATAGTACATTGGTCCCCCCGATACCACACCTTCTTTATTTATCTTCCGGTAATGCACGCTGAGGGTGCACTCCACGAACTTGGAAGCGGTTCCCAGTATTGCAGTAAGCCACATCCAGAATAGCGCACCCGGGCCTCCGTAGTGGATTGCCGTGGCCACGCCGGCTATATTCCCTATACCTATAGTAGCCGATAATGCTGCGGAAAGCGCCTGAAAGTGGTTAATCTCTCCCTCGTCCTCTGGATCATCATAGTGTCCTGCTATCACAGCCAGGCTGTGAGAAACCCTGCGAAGCTGGATAAACCGCATCCTTACGGTCAGGAATATACCGGTGCCCAGAAGCAGTATCACGAAGTAGGGCATAGCTTCCGGAAATTCCCAGATATACTTGTAGACTGTGTCTATTATCTGTTTAACAGTTTCCATCAAATTCTCCAGTTTACCTTCCGTTTAAGGGCTTATCGACTTTATACGGAAAAAGGACTGCCTATATACCCTCCACGAAAATGAATAGGATCAGAATGAGAAAACAAACCGGGCAGAAGAACTTGAGCCAGAAGTCTATAAAGGGTACGTATCTGCCGAAATCGGGACATCCATTTTCGATCTCGCAGGCTGCCCTTCTGGTCTTCCATACCCAGGAGAAGAATATGGAGATGAAGAAAGCTCCCACCGCCAGCATGATGTTGCCGAAGATCCAGTCCATCAGCCCGAGAAAGCTCTTGTGTATCACCGGAATATCGTTGAGCCACGGTATCATACCCTGTGAAAGGGCACTGGGGAGCCCCAGGCAGAAGGTGATCAGCGCCAGTATCCACACCGCCCTGGTTCGTAACCAGTGCTTTTCATCCACCAGATAAGCGGTAACCACCTCCAGCAGGGATATGGTGGAGGTCAGAGCGGCGATGGAGAGCAGCAGGAAGAAGGCTCCTCCCACCACCCTTCCTCCGGGTATGGATGAAAATATCCTGGGAAGAACCTCAAATACCAGCTCCGGTCCGGCCTTTGGATCCATCTGCATGGCGAACAGGGCCGGGAATATCAGCAGACCGGCCATAACCGCAATAAGGGTATCGAAGAAAGCCACACTTATGCCGGAGGTTACTATGTTGTCCTTTTTGGAGAGATAGCTGCCGTATGTTATCATGGCACCCATACCCAGGCTGAGTGAGAAAAAGGCCTGGCCTATAGCAGCCAGCACTGTTTTACCTGTAACCTTGCTGAAATCGGGATTGAAATAGAAGGATAATCCTGCTCCGGATCCCTCCAGGGTAACCGAACGGATGATCAGAACCACCAGCAGAATAAACAGCACCGGCATGAGGATTTTGGCCCATCTCTCGATACCATTTTTGATTCCGCCCTGGACTACCAGCACGGTAAGTACGATAAAGGCAATGAACAGGGGGATGGAGAGAATGGGAGAGGAGGCGAATGACTGGAAGGGGGTGCTATTTCCACCCACTGCTTTGAATATATAACCCAGGGTGTAACCGGCAATTACACTATAGTAAGATAGAATACTTATTCCCGTTATCACTCCCATATATCCGATTATCTTCCAGGGACTTCCCGGAAGTATGGCTTCGAAGGCCCCCACCGGGTTCCGCTTGCTGTATCTGCCTATGGTCAGTTCTGCCAGCATAACCGGGACTCCCACCAGGACTATGCAGATCAGATATATGATCAGAAAAGCTGCTCCTCCGTTCTGGCCGGTAACATAGGGGAACCTCCAGATATTACCCAGCCCTATGGCAGAACCTGCGGCTGCCAGGATGAAACCCATCTTGGAACCCCATTCCCCCCGGGCCGAGGCAATCTCCTCGCCGATCAGGCTATCCCCTTTAGAACCGGCCTCATTCCCCCCGGGGGGACCACCGGTTCTTCCTGAGATATCATGGTTGTTTCCAGAAATGTTGTCCGATTGATTATGCACGCCTGCTCCTCCTCCTTGTCCATATCCAATCAGTTATGTTCAATTGTTAGTGAACAACTTACCTGATGTTTCCCCGGTGAGGCAATAATTTTTTTATATTAACCCCGGAGAGGACAGGAATGGGCAGCAGCACGGGGGTAGTTATGATTTCCCGCCGGCCGTATCTTTTTGCATAAGGGGTAATTGTATTTGAAGGCAACCGGATAGACCTCTATGAAAATCCCGCCGTTACAGCGGGTAACCTTAAGAAACTATAAGAAATATCTCTCCCTGTATTGAAATTCATACCCCTTTTATGGTATAATGGGAAACAGTCGGGAGGAGTGAAGACAGCAAAGGAAATTACATCATGAAAGGAAGTGGTGATGATGGTGAAACGGCTGACTGTTATAATCGCTCTGTTGTCAATTATCTCCACTACAGTACTGAGTGCTTCTTTAACCGTAAGGTACCCGGTGCGGGGCACCAGGGGGCGCAGGTTAATGCGCCACCAGCTTCTGATCGAATCGTTCAGGAATGACAAATTGAGGATATACAAGAAGTATGGTTTCCCCCGGCACAGAATACGGGTACGGAAGTTCGACAGTGTTACAGAACACTGGAAGTACTATAAGCATGGAGTTGAGTTTGTCTTTGATGAAGAGGGCGAACTGGTAGAAACCGATCGTTTCTGGCCGGAAAACAGAAGGGAAAGGTTTCAACGGTAACAAAAAATAATTTCTTTCATAACGGAACAATTTGCTTTCGGGGCGTGAAGTGGCGTAACACCTCGGGTAGGGTGAAGGGGGAACGGTATTACTTCAGATTAACTGGTCCTTTCCAAACCGGTAACCGAAGATTCCCGAAGCGGATTCTGAGGAGACCAGTCCGTACTTTTGTAATACCGGGCCCTCTTCCCCATTTTTATTTTTCAGGAATAAATTCTGGTTGTTTTTTCAGCTTTAAAATAACTAAAGGGAATTTTTGTTATTGATAGCGTAACAGACAATGAAAAATAGTTGATAAAAGCTGGAAAAGCGTATATATTATCCTGTCAATAAATAATTTCTCTGCCGGATTGGTGGATACAATCCGTTCTACTACTGAAGCTTTGATCAAGCGAGGTGGCTTATGAGTTCTCCCGGATTTACCAATGAAGTTTGTCTGAAACCTTCAGATGTTCATTCCGCCATTGAAAAGAATATGCTCAGGGATGGCTATGATTTCGTTGTGGACCTGGAAAAGAGCAAGGGGACTATCCTTCATGATGCATTAACCGGCAGGGAGTATCTGGATTTCTTCACCTTCTTTGCCTCCAGCCCCCTCGGTTTCAACCACCCCCGTCTAACCGACGAACAATTTCTGGAAAGACTGGCCAGGGTGGCAGTTAACAAGGTTTCCAATTCCGACCTCTATACCGTAGAGATGGCCGAGTTCGTTTCTACCTTCTCCAGGATAGCGGTACCACCCGATCTTCACAACCTGTTCTTTATAAGTGGCGGGGCACTGGCTGTGGAAAACGCGCTCAAGGCAGCCTTCGACTGGAAGGTGCAGAAGAATTTCGCCAGGGGAATCAAGGAAGAGAAGGGTAGCAAGGTAATCCATTTCAAGGATGCCTTCCATGGCCGCACCGGTTATACCATGTCCCTTACCAACACCGATCCGACCAAGATCAAGTATTTTCCCAAGTTCAACTGGCCCAGAGTTGAAAATCCCAGGGTCACCTTCCCGGTGGAGGAGCATCTCGACGAGATCGTTGCCGCCGAGAAGAGAGCTGTTTCGGCTATAGAGAAGGTTCTGGCAGAGGATGGAGATGATATTGCCGCTATAATTATTGAGCCCATCCAGGGAGAGGGCGGAGATAACCACTTCCGCCCCGAATTCCTGAAAGCTCTGAGAAGAATAGCCGATGAGAATGAAGTAATATTGATATTCGACGAGGTTCAGACCGGTGTAGGAATGACCGGCAGGATGTGGTGTTTCCAGTCGATGGGGGTACAGCCTGATATAGTGGCCTTTGGCAAGAAAACCCAGGTATGCGGTATTATGGCCAGCGACCGTCTCAATGAGGTGGAGAGTGTATTCAGGAGCTCAGGCAGAATAAACTCCACCTGGGGCGGGAATATCGTGGACATGTACCGTTCCAAGCGTATCTTTGAGATAATCGAAGAAGAGAACCTGGTTGAGAACGCAGCCAGGATGGGGGAGGTTCTGCAGAAGAGACTGATAGAGCTTCAGGACGAATTCCCCGAAATCATTTCCAACGCCCGTGGACGAGGTCTGTTCTGCGCCTTCGACCTTCCCGACGGTGAGAAGAGGGACGATTTCTGCTGTAAGATGGCCGAGAACAATATGCTGGCTCTCAAGTGCGGGCAGAAGACAGTAAGATTCCGTCCCCCTCTGATTGTCAGTGAGGAGGAGATAAACAGGGCTGCGGAGATCCTGAGGAAGGTACTGCAAAAGGCGCAGTAGTAATAAATACAGATATTTATCAAAGAGGAGCAGGCTCCGTTTAACCCGAAAAACAGAGAGGTATGGGGCGGTTCCGCGTTAAAAAGAATTTTAACGGATTATACTATTATCACACTCACCAGCCTGCCGTGAGTGAATGTGGCCTCCGGAAAGATACAACCCGGTATCTATTTTACTCTTTTTCCTTCTCCTTTTTTTTCTCCGGCTCTTTCCCGTCGCTCTTCTGTTTGCTCTTTTCCGCCTGCTCCTTCTCTGTGTAGTCTTTGCTGCGGTAGTCAGTGCGGTAGAATCCTGAGCCCTTGAGGATGTGGCCCACCGGATGAATTACCCGGAAGACCTTACCCCTGCATTTGGGACAGCGTTTCCGTGGCGGATCGGTTATCCGCTGCTCCATCTCGAATTCGTGACCGCATTTTTCACATTCATAAGAGTCAATCCCATTTTTAGTTGAAACTCTCTGTGACCATTTTCTCATCAGGCA
>CAZTHK010000039.1:0-9188 GCA_964613215.1 uncultured bacterium | reverse complement strand
TTTACCAGATGAGGGAGGTCACTTCAATTTTCAACTAACTTTAGGACACATTCAAAAATTCAAAGAACTCCTGATCCCTGTTTTCATCTATCCTGACCGCTCTCACCATATACTCATCCAGTTCTCCGGCCAGATAGGGATCATCTCTGAGCATCCCCTTGATATCCAGGGACGGATCAGTCGATCTGTGATCCGAGATTATACTGTGAACAGTCTCATTCTCCGTTCTGCTCACGTAGACTATCTCTGAATCATCGGGGGTGGATATGAAATAAACTCCCGGGAATCTGTATTTTGCCTGCCTATCTCCACAGAGGCTTTCCACTGAAGCCGGATTTTTGCTGACCGCCTCCGAAAGCCTTACCGCATAATTATCTATTCTATTCTGATACTCCTCGAAGTCCATTTAATCCCTCCTGTCTTCCGGTAATATATCACCATATGATTTATTCTATCTTTTCCCTGAGGCCCTGGAAGTGAGGCTTCAGACTCTCCATCTGAATATAATTCTCCATGCCGGTCTGTTCCAGCAATGTGAATACTGCCCTGGCTTCCGTATTCCTGCCCCTGATAACCAGGTATCCGCATAGTCTCAGCAGTGCTGCCGGATAATTGGCCAGCATACCTGAAATCCTGGGCATGTCCTTTTCAGCAACACCGGGGAGGGAACTATAGTTTTCTCTGTTCAGGAGGACATCTTCAGTCGATCCAGCATCTACGGAAAGGTCTGTGCCGGTGGTTTTAACCGGCAGCAGCCTCAGAGCCAGTCCGCTCAGCTGCAGGTTCTCTTTCAATCCCTCTACCATCCCGCAGGCCAGGGAGAAATAAACCGGCCTCTCGAACCCGTTGGTATTGATCACATCTGCCGTTGCCGCCCTGCCCGCACTTATCAAACGCTCCGATAAGTCAGGTTTTAGTTGCCAGGAGAAGGTCTCACCCTCTACATCTAATTCCTCTTTTATCCCTTCACTGAGTGGAGCCTCCACTGTGTTAGCCTGCCACTTGTAATTATGCATATTACTTATCTGGTAATCCGACCAGCTTACCGGAGCAGCAGGAAACACCCCTTCCACATCCTCCTTTATCAGTTTGATGAACCATGGCCTGCTCATAAGGGCCATGGGAAGCAGGGTAACATCTGTCCTGTAACCTTCCACTATCTGAAGATACTGTACCGGATTGGTATCGGCATCTCCGCCCAGGAAAAGTATGGCGTTCTTCTTACATGATTTCAGGGTATTACGCCCGTATTCGATCAACCAGCCGGGATAACCGCCCAGCTCCATTCCCCTTCTGAACTCCTCCCCGGCACCCTCCACATCACCCTCCGTTAACCTGATCCTGGCTCTGGCACCGCATTCCACTCCCATGAAGTAGTAAGCGTTGCCATACCCGGGCTCCAGTTCTACTGCCCGCTTGAGATAATCAAGCACCTCCTCCGACTCATCCGGACCATAACCGGAGAGGGGAACCGAATCGTAGCAGAGATAGTGGGTAAAATATCCCAGATAGTAGTAAATCTCGGGGTCATCTGTGGTTTTCTCTTCCGCCTCCTTGAGATAGCGGATGGCTTCAGCATAGTTACCTCCGCCGAACTCACTCAAAGCCATCTTCTTTAAATCTTCAACACCGGCAGAAAAGACAACTGCAGGAATAATGAGATATAAAACAAATAATATAAAATTTATCCTTTTGATCATTATCACACCTCCTGTCTTAGCAATACCTCAGTCTGTCTGTAGCTTACCCCTCTCTTCCATTACCCTCTTCCAGAAGGGACGGTACAGGAAACTCCTCTCATCCAGCCGGCATAGCCGCTCATACATGGGTCTGGTTGCTGTAAATGAGATAATATCTGGAGGCAGGTGCTGGCGCATGGCGATGTCTGTTGAGCTGATAGTGGCCTGAGGTATCTCCAGGTCGGGAAAGATTGACAGCATCAGGCTGCAGCCCGATCCGAATGGTGCCAGCACAGGGGCAGGATCCTCCGGAGAGCTGAAATACCGGGCCCCGGTCATCAGGGCGCTGAGCTGGTCAGGGTTTACAAAGAAGGTAACTGTCTTGAGGTAGCGGTACTGTTCCTCCCTCAGCGGACCGATGATAATAAAATCATTCTCCCGCTGGTAGGGTACGTAGTGCTCCAGCCATCCGGCCATCAGCCGGTTGGAAGCTTTGAGACCCTCCGTTTCGGCCAGGAAGGTGATGAATTCCTCCCTGCTCTTCTCCTGAACACCACAGTAGCAGTAACCCACCCCTCCGCAGGTGAAGTTCTCTTCAGTGATGGAGATGCTCCTGCCATCAATCCAGTCACCGAAGGCGGAGAAGATGCAATGGTCCGGTGCAACCAGGGGCTCGAACGGTTCCTTATCCGGAGCGTCGTAGACCCCTATGGGCGGTCCGGTTATTCCTGTTCTTTCCAGAAGTACCGATGGATCGGAATCCATTCAACACTCCCTTTCCGGTTGAAGCAGCTCCCGGTAATTTCCGATACATTCTCCGGTGTCATTGAAAGTACATCACCGGCTTTCAGTACCGGTAGTACAATGAAATCAGGGCATAATGGAGCCAGGCGAAATTATATACCTCCTCTATATCCGCTCCCCCCTCCAGGGTACGGTATCCCGCCGATATGCCCCAGTTACGGGAGATATTCCTGCGCAGCCTGGCCGAGAAATCGATTGCCCTGCCGGGCCCGCCTGCAAGAGCGTCCAGATCCGCCGATATCCTCCACTGCGGGGATAACTTAATATCTCCGCTCAGATGCAGAAGGGGAACAAAACCCAGGTCCGGTTTGTCGCTGGAAGTACCATTCTGTACCAGCTCTATCCTGGCATCTCTGATCTTGGCGGTGAAGCCGGTATACCAGATAAATCTCTCTCCCCGGTGGAAGTTGTAACGGTATGATACTCTCCATGAGTTAAACCTGTAGGTTGCATCCAGGGGAGTCCCGGCTGCAAATTCCTCTCCTTCGAACCTGAGCGGCTGTGAAGACTCTATCTCTCCGGTAACAGAAAAAGGTGCCAGTAAAAGCCTTAATCCATGGCGGCTGTTGATATTCCAGGTGATATACAGGCGGCCGGCGGGGTAAGGTCCCTTCCCTGCCAGGTCAACCAGTGAAAACCTGGTAGCCTGATCATTATTGGGTATCTGGATATCATTGACCGTCTGCCAGAGGGGTCCCCCCTCCAGCTCAATCAACAGGGATGGTACTTTACCGTTATAATTCCTGCCTGAAAAGGCCGTTGACGATAGAATCAGGACCAGAATTATAACTAATGCTGGATACTTCACTGATATCTCCTCTCAAAAGGCCAGATTAAGTAATAGAACCACCTGTGTCAATTGTATATAAAAATTATTTTTAATAACCACAGTAAATTGTGGAAAGAAGTTTATTTAATTAATACGGTACCCCCGCCTGCAGGGTACGGGGGTATTCACACAAACTGGAGAAAAACGGCTGAACAGGTCCTTCCCCCTCATGCACCCCTCTTCTTCCACTTCATCTTCTGCTCTTCCGCCAGGTCCTTTAAGGATTTTTTCCTGAGAGCCGTCTCTATTGAATTTTTGATGGTATTCCATACATCATATGCCGCACAGGAATTCTGCCTTTCACACACCCCCGAACCGGTAATACAGGGAGCAAGGGTAAGGGGCCCCTCCACCTTTTCCACGATCTCCAGGCTGGGTATTTCAGCGGGGGGCCGGGAAAGGATATATCCACCCTTTTCTCTCTCTATAATACCCTTATCCCTCAGTGGCTTGATGATATGATCCAGGTACTTCAGTGAGATATCCTGCCGCCCTGCTATCTCCTTCAGCAGCACCGGCCCATCCCGGTAGTGAATGGCCAGGTCAACCACCGCCCTCAGGGCATATCTACCCCTTGTGGACATTCTCATATCATTCTCCTTCGCGGAAATACACAGACAAGCCGGCTGAATACATTTCCGTAATACCGCTTCCCTTCCACTACATCCTGAGAAGCTCCTCTCATCCGCCGGCTGATCCGTTTAACTTTCTCCTACGGACAATCAGAACTTATCCCTTATATTTCCTGGTTTCCGTTCCCTTGCAGCATTCATCCGTTCCCTTGATTTCTCCGCAATCGGGACATAGCTGAGCATCTTTGCCGGCCTCCGGCATCTTGCAGCATCCCGGCGAGTTCTTTATCAAACCGCATTCAGAGCATCTCTGTGCATTTTTGTCACAGCACCACTCTTCTCCCTTGATTTCCCCGCAATCCCCGCACAAATAAACAGGAGCCTCCCGTGGAGTTTCCCCGTTGTCCTTTATCTTTGCCAGGTATTTTCCGGGATTCTTCTCTATTGTTTTCAGGCACTCAGCACAGCAGGCATATATCCGTTTCCCCTCTAAATCAACATAAAATTCCCTGTTGATCTTCTCACCGCCGACCGGGCAGACAGACTGAGGTTCTGTCTTCGAAACCTTTTCCGTTGCCGGACAATCTTTGGTCTCTGATTTTATACATCCTCCGCATTGAGCATGAAGATTAGTAACGCTCAGTACTGTTAACACAGCAGCTGCAATTCCAATCTGAATAATCTGTTTTTTCATAACACTCACCTTATGATAATTTTCAGACCCATTGCTTTTACACTTTGAAAAAGGTTTTATTCTCTCCGGATCAGTCTCCTTTCCTCAGGTTAAACCTGTATGGGGAACGGAACACAAGTACCGGAGGGGATATCCATACTTGCATTTATGATGGCCTCGCCATTCCATAAATTATCCCGTTCCCCATTTGGATGCATGGTGGCGGTTTCAGTTATCAACCCTGAACTGTTCTCACCTCTGCAGTGGTCTCTCTGTCAGTTCTCCTTTTGTATCGAAAAAACAATTAAAGCATTCTATCGTTCTAGTAGAATGATATAATAATTTAATATAAAATTACTTATTTTAAATGTCAATATTTATAAACCGGGTGGATGCAGGATCAATCGAGTTAATGAACTTGATATATTATTGCCTGGGCTCCTCTCTTGTTTCCGGATAGAATTATACTACAAATCGAATAGCTATTTACCTGTTAATGTATTGGGGAAACTCTATAATCGGCTCATTTTTTCATGCTTACTGTATTCCTGATCCAGGGGATAATATTCGGGGCCTTATGCGCATTGATAGCGAGAAAGAAGAACAGAGATCCCAATAACTGGTTCTTTCTTGGTTTCTTTTTCAGTGTCTTCGCTTTGATCGCTGTGGTGGTTGCTCCGGGGATCTATACATCTGATCAATAACCCGGAACATAACCTAAAAAACAGCAGAAATTAATGCACAGATATGCTGCGGCAAACCCGGAAACCAATCCCATTGATTGAGTAATCCGGTTCTACACTGCTGCGGTTTGCAGAGCGGCAGTACTTGGATTCACTCAGCCAGGCACCTCCGCGTATAACCCGGCGGTCCCCGGCGGCGGGACCCACCGGGTCGGTTGCATCACCTCCATAGCCGCCGTACCAGTCGTTGCACCATTCCCAGGCATTGCCATGCATGTCGTACAAATCCCTGTGGTTGGGAATTAATTGACCGGTAAGGTGTACCCTCCCTGTGGAATTTCCGCAATACCATGCGATCTCATCCAGAATAGTATCGCCGCAGCCAGTGCCGGTGATTTCACCGTTGGCAAAGGCGGTTGTACTGTTTCCCCGGCAGGAATACTCCCACTCAGCTTCGGTGGGAAGACGGTATCCCGGGGCATTATATGGATCCTGCCCCCTGCACTTCCAGCTGGAGTGATCGTATGCACGGGCAAATCCCTGGCGGAGACTCAGCCAGTCACAGTATGCCACAGCTCCATACCAGGAGACCTCCATGACCGGGCACGATCCCTTTCCTCCCTTTACAGCAAATCCTCCCCCGCTGAAGAAAATATCACAGTCATCGCTGGCTAGATCCAGGAGTTCCTTGTTAGAACCATCCAAAGCATCCAGGAGGTTCTGTCCATATACCGTACAGCAGCCGTTGTCATAGGCCCATTGGGCCATATCTGCATACTGCCGGTTGGATACTTCTTCAGCAGATATGAAAAAATCCCTGGTCAGGGTTACCTCATGCTGTCCCTCATTGCTTTCCCGGCCCGGTTCCTCCTCCGGGCTACCCATTACAAAGGAGCCGGCGTGTACTGGTACGAATCCCGGGGGTATCGAAATCACCTCTATGGTGATATTATCCCATCCGGTTCTTCCTCTGCTGTCAACTCCCATCAATGTGATCAAATGCCTGTTTACAGTGAGGGAATGCCTGGCAAAACAACTGCCCACTCCAATGGTATCATCCTTATCGGAGACCCATATAAGCATGCTGTCCGGAAGCTCCCCTCCCTGCCTTTCCCTTCCCACTCCAGCGAAATCAACGGTATCCCCCTCTGCAAAAGCTTCATCGTCCTTAGGGCTGATTATGGTAACCGAAGGATCATTGTCTGGACCAGTTATTTCATCTCCGCCGCAATCGCTCAGCAGGAGAGCAAAAAGCACAACCGAGATAATCAGAATGAGAATTCTATTCATTTCATAGCGCCGGTTTATCAGAAACTAATAATACCAGGAAGAAAAACTTCAATTATTGAATGCCATTTGTCCCTTACCGTTAATATAGGTAATCCTTTTCTAATACACTACACAAAAATCCTACTTAATGGTATGCAGGATAATCATCAAAAAATACTCTCCCAGAGTCAAAACAGATGATATTACGGTTCCCGCACTTACTACCGTTCTCTGAATGTTCCCAATCCTTTCAATCCGGCCACATCCATCAAATATTTGACCGCCCGGGATGGAGTGGTTCGACTGTATGTGTATAACGCATACGGTGGTCACATTAGAACGCCGGCGAATGGATTCAGGGAGAAGGGTGCCAATAAGGTGAAATGCAATGGAGCCGGTGAAGGGGGCAATTCCCTCTCCTCCGGTGTATATTTCTACCGGCTAACCGCCGGCATGGAGGTACTGACCCGCAAGATGGTACTGCTGAAATAAGAAGCAATCTTCACTATTGAAGAGAGACTTTATTGGTCGGAGGTTTCAGTTAACTCTGCTTCGATCCTTCCGCCGTAATCGGCAAATGATATACTGGCGGTATAGCGGGTATATTCCCTGGTGTATGTTATTATGCTATCAGTGCTGCCTTCCACCATCAACTCTCCCGCCGGCCGGCCGGGATGGATGTCGAACTCCCAGCCGGTAAAAAGGTAAGTCCCGTATAATTCGGTATACAGGCACTCCGCCAGAAGACTGGAAACCAGGCAGAAATGGTTGTTATACTCTACATTTACACTGGTAAGAATGCTCCAGGTCCTCCCGCATGACTCGCTCAGATACCCCTCCCGCTGATTTTCCAGCAGTTTTTGAACACCTTCGAAGTCGGTGAGTCCCCAGGGCATATTGGGGAAATTCTCGTAAAAGATTCCGTTGAGCAGGCCGGCCAGTTCCGGATTATCCTGGGGAACCCTTCCGTTTCCAATCTGGATGAAATCATCACCAAACCGCTGCCGGATCTCCCTGGCAAACTCTATCTGCCATCTCAGAAAGAGTTCCAGTTCACGCTGGTCCTCCTTCATGGTTATGCCATTTCCGTCCAGGTCTATCTGGCCCTCTACCTGACCTTCGGTGTAGGGAGTTATGTAGAAATAGTTCATGAAATAATCGTGTATTATCCCATCCATGGAAGATTCCCTCCCATCCCGGTAAGTTTCCAGCAGGTCAACCAGCTCAAACAGAAATTCCATATCCAGAGTGTCTCCGGCCAGGGGATTCAATGATATTATATCCGGCCAGCATAACAGGGTATCTCCCGTGGTGGTCCATACCCAGTGATCCCTGGCCAGGTGGTAGTAATCAATACTGTAGGACGTATTTCTCTGAACATTATTGGTGTCGGAATTAAGCCTGTTTACTCCCAGCAGAGCCTGGTAACCAATTATTTTTATATCCGGATTGATCGATTTAATCCTGTTTATAATTTCATCCCCCCGGGAGGAAAGACAGTGTTGAATCGGGAAGATGGCGATTTTCGATTCCGCCGCCTCTTCTATCTTTGACTGGTCCCATTCAAGAAAGGACGCCCAGTGA
This sequence comes from uncultured bacterium, assembly GCA_964613215.1. Taxonomy (GTDB): domain Bacteria; phylum Krumholzibacteriota; class Krumholzibacteriia; order Krumholzibacteriales; family CAZTHK01; genus CAZTHK01. The sequence goes on along the minus strand of CAZTHK010000039.1, from coordinate 1,095 downwards.
ATCAACCCCCTGTCCGGGTAATCGGATGGAAAAAGGTTGCCTCCCTGGACGGAGGAAGGAGAACCTTCGCAGGATAATAAAAGGGGTACCAACAGTACTGCCAGAATAGATTCAATGTAACGCATGCTGCAACACCTCTGGTCCCTCCGGGTTCGGTCTTTTTGGAAATCACCGGTTCCCGGGGAAACGATGCTCAATCCGGGGAAATAAAGAGAAGCATTAAGAAATCCCGGGGAGCTCCCTGATTACCGGCTTTAATTTTATCAATATAATATGCGCAAACCGCATGCCACGGTCACGCGGCAGCTGTATTAATACTATGAGGTGATGGTTATTCTCATTACATTGCCAGCTGGAATGATCACAGGCACGGCCGATCCCCCTGCGAAGACTCAACCAGTCACAGTACGCCACCACCCCGTACCACGATACTTCGACTACAGGATGAGCTTCCCTCCCCGGCATGCGGCAGGGGTGGCGCGTACACTGGCCTCCTTCACCGAACCGGACCGGGATGCTGTGGATGATCTTACTCAGGAGGTTTTCTGCCGGGTAATCGCCTCCCTCCCCTCCTACCAGAAGAAGAATTGAAACATTTCCAGACCGGTCCCAGCAGGCGGGTGAAGCGGTCAGTGATGAATCGCTATGCAAGTACCTACGGCCATCGGTCCGGACTACCGGTATTCTGGCGAAGACCTATTCCGGTCTACCTGGCAGCTCTGCTGATGGCGGCGGCGGTGGCTGCATCATTTTTCGCGGGGAGGACTTCGCTTCCGAAGGGTTCATCCATGGCTGAACGGGATCTTCTGGAGGAACGCAGCACCATCCCCTCGCACCAGCTGTTGGCCGACACCCTTGCCGCCCGGGCCCTGGAGTGGGAAACTGCCCCCAGCGAGTTATTCTGAGTGACCCACCCCACCCATTCCATATTATCTTATCAATTAATCAGGTTGACCGGGCTGGGGGCTGAGGAAAAATGCCCCCATACCCTTCGCCGGGTGGCTGTGTGGGATGATAATAAGAGTGAAGAGATTGTTTTACTGACCAATCATCTTAAATTTGGGGCCACCACAATCGCTGCCATTTATAAGGACC
>CAZTHK010000038.1:0-13081 GCA_964613215.1 uncultured bacterium | reverse complement strand
ATGGGTGGCAGGTTATTTCCGGAATAGGTGGCAGGTTTGATCCGGAATCTACATTCAGCTATGAAGCCCTCGTCAATCATATCCTGAAGATCGAAAAACGAGAACATATCAATGTAGACGATCTGAAGAGATTGGTCAGAAAGTTGAAAGACTACGATTTGTCTCCTACTGTCGTGTACGAGGACGGGTTCGCCATCTTCAAGATCGCTAGATTCTCGAAATGGGGCGGACTGATGGAAGGTCGATACCATGTCACCCTGGAGCCTCCGCACACTATAGAGAGATGCGACACGACGATACTCCTGGAATATGACTGCGGTATCATGTTCTGACAGACGCGAGCCTGTGATACTATCGCAACTGTCCCACGAAGTTTTCCACCTATCCTAAAAGTGTCAGGATACTTGATGATCTGATCATCGTCGACTGGCAGAACAATCCGGATGTGAAGGACAGGATGAAGAACGGGATGGAGGATTACCTGATCGAATTCTTCAATGACCTGGGCGTACCGAGAGATTTCGATGTGATCGAAAGGATCATGAATACGGTGATAACGGCAAAGGAATCCTTTGGTGCAAGGTGAAGTAGAATACGGCGAAAAGACCATTCCCTACAATCTTACCTATTCGGATAGAAAGACCATGGCTATAGCGGTCTATCCCGATCAAACGGTATGGGTGACTGCACCCGCCGGCGCCGGCATCGAAAAAATCGAAGGAAAGATAAGGAAAAGAGCCCGCTGGATCCAAAGGCAGAAGAGGAGATTTTCCAGGTTCGAGAAGGGAAACGATAATTTCGAATATGTCAGCGGGGAGACACATCTATACCTGGGAAGACGTTATCTTCTCCGGGTTAACCAGGTGCCTGCGGATACACCTGAGACGGTTAAGATGAAGGGACGGTATATTCATATCAACACTCATAGTAAAGGTGATCCTGAGCGGGTCAGAAAACTTCTGTGGGAGTGGTACAGGGAACACGCCAGGATGAAGTTTTCCGGGAGATTCAACTACTGCGGCTCCTCTTTGAAGAAGTATGGCATCGTTGCTTCCGGCTTCAAACTATACAGGATGGAGAAGCGCTGGGGCAGTTATTCGGAGGGAGGGCAGATACTGTTGAATCCGGAATTGATCAAACATCCGAAATATTGTATCGACTACGTGATTATCCATGAGCTGTGCCATATAAAATATCCCCATCACGATTCCAGATTTTACCGGCTGCTCAACAGAGTATTGCCGGATTGGCAAAAGAGGAAGCATAAGCTGGAGCGTTATAGGAGATAAGAAGTGATCGCATTCTGTTACTCACTAATTTCCGGAATACTTCTATGGTGATAATGTGGAGGAAGGGGCAATGAAATCAATCATTATAATTAATTAGATTAACAAAACAAGCTTATTAACTAGTATTGATAAATACAAGCATATTAGTTTGTCTACAAAATAAGTAACAGGTATTAATGCTTGTATTTTTAATTACAAGTTTATATGTTAGTAATATGACAGAAAATAAAAACATATTTACCATAATAATAGCTGATTTAATAAAATCCCGGGATATACCCGATCGAGGAAAGATATCACTACATATACAATCAGCTCTTGATTCTGTAAACAGCCAATTTGAAAATGAATTTTTTGCTCCTATTATTCTTACCAGGGGGATGGATGAATTGTCAGGCGTACTTAATCGACTGGACAGCAGTTACAAAATATGTCATGAAATAAACACGCTCATGAAAAAATATCAGTTCCGTTTTGCAATCGTTAGGGGTATTATAGATATCGGCCTGGATAGCAGAAATGCTGCGAAAATGGACGGCCCCGCGTTTCATAAAGCTGCAGACCTGATAAAAAAAGCAAGATATAATAACCTGCGTTATCTCTTTGATCTGGGATCTGCATACAGAGGATATAATCAATGTCTCAATGATCTTGTAAATCTAGTAGATATTATCCGCTCTGAATGGACACCTCACCAGAGAAATGTCGCAAAGCTCTATGAAATCCACAAACATCAGGAAAGAACAGCCCGGGACCTTGGAATAACCCAGCAGGCGGTTTCCGATGCATTGATATCAGCCCATTTGAAAGCTATCAAAAGGGCTGAAAATACAATTGAAAAAATATTAATGGGCTGTGAGAGAAATTCATATGAGTTTCCAGATGACAGGACAACGAAAAATGGAGATCATGAATAATATAGATTTTACAAAGTACATGATTGTACTTATAGGATACTTATTCACAATTTTAACAAGCGGTTTCGTCGTGGGGCTTATTATGAGGTCTCAAAAGATGAAAGAAATTGACCCAAGCCAATCTGTAATAATTGATATTAATCTTGGACGGATAATCGGAAAGTGTGAAAACATTCTGGCAATAACGTTAATTCTATCAAATGCTGTCACAGGACTTGCCCTGATATTTACAGCCAAGACTATAATTCGCAGCGATGACATAAGGCGTGATTCCCGATACTATTTAGGCGGCACAATTGTAAATCTGACCTATTCGGTATTGATGGCATATCTTATCCGAATTGTTCTTGGAATTATCAACCACCCGATTTAGAAACGATATTATTATACGATCCATAGGTATCCGGGACTGCTTGGGCAATCCGGCTATTGCATATATCTAAACCATGATATAGTGAACTTTCCTGATTAATGGCGACGTTGGTTATTATAATATCAGTTCCGGCGCCGGAACTGGAGTTGAATTAAATCCACCCGAAGCAACTTATCTGACAGTTGGTTTCATCACTGGAACTGGAATTAAGTCAATTTGTTTCAATTCTGGTTAAGTTTGTTCCTGGAAATTTATAAGACAGTTAGTTTCGACGTCGGAACTGGAAAAAAGTCAATTGCCCGGCAGGATACTCCCCTGCAGGCAGAAGCTGGATTGTGGGCTGGCGGGATTGAATAGACACAATGCCATTTGTGTATCGGTGCAGGCAGGAAGTGGGTTGATAACGATATAACTAATCTCAGAACGCATGCCCCATGCTGAAGTTGTACCGGACCCTGTCCTCTCCCTCCCTGGGATCGGGATTGAAGCCGGCATCCAGGCGGGCTATTCCTATGGGCGAATTTACCCGGATTCCCGGGCCAAGGGCGTAGCGGATACCCTCCCATCCCACATCTTCTGTGCTCCTCCATACACTGCCTGCATCAAGGAATGCGGCAACCCCGATCCACCTCCATACACTCTGCCGGATTTCACCATTCCAGACCAGCATGAACTTTCCGCCCAGGGGCTGGCCCTTCCTGTCCAGCGGGCCGGCCCTGCGGTATTCGAAGCCGCGGATGGAGTTGGGACCGCCGGTGTAGAACAGCTCATTTATGGGAATGGAGCCCGAAGAGCCCAGGATATCCACCCAGCCGGCCTTGAGAGAGGTGGCCAGGATGGTATTGAAACGGAGGGGATGGAACCATCTCACATCCGCAGTGGCACGGTTGAATGCGTCGGTGCCCTGGAGAAAGGCACCGGCCAGCTCGTAGGATGCTCCCAGGAACCAGCCCCTGGTGGAATTGAAGAGGTTGTCCCGGGTGTCCATGCTGAAATCCAGGGTCATGCTCCGGATGCGGGGATCCAGCTCTTCCGGCGGATCGGCGGTTTCTACATTATTCAACCTCTGGTTTTCGTGGCGGTAACGAATCATCAGGCGGCTGTGTTCCTGCAGCTGCCGGCCCAGGGTCAACAATCCCCCGTACCCGGTTACATCGAAGCCGGGCTGGTTCTGGTAGTTCAGGAACAGATTGACATCGGTGGTAAAGCGGCTGCCCAGCAGGCGGGGCTGGGAGAAGGATCCTTCCACTTTTCTCTCTATGAAGTTGGCCTGCAACCTGATCCCTATCCGGCGTCCTGTTCCCAGGAGATTATTGAAGGAAAGTTCCGTTTCGCCCATTACCTTCTCCACAGATCCGTATCCGGCTGAAAAGGTGAACATGCTGTTGAGTTTTTCCTCCACCCGGATTACCACAGTACGTTTTCCCGGGCCGGCCCCCGACCGTTTCTCCGGACTTATTATCACACTCCGGAACAGTCCGGTGAGGTAGAGCTGCTTTTGCGATGTCATCAATTTGCTGTGGGAGATTACTTCACCCTTCCGGAAGTTTAATTCACGCTCCACCACCCATGGCTTTGTCTTGACCAGCCCTTCGATCCGGATATCCGATATGGTCATCTGTTCTCCCTCGGTGATCATCAGGTCGATCAGGACACGGCGGGCCTCCCGGTTCCTCTTGGTCTCGGGTGTGACCGAGGCATCCAGGTAACCCCGGTCGGCATAGAAGGAGGCTATCGATATCATTCCCTCCTGAAGTGATGGTAGCCGGAAGGGTTCACCCCTGCTGAGTTCGAGAAAGCTCAACAGGGTGGAATCCGAAAAGGTCCTGTTTCCGAAAAGGGCAATGCCCTCCACCAGGGTGACCGGCCCCTCATCGATCTCCAGTGAGATGTCAAGGGTGTGCTCTTCCCTGTTGCGGGTTATGGTGGTATCGGAAATTTGAGCTTCCAGGTATCCGTTCTGATGATAGAATTCTTCCAGATCGGAGAGATCCTCCCTGAAGACGGCGGGGTGAAACTTCCCGGAGATGAACCATCCGGATGCTCTGGTAACCATGACAGCTTTCAGCCGATTATCGTCAAAGGTATGGTTGCCCTTTATTTCGATGCTTTTTGCCGTCCACCTGACACTGTTCTCATCCCCTGCCGCCCCGGTGGAATAGATCACCATGGCCAGTGAAAAAACAAGAATGTACCAATACTTTCTATGTATCATCTAAACCTCAATGAATATGTAAAACTGACTGAAGACTGTCTGTTTCTGCTGGTGGTACTCTGGATCATCCAGTGTTTGCTCAACTGCCAGTTTGCCCTGATACGCTGTTCATTGAGGTGGCCCACCGTGGTCTGGTAGGTAACGGTAACATCCTCGAAGACATTTTTGGCCAGTATCAGTTCCGGGCCGGATGATCCGCTTAAATCGAATATATTTCCCCTTACCGTTACCTGATCCAGTCCCAGTGTTTCGCCCAGCCGTTGGCCCACAAAACCGGATATCTGGCCGCTGGCCAGCACTTCGCCCCGTTCGCGCAGGGTCCGGGTGGTCTTGCCGGCAAGTTCAGCACGGGTGGCGCCCAGGGTGAGGACTGAAACGATATCCGGCCGGGAGAGGGGAGGCCGGGAAGTCAACCGGATGGCGGGTTCCCGGAGCCTCCCGGTAACGGAAAGGCCGATATCATATTCGAACTTTTCGGTCTGGCGGTAGGTGGTAACAGTGGTGGAGGCGCCAAGGGTCACCTCCGGATTTATCCCTTCCGTACCGGTGAAGAAGGCCACCCCTTCGGTGACATTGAATTTGCGGTCCAGATAGAGTATGTAACCCTCCTCGATCTTTAATCTCCCCGAGATACCGGGGCGGGCCAGAAAACCTCCCAGCTGAAGGTCGGAATCTATGTGTAGATTGGCCAGGTTGTTATCGATCCATATGCTGTCGCCAGCTATATTTACCTCCAGCCGGGTACGGGCCAGGAGAGTGGGGAGGCCTTTTTCGACCTTTTCAGCCCTGCCGGTCCAGGGGAGGATTTCAGCAGGCTGGAAATTTCTGATATAGCGGGTTTCCCCCAGATCTATGAGACCGCTCAGCCGGTAGTAGTCATTCTCCCTTTCCCAGGATGCATTGAGTGAATCAAGCTCCAGTGTCAGGTGCTGAGCGACGGTGAATCCGATATCCCGGGCTGTGAGTTTTAATGACAGATCCCTGATCCCGGTGGTATCGGCGGAAAGCATTCCGGAGCCTTTGAAACTACCTCTTCCCATACGGCCGGAAAGGGTATCCACCCTTATTGTATCGCCGGAGAACCGGGCCAGCAGGTTGCCCTGTGTAATGGGTTTATCGATGTGAGGCGGTTGTATTTCCAGGCCCTCAGCACGGAGATCCCCTCTTATCTCGGGACTTCCGGGTGGGCCCTTGAGACTGGCATCAAGGGTAAGATATCCCTTCCTGATATCCGGAGCTGGTATCAATGATGCGATAACTGCCAGATCCAGGCTGTCTGCCCGGGTGGTAATGTCGAGCATGCCGGGGGATATGAGACCCCTGCCTGATATGGTAGAGAGGGTTCCTGTGCCTGCGGTAAGGCCGAACCGGATGCTGTTCTCAGAAACCAGCGAGAAGTTACCCTCCAGCAGAACCGGTATGCCGTCGATTCTGGCAGAGGAACTATCCAGGACGAGGGTGGAATCCCTTACCTCCGCCATGATGTTTATTCCGGTTATTTCCCGGAGGAATTCTTCAGGCGGTCTGACCAGGCTTACCGAATCTGTTCTCATCGTGCCGGTGATACCGGGTGCCGAAAGTTTTCCATTCCATTCCAGGTCGATCCAGACAGGCCCGTTTATTAGGGTTCCCCGGGGAAGGAGGGGTTCAAGGATAGCAAGCTGGAACTCCGATGCTTCAAGGTTACCACTGGTGGGCGTGTTCCCTGATACTTCGGGAAAGCCGGAGGGCCCCGCCGCCGGCTCCAGGGAGACGCAACCGTGGATATACTGATCCGGGTGGTATAACCCGAAGCGCCGGACCTGTATGATACCCCTTGCCAGGAGTCCGTCCAGGTACAGCGAGTCCAGCTGTACTCCCCGGTAGGCGGGATGTGATGCTTCCAGATGTACTGATGCCGAGAGGGAATCGGCCGTTCTGAAGGCGGTGATATCCAATTCTGCGGTACCCCCCAGGGAGAGAGTATCTCCCAGAATTGCATCCAGGATATTCAGGTTCAGGCCGGTGGTTGAGGCGTCCAGGGAAAAGTCCCCACCGCCGGGAAGGCCGAAATCAGCCGATAGATAGCCGGTGGGGATATATCCGGGGGATTTTCTTATCCGGATGGTATCACCGCCGGTGATCTTTTTTCCTTTTTCTAAAGGTAATTGGTAGAGGGCAACATCGAGGGAGCCCTTTTTATCTGCCCGGCTGAAGGATCCATCAGTCTTCACCAGGATTGAATCGCGGTGAAAGCAGAGGGAATCAAGGGAAATAAGCGGTTCATCAAAAACTACCTGTCCGGACAGACTGTCCGCAGATATTGTGGCGCAGGAGGGATTGTTAGCCTCGAACCGGGCACGGATGGAGGGGCTGGCAGGAGTACCGCCGATACCGGCCCTTACAGTGATGGAACCCCCCAGCTCCGGGAGGCCGGGAATGCCCCCCAGCAGTTCCAGCTTTCCTGCTGCAGCACTGACATTGCCCTGCAGGGAGGTATCCGAAAAGGAGATATCACCGCTCAAACTGAGGTGTTCCTGATCAACACCTGCCTCCAGGTGCCTGTCTTTGAGTTCCAGTGAAAGGATTAGATTCCCGGAGGGCCGGGAGAGGTAGCTGAAACTCTCAGCCTCTAAGCCGGCGTTTACATTCCACCGGCGCCAGTCCGTTCCGGAAAACTCCGCTCTGATATCCCCGGAGATCATGCCTCCGTAGGGGGAAACAGTATCATAGACTGCACTCCAGGCTCTCTCCAGCTGGAGGGATTGTAAGGAGAGGGCGGCATGGCCGGTAATTTCATCTCCGGCGAGAAGATAACCCCCGGCTGTGATACTTCCTCCCAGCAGGCCGGCCCGGAGAGTATCCACTGCCAGGGTGTCGGGGGTCCGGCGGGCTGATATCAATCCGTTCCGGAGTGAAATGCCGGTTATATTGATTTCCGGCAGTTCAGCCCGGATACCTCCCAGTGGATTCGATAGAGTTCCCCTGATATCTGCAACTGCCCCTAAATCTCCTCTGGTGCTTAAATCGGGGAGGCGGAACAGACCGGAGGCAATTGCCGGAAGGGGAGATGGTTCACCCCGTATCAGCATCCGGAAGTCCAGGGGATAATCTCCGGTAAGGTCCAGGGTGCCACTGGTTAAGATATCAAGCTTGCCCAGAATCAAGCGGGTGGTATCGAATGTGATAATGCTGTTTTCCCATCCTCCCCGGCCGGTCAGGCTGACTGGTATTCTGTGGACGCCGTCATATTCGATTTCCCCACTGCCTGTGTTCAGGGTGAAGCTCAGTCCGGAAACGCCGGTCCGGTTTACCATAACCGATATGCTGTCCAGCCGGGTGCTCATTGGGATGGTATGGTCGGTATAACAGATGTCCATCTGTTCGGTCAGGATGGAATCGAATTCGACCCTCCAGCCTTCTTCGCTGTCATTTTGTCCATTGACGTCATTGTCATCTCCGGCGCCGGAGGTAAGGTTGTCCGGAAGGTTCAGGTTGAAGTCCCCGGCGGTATCCCGTATGGCCGTGATTTCGAGGGAATGAATTTCCAGGGAGGTTATGTGGATTGTCTTATCCAGAAGGGGAGTCAGGCTGTATCGAATTTCCACTGATCCGATTCTGATTCCTCCTCTGCCGGCGGCAGCAGGAAGAATCTCCATATCCCGCAGGCTGATCCGGGAGATCAGGTTGGTCTCCAGCCCTCCGATACTGAGCCGCTGGTTTATCAGGCCGGACAACTGCCCCTCCAGAATGCCTTTGATGATACCTTCACCCGGGGGGAGGGTTGCCAGAATAAGAACGATTGCCGGCAGTAGAATCAGTATGCCCAGTGCGGCGAGGCCGTACTTTTTGAAACGGCCGGATTCCCGTCTTTTCGATCTACCATTCATTCTCGTCACCACGGAGGGAATTAAAAATAATGTTTTTCAGGCAGCCACCCGGTAATTTGAGTATATTCTATAACTTTCCATCCGGGCGGTCAATCAGGGTCCGCTGAATTATACCGGAATTAAATAAACAGGTCAGAATATTGCCGAAAGAGCAGGGGTAAGCTGATGATATAACCGGATCAGCAAACAGTTTTCTTATGCACCCGGCCTATTCATCTGAAGTTCAGGGCAGGGCCTGGATCATGACAATGCCTGATTGCTGTAGCAGGTTCTACAGCTCGTATTTTAACCCACCCAGCAGTGTCCGGCCGGGCATGGAGTAGAGGCCGGCGCTTCCACCGGGGAGATCGGTGAAGATGGTATACTCCTCATCCAGTATGTTGTCCACCGCGGCGAAGGCGGTAATTCCGCCTGCTATGTCGATATCTGCGTACAGGTTGAATACGCTGTATGATGAAACCGGATTTCTGCTCTGATCGGCGGCAAAGTACTCATCCACGCTCTGACCGGTGAGTCTGACAGTGGAGATGCCGGTGTTCCAGATAAGGCTCAGGTCATATTTCCTCCCCGGCCTGCCCCTGGTCTTGTCTCCGCGATCCAGGAGGGAAGCTGAGAATCTGGCCCTGATACCAGCCGGCCATTCTCCTCCCAGTGTGAATTCCAGACCGTTGAATTCCAGCTCCCCGGTGTTGTCGAATATGTACATGGGGGGAGGGTCTGGCGAAGCCACCGTCTCTATGAAGTTTTCCCCCTCCATTCTGAAGGCGGTCAGGTCAGCATGCAGGCCGGCGGGGAATTTCTGCTTCAGTCCTATTTCATAGTTCCATACCCTCTCCGCTTCCAGACCGGTGTTGGAGGGAGGAAACATGTAGAGTTCATTAATCTGGGGTGAACGGAAGCCATGTGATACCAGCCCCCTGACTGTTCCGCCCTTCCACGGCCTGGCGGTTATTCCCACCGAGGGGCTCAGCTCCGATCCGGATACCTCGTCCCGGTTGTATCTCGCTCCCGCAGAGAAGGTCACCGGCGCAGATGGTGTTATCTCCACCCCCGAATAAATCCCGGTGTCCCATTTGTTCCAGGATGCACCGGCCTGACCGGGCAGCTCCCCCTGCTGGTAGTGCCAGTCGGCTCCTCCGCTTATCTCCAGCCAGGAAACCGGATTTCCGGCAATGTGCAGAACAACGGCGTCGGTGGCATCTCTGGAGTGCCATCCGTCGGAGAATTCGTGTTCGCCGAAGTTGCGGTAATACCGGGTGCTGTACCACAGATTCATGCCCTCATTCCTGAAATGTAAATCCACGCTCCCCCTCCGGTAATCATTCCACCCCTGGCCGGGGGAGGGAACCGACAGGGGAGATGGTTCCTGCTTGAATCCGTCGAATATTTTTGCCGAGGCGACCAGTTCGGAGTTGTCGCCAAGATATATTCCCCCCCGGGCGACGATATCACTGCCCCGGTATGAAGAATTCATGGTGTGACCATCGGATTCACGGTAATCTACGCTGGCTGAGCCGAAAAACGCGCCGTGGCTTGCTCCAATCCGGCCGCTGGTTATGGCGGTCTGATTGCTCCCCCCGGCGGTCTTGATATTCAGTTCAAGGTTCGAAGAGGGCCTCTCCGGAATTATATTGAGAACTCCCCCCATGGCTCCCGAGCCGAACATGGTGGAGGAGGGGCCTCTTATAACCTCCACCCGTTTTACATCATGCATCAGGAAGGAGTGGGTTACTGTGCAGCCGAACAGGCCCATCATCTCGGGTTTCCCGTCGATCAGCACCAGGGATTTCCTTCCCCTCGATCCCAGACCCCGTATACTGACATCATTCCTGCCGAAATCCCCGGTTCTCTGTATGAACACTCCGGGGAGTTCACCGGCGATGCCGGTGGAGGAATTTGCGGTGGAGATATCTATCCGGTCGCTGGCGATCAGGCTTACCGAAAGGGGGAGGGTTTCCACCGGAACAACGGTCCGCTTTGCGGTTACCACGATTTCCTTCATTTTGTAACTGAGCAGGGTATCCTCCTGGCTCCGTTCAGCTCCGGCTTGATTCACCGGTCTCCTTTCAGACACTGTCCGACCCTGGTTTTTGCCCCGGGCGGCCATAAGTGGTGAGGAAAAGAATAAAGCCAGAATGATAGAGGTTATAATTATCCCTGATTGGCTTGAAAACCGGATTCTTTCTGTCATTTTCCGCCCCCTGACTGAAAAAGTGCTTGTCTATATCAAATAATAGTGTTACAAATTACATATTCGTAATACTACTGTCAAGATAAAAGTAGTACTGTTTTTATTAGATTGATCAGCCATTCGGGCCGGCAGTCCTGGTTGTACTGATTGGGGCTTGCAGGATTTTTCCTCATCCTGATAAGTATCACAGCAGGTGGCTATGCTGGCCAAAGCTGAACATTTGAGTTCTGAATGGATGGCATGATTGCAAAAACTATGAATTTTCACGGGAGGTTGGCCATGCTCGGGAAATACATAATTTTAGCGGCACTGATTCTTTTTGTTGCCGGTTCATCCGCCGGGGCGCAGCTGATAGTGGATACGGATATGGGACTGGATGATGTCAGATCGGTTTTTGCCCTGGTGGCTGGAGACCGGCAGATTGGTGCCTTCATAACCGCCGGAGGATCCACCGCCCCGGGTAAGGGGGCGGATAACCTGATCGGGCTTCTGGAGGCAGCCGGGTGCAGGGAGGCAAGTGTGATAGTGGGTACCGGCAACCCCGCTGCAGAACCCCCTCCCTGGAGGGAAACAGCCAGCCGGCTGGCAGGGGAGAACTTTCCCCCTCCCAGGTATATCCGGGCGAGCCACGGGGGGGTGGAAGAACTCAGGCACATCGTGACAGAGCATATGGGTAAAGCTGAATATCTTGCTCTGGGGCCCCTTACCAATCTCCATGGTTTGATTTCCGGTACCGGGGGTTTGCCGGAGGGATTGGAGAGGGTATGGATACCGGCAGGTTCTGTTTCCCCGGAGGGGGAGGTGGATGCCTGGAATCTGCAGTATGATGAAGAAGCGGCAGAGAAGGTATTGAACAGTGGATTGGAGATCATCCTTGTGGATGTATCCGGTATGGGGGAAGATGGCAGGAATATCTTTTCTCTGGCCGGACCGGAAACCCCTGCAGGGAGGTGGATAGGTGCGGTAGCTGAATCTGCAGGTGAGCATGTAGGGCTTTACGATGAAGTGGCCGCCGCCGCTGTGATTAATGCTAAGTTATTTTCCATCGGCCGGAGGAGCTATTCAGTGGAGTTGGTTGACCATGTGATCCGGTTGAAGGAAGACAGCTCCGGAGGGATAAAAATCGCTACAGCGGCAAAACCGGACAGGGTCGGGGAGTTGCTGATACATTACTGGCAGGAGGGAGGTTGCAAGGGGGGAGGAGGGCATCATCATAACCAGGCTGCCATCCGGCCGCTGAATTTAATGAAAACCTTTCACGGGCATCTGGGTCCCTGGGTGGTTATCGGATACAGGGCCGGCAAGGCGGCTCTGGGATTGCTGAAGTCGAGTGGTCATTTCGGTGTTTCCGCCACGGTCAGCGCACCCGCCCATCCTCCGGTGTCGTGTTTCATAGATGGAGTTCAGCTGGGCAGCGGATGCACCCTGGGCAAGCGCAACATCACAGCCGGAGTTTCTGAAGGCCCCCCGGTGGTGGAATTTGTACGAGAGGGTGGAAGGGGGGTCAGGATAGCCATACCGGAATCCACCATGGATATGGTAGAGAGGCTGGTGAATGAATATGGTGTGGAGGAGGCCGGCAGGATGGTGTGGGAGAAGAAACAGATCAGCCTTTTCCGGGCGGAGTTTATAGACAATTAATAGGTAGAGCAGCCCATCCTGGATTGGATTCACAGGGGTGTTTTCTGGTTGCAAATAATGGATCATCCTGTTCAATCGAATTGAAGGAGTGAATTCCGTATCTCCGGATCAACCCTCCGGACCGGTATAACTATAAACAGAACTGGTTCGAAGCTTACCTGTTTCAGTATTGCATATGCTGATTGGAACAGATGAATATCTCTCCCAGCTCGGTTGGCGATACCCCGACATTCCGGTCAGCGCATTAAAATTTAACCGATCCCTGAAAGTAAAGCTATATATTGACTGACCTTGATTATTCTCCTATATTTTCATAGCTAACTTCTTGATTTCAGGAGGGAACATCTTCTTTGAGAGATTCGCAGTTCCGGATATTCTGTGCAGGGATATATTTCAGCAATGAAAAACAGTCCGGCTGATAGAATTATCCAGCCAGGGGAACGTATTTATAGATTTAACTGTGTTTGTTAAGTAGATTCGATCTTTCACTTCCGGAGCATTGAATGAAACATCTGTCTGTAATTCTTGTTCTGATATTTATCTGTTCATCTGCTGCGGCAGGGTCTGCCCTCAGAATAATCTCCCG
>CAZTHK010000037.1:0-14302 GCA_964613215.1 uncultured bacterium | reverse complement strand
CACTCTACGCCACGAGCCGTGTTCCCACACCTGGTGCATTCGTCGATCATGGATCCTGCTCCAATGTGAGGCGGCCCAGCCTAACAGCATACAATCCTGTATAACTGAATAACCGCAGTATAATCCCGCTGTATGATACGAATAAATCCATATATTTTATCCCGTAAGATTTCCGTAACTAAATACTACCGAATTAATTCCCGATCATTCAAGTTTAATATTTTCCGAACGGGAATGGAAAAGAGATCATAACCTTAAGATCACTGCTTAAGTTCAGCATGTTTTCGACAATAATGCTGACGAACCTTTTCCACTGAAATACAAACGTCGGGCCTGCTTATTCCAGGCATGCAGTTATCACTGAATAAGAATCATCTTCCGTGTCTTGGTGAAAGAATTGGTGCGGAGTTGGTATAAATATACTCCTGATGTTACTCTCCGGCCGTCTCCCAGTGTTCCGTTCCATTTCTTGCTGTAATGACCCGGAGGAAGCCTCTTGTCGATGAGTGTGGCTACCTCTCTCCCCATACAGTCGAAAATCTTCAAGCTTACCGGACCCGCCTTGCCCAGCCCGAAACTGATGGTGGTCTGGGGGTTGAATGGATTGGGACAGTTTTGTTCCAGATAGGATTGCAGTGGAGGAGTGGATGGTTCATCTCCGGTGATCCCGTCCGGTCCTATGAGAGCATAACCGCTTTCGTTGCCATGCACATCCTCTGCCGAAACCTTGTAATAGTAACCTTCACTCCAGTGCCATGTTTCATCGAAGTACCAGGATTCTACCGCGGTAGCCAGGAGGTTTCCCGGGCCTGGAACAAATTCTCCATCTGCTCCCCGGTATATCCTGTATTGGCTAAGATCCTCCTCTTCATTCTGTTCCCAGCTCAGGTCCAGTCCGGCCGGACTATAAAGTTGCTCGGCGGACAAACTTTCCGGGATACAGGGAGCCAGATTGTCGACCGAATAGCCGCTATCCACTTCTGAATCATAGTATACATATGATGTTTCGGTGTGGGCTGAAACCATGAAGTATTGCCAGCCAGTTGAAGAGCCGGTTGAATCGTAGAGGCTCTCAGCGGTATATGTGTAGTTTTCGAAGTGCCTGGCGGTCATGTTGCCAATCCACTCCCAGGAATGTCCATTCTCCATGGTTCGGATCGCCTGGCTGTCGAAATCGAGGGGAATTGCGGGCATGGAGGGGGACCTTTCAGGAACCGGAGTGATGGAGGATGAAAATACAGGGAGCCTCCTCCAGATCGAGTAGTGGGTGATATAGGTTCTGGGGTAATAGTCCAGATAACTTCCATCCCATTGGATGTGAAGCTTGCCGCCCTGGTCGTTCTGGACATCAGTCACCGAAGTTATGCAGGGTGACGGGTAAATCCCTGTTTTTCCGTTAGGCCCGACATACTGTGAGTATATGTCCACCCCTCCTCTCTCATCTTGCCAGGTGATTACAGCCCCCCCGTAGGCGCCTGTAGTAATCTCCACGTATTTTTGATGGTTACTGGCAGTGCATATCTCCACACCATCCTCAATCCATAGAATATTCCCTTCACTGTCGATTTTCTGAGCATAAACGTTAAAATCTGTACCAACCCTCATGTCCCACCAGGTCACTATCAGACATCCCGACTGATCCAGAGCCAGGCGGGGACTATACTGCGGACCGGCAGCTGTACAAACAGGTACGTCATCCGGTCCCCACAACCGGTTGCCATCAGAGTCGATCCTCTGTATGTAGATATGGTAATCTGAATCGCGGTAGTCCTCCCAAACCAGGAAAGCTCCCCCTGAACCGTCGGGCGCGATGTCTCCAACAATCGAGCCGCTGGCTCCGCTGGAAATACTTATGCCTCCGGCCGCCAGGATAGTGTCGCCGTTGGCGTTGACTCTCTGGACGTATACCTCCTCATCAGACCAGGTTATAAAAGCTCCCCCGGATCCGTCGGAAGCAATAAGCGGAGCCCCCTGGTAACCCGTTCTGGTACAGATTTCAATTCCATCGGCCGTCCACATGGTGTTTCCAGCGTTGTCGACACGTTGTGCGTAGATATCAGAGTTGGAATTCCGGTAGTCGTGCCATGTGATTATAGCCCCTCCTGAACCGTCGGTTACCATCCTGGGGTAAAGCTGGTCGGCGCCCTCGGTGCAGACATCAACACCGGCTGCGTCCCAATCCAGATTACCGCCGGAGTCGATTTTCTGGGCGAGAATGTCTCCATACAGTCCAGGTTGGTTTCTCCAGCATATGATCGTACCACCAGCACCGTCAGCAATAATCCGGGGTTGGGAATGTTCGTCTGAGTTCGTGTTGACCATGACCAGCGATCCCCAGGACACCACTCCCTCGATATTGATCTTCTGGGCAAAAACCGTCATACCATACGGCCAGTATTCTGATACCCAGGTAGCCACGACGTGGCTGTCCCCCACTGCAGCTATCTGCATTTCATCCTGGTCATTTAACTCATCACAGATCGCCACTCCATCAAGGGCCCACTGGATATTTCCATCTGCATCGACCCTTTGAGCGTAGATATCGTAGTTGCTTGCCCTGTCATCGGTCCATACTATGATAGCTCCATTCTGGCCATCGCTGGTGATTTTCGGCTCAAGCTGGTCGCGCGAAGCCGTACATACTGGAATGCCATCCCCCGTCCAGTTAGCTTGAGACACCGATATGGCTATAATAAGGGCGAATATCGAGATCCAGGCAAAAATGTTGAACTTTCTGCTCATAACAAAACCCCCCGGCATGAAAAAAAGTTAATGTTTGATCGGAAGAAATCCCAATTCTCAGGAAATAAATTATAACAGTCTCAAGGCATATTGTAAACTATAATTATACAGAAAAAACGATACTTTACTATTGTTAAGCTATTTCTTCGCATACTAACGCTTATTGTAAAAGATCGGAGAGCATGGATCAGATTTTATAACAGGAGGAGAGACATGAAACAAACCATTTTGTAATTCACGCATTCTATTGCCGGGCATCAGGCAATGAATCTAACTGAACAAAAACTGGCCGGAAAATGAAAGAGATGGCAGTGGCCGCAGAAATGCTTACATACCCTAAATATCACCGAATATGCTTTCCATCTTGCGGTAACGCTCCTTGAGTTTCTCAGCAACGCCCCCATACCGCTGATCTCCACGCAGCGGCCGGTAGAAGGGATGATTAATCAGCCTGATGTAGGAGGATTCGAACACGGCTTTCAGAAGAGAAAAGGCTTCCTCCCTGTTCCCCTGCGCCGCATACAGCATCGCCATTACAGCCCGGGCGGAGTTTTCACCGTATACGCTCTGTTGCACTCGGTTCAGATAGTTTTTCGCCTGAGCAAATTCACACCGGTAAATGGAAAGCTCTGCCAGCAGGCGATTAAGATCGGGGTCTGTCATGGAGAGATCTCTGGCCCTTTTCATGGTCTTCTCCGCTCCCTCCAGATCGCCGAGAGTTAACCGGGCCCGGGCCAGCATAATAGGAGTAACAAGATAGAACGGATTCAAAGCCGACGATTTCTTGAAATATTTAACTGACTGCTCATGTAGCCCCACATTGCTCAGGACTACTCCCGCTATATGATTGATTGAAAAGATGTTGGGATTGATCTCCAGAGCCCTCTCGAGGTAATGAGCGGTTTTCTCAAACTGCCCCTGGGTAAAGCATGCGTAGGCCATCGCCGCATTCGCCTCGGCCAGTCCGGGATTCAGCTGGTAGCTGCGAATGCAGTACCTTATCACCGGTTCCCGGTATTCCGGTTCGGCAGTTATAGCGTACCGGTTATTGTAAACCCAGGCCAGAAGAGCGTAGATCAGCCCGTTGTCCGGTTCGATCTCCAACCCCCTGTTTGCCGCATCCACAGCTCTCTGAAAGTCCTGTTCATTCTTGCTAATGAGATAGTTATTGATGTTGTCCACGACCCGCATATAATACTCATACATCTCCAAACTCATCTTCCCGCCCTTCACCTCTGAGGGCACGAACCGGAGCTTCAGCGCCGCTGATATCTCCCTGGCCACCTCTTCCTGCACCTCGAAAACATTCTCCAGCTCTCTGTCATAAGAGTCGGTCCAGAGGGTGGCGTCATTCTCCAGATCTATAAGCCGGGCTGTAACCCTTATCACATCCCCTTCCTTCCGGATGCTTCACTCCAGGATATTTTCCACCCCCAGCTCCCTCCCTATGGCCTGCAGCGATTTACTCGATCCCTTGAAATAATCCGTGGATGACCTGGAGATAACCTTCAGCTCCGGATTGCGTGCCAGATGAGTAATCACCTCTTCAGTCATCCCGTCGCAGAAGTATTCCTGGTCCTGGCCGGGACTGGCATCTTCGAATGAAAGAACAGCAATGGAGCTCTTCCAGTCCATCCCGGCGCTGCCGGTATCGTTTTCATTGCCCCTGAATATAAAAAAGTATGAAGCTGCCGCTGCCGCAGCTACTATCAGGATCACGGCTATCAGTAAGGAGATCCTGCTGGAATGGCTTTCCATAGAGAGTTTGCCTGGCTTTTGCGCTTCCCTGACCTTTTTGCCGCCAGGATGTTCCTGTGCCGGCTGGCCTCCTGTATCAGGTTTTTGGACGGGCCGTTCAATATCCCTCTTCAACCTCTTCAGGTCGATAAGCATATCCTGTGAAGACTGATACCGGTGGTCCGGATCTTTCTCCAGCGTCCGGCTGAGCAGATGGAGAAGTTCCGAGGAAATGCCGGGCCTGTGCTTCTGAACCGGCTCCGGCTCCTCGTTGAGAATCGAATAGATCATGGCCGATTCGTACTCGCCGCTGAAGGGAAGTTTCCCGGTAAGCATCTCCTAGAGCAGCACTCCGAAAGAGAAGATATCTGCCCGGGCGTCGACCTTATCTCCCTGGAAATGCTCCGGAGGCATATAGGCAACCGTCCCCATCGTGCTAATTGTCTTGGTGATTCCAGCCGCCCCCCGGATCTTGGCCAGCCCGAAGTCCATCACCTTGACCGTGCCTGTCTCTGTCACCATGATATTTTCAGATTTTATGTCCCGGCGGATAATCCCTTTTTGATGGGCCGCAGCAAGTGCTTCGGCAATCTGAAGGGCTTAATCGATCGCAGCGCCCAACTTCCAGAGCCCCCTCCCTGAGTTTCTCCCTGAGGGTCACCCCTTCTATCAACTCCATCGCTATGAAAGGATGCTCGCCCTGATCCTCTATCTGATAAATTACACAGACATTGGGGTGATTCAGGGCTGCGGCAGCCCTGGCCTCCGGATAAACCTGTTCTTATCGGTATGGGCGGCTGTCAGAGCGGTTGGCAGGAACTTGAGCACCACCTCCCGGTCCAGCTTTATATCGTGGGCCCGGTAGACCACCCCCATCCCACCTTCACCTATCTTCTCCAGGATCTTATAATGTGAAATTGTTTTACCCAGCATATCCTCTCCTGCCGCTATAACATTTCTATCGAGACCATGTTGCCGGCTCTGCTCAAAAAACTTTATCAATACTGAGATTTTGAAGTATATTTTTCTCTTCCCGCCTGTAATGGTAAATAAATATTTATAGTCCCGGGATCATTTCGGCGGCGGGTATGATTATAGAATATCTAAAAGAGATTGAAAACATTATTTCCGGGGAAACTCCATAATAAGTTTTAAGGCTGGTGCGGTTTTATTACCATGTTTTATACTGGAATAAGTGCACCTTTTACCAGGAATCCGTAAAATGGCACAATTAAAAATAGGTACCTGTTCCTGGAAATTCGAATCATGGGTCGGGCTGGTCTATTCACGAACCTTCGGAACGGCTGCCCGGTACCTCAGGGAATATTCCGGAAAGTATCGAACAGCCGAGATAGACAGCTGGTTTTACCGCATGCCGGACCGCGGGGTGGTTCTCGATTATCTGGATAATGTTAACGAGGATTTCTGCTTCACCTGCAAACTGCCCATGTCCATCTCGCTGACTCATCACAGAAAGAGGAAGGGTGAGAGCGGCCTGAGGAGCAACCCCGATTTTCTATCAACAGAGCTGTTCTCAGAATTTACCGGTGCGGTAGAACCGATGGCCGGCCGCCTCGACGCCATCATGCTGCAGTTCGAATACCTCAACAGAAAGAAGATGGCCTCCCTGGATCATTTTCTGAGGTCTCTGGAAGGATTCGTTGAGAATGTTCCGGAGAGTGTCCCCCTTGCCATAGAGATTAGAAACAGCAACTATATCCATAAGGAGTATTTTCAGTTTCTACGGGAAAAGAACCTCAAACATGTGTTCTCCGAGAAGCTCTACATGCCTCATGTTTACGGAGTATATGACAAATTCGGAGATTTGCTCACAGGCGCAGCGGTGATCCGTCTGCTGGGAGGGGACAGAAAGTCCATTGAAGAGCTTACCGGAAAGGAGTGGAACAAACTGGTTGAACCTAAAGAGGATCTTGAAGAAGTAGCAGCTATGGCGGCTGATATCCGGAACAGAGGGATGGATCTGACTGTAAATATTAATAATCATTACGAAGGCTCGGCACCGCTTACCATTGAGAGGTTTGAGAAGATACTGGAGCAGCGCTAGAATAGCTTTTTTAAATTACGGCTTATGATGTGTTGAATTGTTTTATATATTCCACACTATTTATTTCTAAAACGCAATTTTTTATATTCTATCAATCGAGTTACCCGCGGACGGTTGTATCGCTGGAGCATCACCGGATACACATTGACCAGGACATTAGCCACAACCAGCCACAGGATGCCACCTATGGAATATCGCTATCCAATCCAGATTGTGAATGCAATTACAGAAATTGCTGCAAATAGATGTATTTTTTCAGATCCCTTTGTCCATGTTTCGAACTCTGTCAGTGAGTCCAGGTTATTTCTTATTAGCTGATCTTTCCGAATAATCCTTTCCCATCCGATCAGTTGTAATAATTTTTTAATTCAGGACACCTACTTAGGTGAAATGTACAAATAAATACGGGGAAAGCGTTTTCGATTATACCAAACTGTTTATATGAGTTAAAGTTAGGAAATTTTTAATCTTAAAGCTTTCAAAAATCCATTGCATGCAAATTGAGCCGGCATAGTTCAAGTAATTTCCCGGTTACATCTCTGACACCCGGGGCCCATCCCGGTCTTCAATACAGGCCTGCGCCGGTAAGACCTTTCACCTAACAGCTCAATTGAACAATAATAACCTTCATAGCATTTCAGAAAAATTCCGCAATAAGCAAATATGCTGTTTATAAAGAAACAGAATAACCCATATTAATTAGTTTACACTAAGAATTAATTGCTATTGTAATAACTCAAAAAGTATGCTATTATTGCAACTTATACGATGAACAAAAGGCACAGGATCTTGAGGATTCAAGCTTCTGCGTTCACAGTTATTCAATTCTAAAACCGGGAGGCAGCATAATGCAACTGCGCCTAATATACTCAATACTGGTATGTCTATCTCTGCTTATTGGCCACTGTCCCGTTGCCAGAGCGGATTGGAGTTCGGACGGTGTTCCGGTCTGCACCTATTCACGGCCACAGCAGAGCCCCAGGGTCATCACCGATGCCGAAGGCAATTCGATCATAACCTGGACCGACATCCGTAATGCGACCATCTACTACGTATATTCCGGCAAGCTTGATGCGGATGGCAACGATGTATTCGGGGGTGGATATTCCGGTACCTGCATCTACTGCAGCGGTCATGCCTACTGGGACACCCCGGTTCTGGACGGTTCGGGGGGAGCGATATACGCCTATTCTTCCTACAGCTCATTCCCTCCGGGGAACGTCTCGGCGCTGAGGAAGAATGGCTCGGGCGTGACCCAGTGGGATGTCCGTCTCTGTTCAACCGGCGGTACCCAGGGACCACCGGAGATAGTTCCAGACGGCTCCAGCGGAGCGATCATCATCTGGGAGGATAACCGCAACGGCAACTGGGATGTATACGCCCAGCGGGTGGATGCCGACGGCAGCCTGCTCTGGGCCGGCGACGGTGATGCCGTGGTGGTATACACCGGGAGTCAGAGGCTTGTTGACGCCATTTCCGACGGTGCGGGAGGGGCCATTGTGGTGTGGGAAGACTATCGAGACGGTAATTCCGATATATACGTGCAGCGGATTAATGGCGAAGGCGATCTCTACTGGGCCTCCTCGGGAAGGCCGGTATGTACCGCCCTCAACGAGCAGGACGATGTGGCACTGTGCCCGGATGATGCAGAGGGGGCCATCGTCACGTGGTGTGACGACAGGCATGGCAACCTGGATATCTTTGCCCAGCGGGTGGATTACGGAGGTAATATGCTCTGGGCGACGGGTGGCCTGTCGGTCTGCACAAGCACCGGAGACCAGGAATCACCACAGATCATCACAGGGCACAACAACGGAGCCATATTCACATGGAGGGACGGCCGCAGCGGCAATGACGATATATACACCCAGAGGATGAACTCCAGCGGCGTCCGGCTGTGGACGACTTCAGGGGAGCCGGTCTGTGCTGTTAACGGCGACCAGTTGCTGAACAGCATGATATCAGACGAAGACGACGGTGCGATCATCATCTGGACAGACTACAGTCTTTCCCCGGAGGCGGTGTACGCGCAGCGCATTGATATACAAGGGGATCCGGTGTGGGTTGCGAACGGGGTACACGTGGCGGAAGGAAGCAGCGGGCATGCCGGTCCCGACCGCGACAGCGGAGCCATCATAGCTTATATGAAGGAGGGGAGCGATGGATACAGTGATATTTACGCTCAACGGCTGTTCAGCGACGGTTCACTGCAAGCAGCCCACGTCGATTCCATATTCCCGGTGCAGAACCAGCATGACGCCCCGGCGAACTCGAACATCTATGTCTGGTTCGATATGGAGATGGATACCTCCACCATGAATGATACCACCTTCGTGGTCACCGGACAGTCTACCGGCCGCCACTCCGGATATGTCAACTGGGATGTGTCTACCGACGAGATCTACTTCATTCCCTCCACAGACTTCGCCAACGGTGAGCTGGTCACGGTTGTCCTTACCCCGGACATCCTCTCCGACGGCGGGGTAGCGCTGGAGCCCTTCTCCTGGTCCTTCCGGGTGGAGGCGGAAGGTGGAGGCAGGTCCTTCGGTACGCGCAACGACTACAAGACTGGATACTACCCACTTTATATCACCGGGGCCGACCTGAACAATGACGGTGACATCGATGTGGTAACCTCGAACCTCTCGGACAGCATCTACGTACTGTTCAACAACGGAGGCGGGACGCTGGGCGGGTATACCGCCTATCCAACCCTGGGGAATGATCCCAGCTCGGTTATTGCGGTCGACTACGATCAGGACGGCGACCTGGATCTGATCGCATCGAATGTCAACTCGCACACTCTTGCACTTTTCGAGAATACGGGCGGTGGAAGCTTAGCTACAGCAACACTGGTGCCGGTCCCCAGCTCCAACCCGGAGGAAGTGGTAGCTGCAGACCTGGACAATGACGGTTTCTTCGACCTGGCCACTGCCAACCGGGGCGACTATGAGGTATCTGTCTTCCTGAACGAGCGGGGCCCCCAGTGGTACGGCGGCTCAACGGAATACCCTGTCCCCAACAGGCCGAGAAGTATCACTGCCGCCGACCTGGACAACGACGGCGATTTCGATCTGGCCGTCACCTGTCAGAATGTGGACAGCATAGCTGTTCTGCTGAACCGGGGAGACGGGACTTTCGACCCTTGCGTGCGATATCTCTGCGGGGACACGCCCTTCGAGATCCGTTCGGACGATTTCGACGGGGACGGCTATGCGGACCTGGTAGTAGCCAACTATTATGACTATGATATCGGAGTATACAAGAACCTGGGAGATGGTTCCTTCGCTCCATATACCAGTCATTCGTTGACATACCGGCCCAGGTCGGTCTGCTCCGGCGACTTCGACGACGACGGCGACCTGGATCTCTGTGTACCGCTGTCCCTTACCGGTCCGGGATATATCGAGATCATGGCCAACGAGGGGGACGGCCACTTCAACAGTTACGATGGAACCCGCCCGGTGGGCGGGTACCCCAACTCAATCTTCGCCGCCGATTTCAACGGCGACGGGTATGTGGACCTGGCCGTATCCGACCAGGACAGCGACAGCGTGACCATACTTATCAACGACGAGGTCACCGGGGTGGAACCTGGCGACGAGCTGCCTGCGGCAACGGCCCTCTTCCAGAACCAGCCAAATCCCTTCAACCCGGCAACCGAGATAGTCTACTCCCTTCACCGCGACGCCCATGTGGAGCTGGTTGTATACAACGTGTCCGGTCAGAAGGTGATAACTCTGGTGGACCAGCATCAGCGGGCCGGGCGACGATCAGTCTTTTGGGAGGGCAGGAATAGGGGGGGAAGCCCGGTGGCAAGCGGGGTCTATTTCTACCGGCTCACCGCCGGTGATTTTGTGCAGACTCGCAAGATGGTGCTGTTGAGATAAATGTAGTTTTGACATGAACAGGATGCCAATATTTCCGTCAGCTGTGATGATGGTGTTAATGCTGGTCGATGCTGCCGGTTCGTCCGTGGCTTTCGATGTGCGGTACCTGTAAGATTCCACCAGCCGTCAATTCTGCTACATCCTCCACACCACAGCACGGTGGGACACCGTGGCTGGAGAACTGAAAGTGCATACCTTCGGTATGATTACCTCCGGGGGTTGTGGAACCAGCTGATTTTGATGGTGGTGTTGTTGACCATACTTCGAGGGCCCAAACTATTCTGAAATATCTTCACTTTCAATAATCGACATGATTTCTCGAGCTACATATACTCGATTTCTTTTTCTACCAGTTACCTCTTCAAGTATCCCTGCAGAAACAAGATTCTCAATATTATTTTGTGTAGAACGGGGGGTAATGGACAGCCTTTTAGAAGCAACTTTATTAGTCAAAACTGGGTACATAAATAACTGATCGATTAATTCAAGCAACAACGCAGATACTCTCGCTTCCTGTACCCGTACCCTGTAGCTTTTCCAGAGAGCAAGAAGTTGGTCAGACCTCATGATTGCATCCTTTGATTGGTCAGCTGTTGCATCAAGAAAGAAGCCAATCCACCTGTTCCAATCCCCTTTTCGGCTCACATCAAGAAGATATTCGTAATATTCACGGCGGTTTTTCTCAAAGAATGCGCTCAAATACAGCAATGGTTGGGGCAGTAAACCTTCTGAACATAATAACAATGTTATAAGCAGGCGCCCTATCCTGCCATTGCCGTCCAGGAAAGGATGGATGGCTTCAAATTGATAATGGATAACCGATAATCTAACCAGTGGGGGAAGAATCGATTGCTCATGGAGGTATTTTTCAAATAGGTCCAGGGCTCTTTTCATCTCCGGTACAGGAGGCGGAACATAACTGGCTTCCATTAAGGTACATCCTGGTGGGCCTATCCAGTTCTGCGACCGCCGAAATTGCCCTGGGGTCTTATTCCTTCCTCTCACACCACTCATCAGCCTTTCATGCAACTCTTTAATCAACCTTATCGACACAGGAATATCTTCAAGACGCTTCAATCCATACTCAAGAGCGCCCACATAATTTGCTACCTCTCTAACATCAGGCTGGTCTTTTTCCTTCAAGCTAGCGGCTTCAAAAAATAGTAAATCAGATAAAGATGCTTGTGTTCCTTCAATTCTGCTCGAAAGAACTGCCTCTCGTCTTAAAAATGGTCCAATCAAAAGATGCGGATTCGGAAGTGTCCTGCCGATTCCAGCCAATTCGCTCAGAGAACGATCTGCTTCGGATAATTTATTAAAAAGATCCATTCGCGTTGGGATTTGGGGCTCCAAAGGCGGCGGAAAATATGCCAAATAATCTTTCTGCGTTTTAACTAAATGCTTCCGTTGCTCTTTAGTAAAATCATCTGGGTTCATTATTATACTCTACTTCGGTTAACAAACATTCTATTATACTTATTGCTGTTATAGTATAATAAGAGGGGTGTTTTGTCAATACCTAGATATTTCTGCAAAATTGATCTAACGTGCCGCATACCCGGCGGGCAGTTCTCGACCGCTTAATCGAGGAGTTAGACAATCGTCATTCAGATTCTTTTACATTCAATGCCGTCAAAAACTCATTTGGTAAATATGCCGGGACAACTGAGCCTTTGAAATCTTTTATATTTCTGGTTATGATAGCTTTCGCTTCTATATATGATGCCGCTTGTGATATCACTTCATCTTCAAAATCCCGGCCTTTCCCATCCAGAGCTAACTGTATAATTTTATTATCAACGGATGTAACCTTCATAAATGAAATCAATTTTCTAATTGAAGCCCTTGCTTTCCCGGAACCAAGAATTTTCGATGCGAGATAGTGGATAGTTGGTATAGTAGTAGCACAAAGATATCCTTCAATCCTCTCCCTTTCTGCCATGGAGAAAAGCAACGCAACAGATTCCGAGAAAGGTTTTCGATCAAGTAGCAAATCCAGCGTTACATCGGTATCAAAAACAACTCTCATAGATATTTATCCTCAAGGTGTCTCCTGTAATGCTCCCTTAGCTGCCGGGCGGAGCACATTTTTTAAGATTCACCCTGTTCATGCGATAGATAATTTTATTCTTTAAATTTAATGCCGCTTTCGTTGAGGGCTTTTTCTAATAAACCAAAGAGCCCAAGTCTTTGGGACCACGTTTTTAAATATCCAATATCAAGATTATCACCCTGAACCTTTATCACGCCCAGTATATCTAACCAGTGGTGCCCGGACACTCGATTGCCCTGCTCAAACCATCGAAGCTTTGCAATTATTATATCTTCTGGCGCTGAAATAAAATTCAAAATCAAGTTCATCGTCCAACTTGTCCTTAACTTTTCGTTCGATCGCTTTTCTCTGGTACGGTTCATCTTTATAAATGAAAACATCTATTTTAAAAGCGGTCTCTAAATGTATGAGGTTAGATGAGGAGGAGGTTCGAATGGCCCCTGATATCATGTCATCGATGTAATACTTCTGGTCCAATTTTTCTTTTAGCTTCGGGACATGATGCTTTTTTATATCTGCAACAATATCGACATCTATTGTTGCTCTGGCCATCCCATAAATAGAACTCGCCACCGACCCGCCAATATAGTAGGGCATTGACAGTTGCTCAAATGCATCGATAACCGGTGTAAGAGCAGATAAGATATCAGGTGTTTCCATGCTTTTCTTCTATTCGTCTTTTAAATTGATTCGCCAGTTCTTTTCCGTAATGCAGGTCAATAAACAGAACATTTAGATGATCATCATCGATACCTTCATTCGCGCGAGCTATGGCTCGTTTAGAAAGTTGAATGGTTGATTGCGAGAGGGATCGAATCAACGCAAACTTTTCGGCCGCGCTCTTTTCTCTCAGCAGCGAAATAAGCATCTTCTCGGATTTAATATTGGTATCTGGCGATTGTGTATTCATAAAAAAGAACCTCGTTTGTGCCCCTCAATATCGATAATTTTACGATAAATGTCAGTCAGCCGATTTTTTGCTTTTTCGGTTTCAGCCAACGATACTCCCATCAGCTGCAGCGGGACCTCTCCCCCATAACCAATACCTCTCTATTTATACTGCGCGCCGCCAGCTGAATACGACAGTTCGGCGATAAACGGTCACTCTTCTCCAAGTGCTTCTATGTCTGCAAGGTCCTTCTTCCTGCCCATTGCACGCTTGTTATTAATAAACTCATACCAATAAAAAATACAGGCACTCCCCCGTAGCTACCGGGGCTTTTTGCCTCGGCAGCTTCTTCCCACGAAACACCTGTTAAGGAAGTAATAATATCAACGCGGACGGGTGGAACACCAAGTTGAACAACTTTGTTAGGAGTGTAGAAGTCCTCTTCTGTGAGATCTGCAGAACCGAAACCGAATTCATTAATAGCTTCCAAAACCCGGGAGGCATTCTCCGGGCTTGGACGTACGAATACGTCTATATCACCGGTGAAACGCGGAGCCCCGTAGAAGGCTAGCGCGTAACCTCCGACAATAATAAACTCAACCCCGTTCTTGTTCAATAACGCGAGCAACTCTTTGAAGTCTTGCTGAACTTCCATGGAATAATTTCCTAAAGGTATCCACTGCAGCCAGGCGCTCCCCGGGTGATTTGCTAAGCCAATATTCCAAGTCAAGCTTTGCCGCATTGGAGTCTTCGAGATCACGTTTTTTTACGATCTTCTTTATCATATTAACATTCTACCACGCCTAATATGATCAAGAAAGTCATAATTCGCCGAACGATTTCCCGCTAAGCGGCGAGCTGTGCTCATTCGATCCCAATGTTTCTGAATTAGTGTCTCAAAAGTTGGATTGAATTACACTACATGG
>CAZTHK010000036.1:0-15533 GCA_964613215.1 uncultured bacterium | reverse complement strand
GTTATTGTAATAACCTGTCCAAATTGCCTATGTCAGATTATTTTGGACAGCAGTGTTCATAGATAGATTTTATTTTGCCCCAGCTGTGTTCCTCTGTTTTAGTAGGTGATTGCAGCATGAATGAAGTTACATTATTATCTTCGTCCAGGGTGATGGTCGCACAGGAAGTATCAACTGCATTCCCCAGTTCGGCTGTCACACAAAGAGTATATTCGCCCGGTGGCACAATTTCAGGAAGGGGCAATTCAAGCTCCTTTATCAGCATTTCGCCAGCTGGCATATATAGCTCAGTAGCGGCGCTCCCTGCTTCTTCTCCGTTGTATTCCAGGGTAGCTGTAAGTGTAACCACACCCGGTTCCGTTCCGCAGTTTTCCAGTGAAAAGTAAATATCAAGGATCTGGTAGGGCTCGCTGCTGACAACTTCCGCTTCAAGTTCTACATCCACACAGTCATCAGCATTAGCTGACGTACTGATAAAGGCAAACATCAATATACTGAAAAGTATCAGTGCCCTCTTCATAATTTCACCCCCTTCATAAGCTTATTTAATTACGTATTTTAACTTTAACATAGATTATAAATAATTTCAATGACAAATAGGTTCACTGAGTGGGCCGGAAGAACAATATACGGTTAAGTGAGACAAGCCGGCGGCAGATGTGGTAATCTTGGAAAGATTGCCGATGAAGCCGCCGGATATTCGGGTCTGATGCAATCAGCATATGCAAAAATGTATCGGGCCAGGGTTGGCTGTAATATAAGATTCTATACCTTGACCGCAGAAGAGAGGAGCAGTAAATGAACGGCAAGCACAACAGGGTATCGGCATTATTAATTCTGATCCTAATAATGGTACTTCCCGCCTGCCGGCAGTCTCCTGATAAGCCGGATGGGAATGCAGGCAGGCCCGGGAAGGAGGAGATAATAAGAGTTGGTGTCTTCAGCGGCAACGGAGCCAGCGCCACCTGTGTCACCGAGACCATGGAAGCGCTCAAGATTGATCCTGCCATAGCACCCCGCTCCATATCTGCTGCGGCCATGCTGGGGGACAGCCTCAAAGAGCTGGATGTGCTGGTTTTTCCCGGCGGCAGCGGAAGCAGGCAGAATAACAATCTGGGATCCATACTTGGGGAAATGGTCAAAGACTTCGTGATGGAGAAGGGTAACGGGGTGGTGGGCATCTGCGCAGGGGCCTATCTCATCTCCGACAGCAGGGATTATCCCTGCCTCCGGCTGATCTCTGCGGGAGCCGTGGATATCGAGCACGACAAGAGGGGGAGTGCGGTGGCTGAGGTGGAGTTTACCCGGCAGGGACTGAAACTTTTCCCCGAGATGAGGGAGCAGAAGCTGGGATATATACAGTACCATGACGGTCCCCTTCTGGTACCGGCCGGTGAGGGGGATAATAATCCCCCTGTCAGGCATGCCACCCTGCTCAGCGATATACACTGTTCCCCCGCCGCTCCGGCGGGAGTAACTCCCGGAAAAGCCTTTCTGGTCAGCCAGGAGGTGGGAGGGGGAAGAGTATTCGCCTGTGCCGGCCATCCCGAATCGACCAGGGGAATGAGATGGCTGGTTCCCCGGATGGTGCGGTGGGTGGCCCGCAAGGAGGCGGTTTCATACAGCCCGGAGGTGGTGAGGCCTCAGCTGGGAACCGGCGAGATCATGCATGACGATGACAGGGAAATGGATCTCTTCTGGAAGCTGTTCCATGATGATCCGGGGGTAAGGATCAGTGCCCTGGAAAGACTGGTGGAGTTGAGGCACCGCAACGGATTCCGCTGGGCGGTGGGGCTTCTCCGCGACCGGGCTCCATCGGTAAGATGGCGGGCGGCCATGGTTCTGGCCGGCGCGGAATATACCGCCGCCATGGGGGATCTGGAGACCGCTCTGGAAGTTGAACGGGATGAGCAGTGCAGGGCCACCTTCCGGGAGTGTCTGAACCGGCTGAAGAAAATGAAGGGCGAGTAGATGGTATTCCGGAAGGATAACTTCACCGGGAGGACCCCGATGAGACTGGCGGTAATTACGGTAATAATTGCTTTCATCGCCGGAATTGGCGGGGATGCATTGGCGGGGGAGAAACTTGAATCCATCCCTGAAGATGTGTTCCTGCTGGGAGGAGATATCTCCATGCTGGCCAGAATTGAGGAGCTGGGGGGCACCTTCTTCCGGGGTGGAGAGGCGGGGAACCTGATATATATAATGAAAAGCTACGGATGCAACGCATTCAGGCTCAGGCTGTTTGTTAATCCCTCCGGAAGAAATGCGGTGGTAAACGATCTCCACTACACCCTGGCTCTAGCCCGCAGAATAAGGGAAGCGGGAATGACCCTGATACTGGATCTTCACTATTCCGATACCTGGGCCGATCCCGGCAAACAGTATATGCCGGAAGAGTGGGAGGGGCTTGAGTTCGAAGCGCTGGAGGCGAGGGTGAGGGATTATACCGCCACTGTCATTACCGCCTTCAGGGAAAGGGATATACTTCCCCGTATAGTTCAGATCGGAAATGAGATAACCGGCGGGATGCTCTGGCCGGCGGGAAAGATGGGGGGCAGTGATAAAGAAAGGGACTGGGTCAGGTTTACCAGGCTGCTCCGGGCGGCGGTGGACGGGATCGAACTATCCACCCGGGAGTGTAACTCCCCCCGGATAATGATTCATATCGACCGCAGCTGCGATCCCGGAGGGACGGCATGGTTTTTTGATCATATGGAAAAATACGAAGTTCCCTTCCATATCATCGGATTCAGCTACTATCCCTGGTGGCACGGTTCCCTGGAGGAGCTGCGGGTCAACCTTAAGAGAACGGCACAGCGGTACCAAAGGGATATCCTGATCGTGGAGACAGCCTATCCCTTCCGGGCGGAGAAATGGTGGAAGGACAGGGATAATATGGACTGGGAGATATCCCCGCAGGGACAGAAGAACTTCCTGGAGGATCTGATCGAGACGGTCAGGGGGGTACCGGGAAGAAGGGGGATGGGGGTGTTATACTGGTACCCCGAATCAATCCCGGTGGCGGGTCTGGAGGTTTGGAACGGCGGAGCTACCGCCCTGTTCGACCGCCAGGGGCAACCCCTCCCGGCGTTGGGGGTATTCAGCGGCGAGACGGGGGAATAGCTGCCGGGAGTAAAAATCCAGTAAACGGGAGCCTGCCTGTTTCCCTTAAACTCCGGCGAGTGAGTTCTGATCTTCGGGATCAAAAGTAAACGGAGCCGTTCGGAGACAACCCTTCAGCACCGGCTTACAGGGATTTGTTTCCATAGGTTAATCTCCTGTCCGCAGGGAGCCGGCTGCCTGATATCATCAAAAGCGTATAAAAATAATGGAATAGAATACCGGCTGGAATAGTGGTACATATTAAGTAAAGGGAAAGGGGGCCATTTTGAGTTTTAAATGGAAAGGAATAGCCTTTATGATGTATAAAGAGACAGGAGGTGGACCATTATGAAAAAGAGAGTTTTTATTACGATGTTGATATTCTGTTCAGTGATTGCACTTCAGATGCAGCTGTCCAGCTGCAAGGGGAGTGAAGAGAGTATGGATATTTCACCGGTAAAGAGTGATATCGATTCCGATTCGCTGTTTCTGAAATACTATCAGCCCGCTACCGGGGATTATAACTTGGATATGCCGGGTTATTCCCTCCCTCTGGATCTTAGTAAGATAAGCAATATGAAAGATCTGGAAGGGCTGTTTTCCTCCGGCGGGGGTCCCGGGGGGAGAGTAAGGCTGAAGGAGGATAGTCCGGATGCGGGGAAGAAGAGCTGGAAGGATCTGATTCGAGATAACGGATTTGCCATGGTGGACGGCGGTCCGGTGGATGACATAACCGAGCCGTACGATCTGTTTCTCAAGGAGGGTGTGCCTATATATGTCACTGCCGACACCCCTCTCCATCTCTTTCATATTCAGTTTGATGAGACCCTGCGGGAGATAGAGGAAGAGGTATTCTATCAGGACATGGCAGAGCTTACCCGGGTGATGCTGGAGAGGTCGAAGCAGGACTACCGGGAGCTGGACGGCGACCCGGAGGAGGCAGCCAGGAGAAATGTGGCCTACTTCTGTGTGGCGGCTACACAACTGGGAATGGATGTTTCAGTGCCCGGGTATGTCGAGGATGTGGTGGAATGGGAGAATAAGCATATAGAGAGTCACAGCAAATTTACCAGATTTGAGATAGCCCGGGAGCATGCGCTTTTCAGGGTGCCGGAGGATTATACCCAGTACAAGCCCCGGGGACACTATACCAGAAGCGAGAAGCTGAAGAGATACTTCAGGGCAATGATGTGGTACGGCAGGATGACCTTCCTGATGAAGGGGGATGCGGAGTTCGGTCCCTTTATCTCCGAGGAGGGAACAAAAGCCCTAACCGATCCGCAGACTGCCAGGATACAGACTCTGCAGGCGGTTCTGATATCGGGTTATTCATCCAACCTGGATCTGCCCGATGGCAGGCAGGTCACCCGGGTTTGGGACCGGATATACAGTGTAACCGCCTTCTATGCCGGATTCGCCGATGACCTTACCATCTATGACTACCGGGAGGCCATGCGTTCGGTTTTCGGAACTGAGCTTGGTGAAGATGAACTGAAGCAGGAGAGAAAGCTGGAATCTCTGAAGGATGCGCTCATCAGGATGAGGCCTCCCAGGATATTTTCCGGCACCGGCGGGGCAGGTGTGGACCCGGAGGATGTGGGGGGACACGATTCGGTTTCAGCTGAGCAGCTGGATGACATACAGATTGCCACCATGGGGCTGAGATTCATGGGGCAGAGATATATTCCCGATTCCTACATGATGAGCCAGCTGGTCTCGCCAGCCGCCGGTACCATAGCGGGTAAGATAGGAAAACGGTTTAGCGTGGTATATGTGGAGGATGAGAGGATACCGGAGGGGGTATATTCCATAAGAGGATTCCCCCGGGGCCTGGATGTGTTCAGTGTGCTGGGGAGTGAGCGGGCGGCTTCTCATATCCGGGAGATGGGAGATGATGAGTATCCTCAATATGATTCCCAGATAAAAAAACTGCGAAAGGAGTTCTCTGCACTCACAGAGAGGGACTGGAACCGTAACCTGTACTGGTCATGGCTGTACAGTCTCAGGGCCCTGAACCGGGAGAGAGGGGAAGGCTACCAGGGATATCAGCGTTCGCCCGCCTGGCTGGACAGGCAGCTCAACAGCGCCCTGGCTTCATGGGCCGCCCTGAGACATAATACCATCCTGTACGGCAAGCAGAGCTATACTCCCACCTTCGCTACTACCTCTATCTCCCATCCGGAGCCTACCCCTCCCCCGCCCAAAGGACTGGTGGAGCCGGTCCCGGAGTTCTACCGCAGGATTCTCACTACCACCAGGATGGCTCACCGGGGATTGAAGGATCTGGATGTTCTGAGCGGGCCGGCCGAACGCAGGCTGTCCTCACTGGTAGATCTGCTGGAGAAGCTGTATGGAATATGCAAGCGGCAGGTGGCAAACCAGCCCCTTACCGAAGAGGATAACCGGTTCCTTGGCAGCTTCCCCGAGAGGCTGAAGGGGACGGTGGGGGATGTAGAGGAAGAGGGTCTTAAAACCACCCTGATAGCGGATGTCCACACCGAGTCCAACACCAGGCAGTGCCTGGAGGAGGCCTCCGGATATGTGGATTATCTGGTAGCCGCCTATAAGCTTCCTGCCGGCAATGTGGTGCTGGCGGCAGGTCCGGTATTGTCATACTACGAATTCAAGCATCCCATAGCCGACCGTCTGACCGACGAAGCCTGGCGTAAGATGCTGAGGACGGGGAAGACTCCCCCTCCGCCGGAATGGACTGAAGGTATAAGGGTAAACAGATAATAATGGTATGGAATTCAGGGTAGCTGTGATATCACCGCTGCAAAACCGGAGAGGGATAAGATCATGTCCAAGCCTGTCAAAGCTGTAGTTGTAACCGTCTGTGTAATTGTGGGATTGATAATCATTGCCAGTGTGGTACTGAGGCTGGTTCTGACCGATGAAAAGCTGGCTGCCCTGGTCACCCCCCGTATTGAGAGGGTGGTGGGAGCGAAGGTCAGTATCGATGATATCGGACTGCGTTTTCCCTTCGGGTTCGGAGTGGATGTGGGGGGACTGAGCCTGAGCAAGGAGATCAGGGAAGGAAGGGAGGTGGATTTCCGGTGTAACAATCTCACCGTTAATGCATCCCTTATCTCCCTGATCCGGAGGAGGCCGGAGATCAGTGATGTTGAGGTGGAGGGGGGAACCCTTAACTTTTCTGATTCGGCAACGGCCGTGATTATGGATGCATACGGGATAAA
This sequence comes from uncultured bacterium, assembly GCA_964613215.1. Lineage (GTDB taxonomy): Bacteria > Krumholzibacteriota > Krumholzibacteriia > Krumholzibacteriales > CAZTHK01 > CAZTHK01. The sequence goes on along the minus strand of CAZTHK010000036.1, from coordinate 9,231 downwards.
AACTCATGTATCAGTGATGCCCCGGGGGAAGAATTATTCCATTCGTCCCCATCTTTCTATTGACAGCATCCGGGTGGTGTCGGTTGAAAAGGACCTTCTGCTCCTGTTTGGTCAGATCGGTTTCCGGGGCAGCTTGCAGAGTGACCAGGCCTTCGATTCACTGGGAATAGAGAGCGCAGATTTGAACTGGTCGGATGTTTTAAGGGCATCATTCTCCGGCAGTGTGACGGGTATGACCGGAGAGCCCATGCTGAACTTGCATATGGAAACGGAAGAAACCGATATTACAGGGCTGACAGAGCAGCTGCTGACCCTTCGGCGGGAGGGACATCTGAGGCTGGGAGATAAAAAGGTTCCGGAAGAACCTCTTCCCGTGGAAATAGAGAGTGGTAATTTCATCCTCTCTGCCGATCTGTCGGGGAGTGCCGCTGATCCTTCCGGGCTGGCCTGCTCAGGCAGAATAAATATTAACGATATCAGGGTAATCCCTCCGGAAGTGGAGGAAAGTGTAAGTGGCGAGGCAACCATACTTTTTGATAACACTGAGGTCAATGCGCAGGATGTCAGGGTGGGAATGGGAGATTCGGAGGTGAAACTTGAGGCCAGCCTGAAATTAACCTCCTCCCGTGAGATAGAGAAGATATCCTTCCGGGGAGGGATGGATTTAATTCTGAAAGATGTTTCATCCATGCTGAAACAGGAGGGTGTGGAGTTGGATGGGAGGATGGATGGTGAATTCAGCGGGGAGGGGACTCCGGACGTTCTGGCCAGGCTCTTTCCTCCGGGTGGGTTGCCGGAGGGTGATAAACTGTCCCGCCGGGATATAAGCCGGGCCTGGAGGGATTTCACCATGTCGTCGAAGGTGGTCTGGAGTGATGTTTCATTCTCTTCGGATGATATGCCCTTCCGGCTGAGTTCTCTGAAAGGTGAAGCGGCCATGAAGGATGGAAATGTGGAAAATCTGGAGGGAAGCCTGCTGCTCAGCGGCAGTCCCTTCAGATTCAGCGGCCGGATGGAGAGATTCTTCCCCGCTCTGGCAGAGGTGGTACTGGTAGCCCGGCGCTCCACTCCTCAACAACCGGTACAGCTGGGGGAGGCTCTGGATCAGGCAGTTAACATACCCCGTGTTACCATAAATGTGGATGGCCAAACCCTGGATCTCAGGCCCCTGGAAGAGGCTCCTCCCGGAGAGGCTGAAGCCGGGAAGAGGGAGAAGGAACCTGCCCCGCCATCCCTATCCGGACATTCCCTGATGCCCCTGTTTCTTAAACATACGGTCTATTCTGCCAGTATAGATTCAGTGGTTACCCGCAGGGCGGTTGTAACAGAGCTTAATGTGAGGGGCAGGGTGCGAGAGGGCATATTAAAGACAGATCAGGGATGGATGAACTACGCCGGGGGAAAGGGAGATTTATCGCTGATGCTTGATCTCCGTGATCCCGGCAGAACCACCGGGACTTCGGATCTAACCTTTAAAGGAATAGAGGCGGGCCGTGCCCTGGAGGGAGCCGCCGGTATGGGAGAATTTCTGGAGGGACGTTTCTTTCTTGACACTCATGCTGAATTCAGTGCCGGAGAGAATGTTTCCCCTCTATCCACCCTCAGCGCCACCGGCTCCGCCCGCTCGGAGAACGGGAAGCTGGTGCTTTCGTCACTGGTATCTTCATTTGCCGAAAATGTTCCGGTGGATCTGCTCAACCTCAGAAATCTCAGTTACAGTGACTGGCGGGGCGATTTCACTGTGAAGGAGGGAAGGTTTATCACCGATAACTGGCGGATGAATTCCTCCTCCGGCCGCTGGTCCATAGAGGGATCATTCGGTTTTGACGGGACCCTGGATTATTCCGCCCGGCTGGTGGTTCCTCCCTCTGTTCAGAGGGAGATGAAGGATCTGCGCAAGTACGGCGACCTGGTGGATCTGTTCAAGGATCAAAAGGGCAATTTGATTCTTAATTTCGATCTGGGCGGGTCGGTTGAATCTCCACGGTTTTCTCTGGATATGAGTAAAGCAAGGGAACGTGCCGGTGAGAAGCTGCTCGACAGTATAAAGAAGAAGGCTAAGGACTGGTTTAAATAATAAACCCCCGGGAGTGGCGTTTCCAACGCCGTGCTCCCGAGGGGTTATTTATGTGGCACTGTATGGAAGCTCCGCCCGGGGGCGGAGTTCCATGTTTCCGGGCCTGTTAGTAGTTAACCGCGGCCTTGCGTCCTTCGATCTCGTATATGGGGTATCCCGCCTGTTCATCACACTGGGTGATGGCCAGGTATCCGTCGGGAACAGCCTCGAACTCGAAGTTCAGGTTGCTGAGATCCTCGAACAGAATCAGGCCGAAGGTAGCAACAGACACGGTTGGTCCGTACATCGGCCTGGAGAATCCCATGGATACACCACTGAGCATGTCACCCAATACTACCGAGGCGTAGTCATTATAATCGGCACTGACAATAGCATAGTCGGTACCGGCTTCAAGTTCTACACCATCAGAATTCTTCAGGCACAGCTTGAACTCACAGGCCTGGGCGCAGTTATTGGGATCCTGGTCTGCCAGCATCAGATAGACATAGCAATCCAGGGTGCTGAAAGCAGTGGTGGTAGATGAACAGTCCTCGCCACCCTCGTCGAAGAATACCCCCAGGGAGGGATTGGATTTCTCTGAAACCGTGAGTGTGAATTCACGCGAGACAGCCTCAGTAGGATCGGCGCTGTCTGTGCATTCCAGAGTGAAAGTCCATTCACCGGTGGTTTCCAGCACACCGGAAATAGTACCTTCTGATGTCATGGTAATACCCGTGGGAAGCGGATCACTACCGTCGGCAACATCCCATGAATAGGGAGCAGTACCATGAACTGCTTCAATGTCCATATTAATGGGTTCGCAAACATAGCTGGTCAGCGCCGAATCCGTGGTAATCTCCAGATCAGCCGGAGTAGGAGTCGGTGTGACTGTTGTTTCGTCCTCAGAGCATGAAATCAGTACCGCACTGATCATTAAGCTCATCAGGACCACTAGGACCTTCCTCATGATGTGACCTCCTTCTCTCTAAGAAAGTAAGTCCTGGTAATTTCCCCTCGCCAAGGAGTTCAGCAAGCTGTATGCCACTAACCGGACAGGCGGATTATGCTGCGCTAAGTGGCTGTTATACCGTATATTAGGTATATTGAAAGCAGGTATATGGCTCCCGGTTGTTACATTATAGTTCTCATTATGCCATGAGAAGGGCCAGGCTATCTTCTCATTCTGCTATATTTCCACTTGTAACCCTTGCAAATTGAAATATCCGCCGGACCATCTCCGGTCAGATACTCCCGGAGGATGAGATGACAGAGAGGATTACTCTATATTTTTCCCTGTCAAACACCATAATTTAATATTTTTTCAGCCGCCGGTTTGGTTTAATATGATTATTAATATAAAAATGCCCGGGCCCTTGAAAAGGAGATGAGATGAAGTTTGATGGCAGATTGAACAGGATGATCCTGCAGCCGGTTATGGTGTTTGTTCTGTTTGCACTGATTTTTTCATGCTCTGGCCGGGATACCGCCAATCCCCCGGAGACCAGGCGGAATATGGTAGTGGATACCCTCCACGGAGTGGAGGTTGCCGATCCGTACAGGTGGCTGGAAGATCAGCAGAGCCCCCGGACCAGAAGCTGGATAGCGAAACAGAATGAGTATACTAATTCCCTTCTGGATGATGTCTCCGGCCGGGAGGAATTGAAAGAGCGGCTTACCGAATTGATGAAGATCGACCGTATAACCGTTCCCACCGGGAGAGGGGGAAGGTATTTTCTCTCCAGGAGGTCGGCCGATCAGGATCTGTTCGTAATATACATGAGGGAGGGGCTGGATGGTGAGGATAAGGTTCTGATAGATCCCCATTCCATGAGTAAGGATTATTCAAAGAGTGTCAGGATGATGGATGTGTCCCCGGACGGCAAGCTGCTGGCCTATGGAATAAGGGAGGGAGGAGCGGATGAAGTAACGGTGAGATTCATGGATGTGGATAAGAGGGAGAATATCCCGGATCAACTGGAGAGGGGATTGTATTTTGGTGTTTCCATGGTTCCGGACGGAGACGGTTTTTACTACTCCCGTCATAATCCCACTGCCGGCTCCACGGTGTTCTATCACCAGATGGGTACTGATACCGCAGAAGACCGTGAGATCTTCGGGGGGGATTTCGGTCCCCGGGAGGGTATCAGTGCTTCTGTGACCGAAGACGGCCGTTATCTGATTCTGGTGGTTTTCCATGGTTCGGCAGGGCAGAAGACCGAGATCTATTACCAGGACCTCGCCCGGGGCGGACCGATAAAGACACTGGTAAATGACATCCAGGCCAGATTTACTCCCCGGTACGGAGGGGGCAGAATATTTCTCCAGACCGACTGGAACGCCCCCCGTGGCCGGATTATGGCGGTTGATCCGGAGAATCCCGCCCCTGAAAACTGGAAAGAGATAATACCGGAAGAGGAGGGAGTTATAGAGGGATTCTCCCTGGCGGGGGGCAGGCTGTTTGTTAACTATTTGCAGGATGTGGTATCCAGGGTGAAGATATTCCAGCCGGAAGGCGAATTTGTGGATGATATATCCTTCTCCACCCTGGGAACAGTGAGCGGGGTGAGGGGAAGTTGGGAGAGTGATCAGGCCTTCTTCGTGTTCACCTCTTTTCATGTACCCACTACTATTTACAGGTATGGTGTGGCTGCCGGCGAGAAGGATGTCTGGGCCAGACTGGATGTACCGGTGAACGCCGAAGAACTTGAGGTAAAGCAGGTCTGGTTCAGTTCAGATGACGGAACCCGGGTGCCCATGTTTCTGGTTCACCGCCGGGATATGGAGATGGATGGAAATAATCCCACCCTGATTACCGGTTACGGGGGATTTAACATCAGTCTTACTCCTTCATTCAGATCCACCGCGGTGCTGTGGACCGAACACGGCGGTCTCTATGCCCTGCCCAATCTGAGAGGAGGGGGGGAGTTCGGCGAAGAATGGCACCGGGCGGGGATGTTCGGGAATAAGCAGAATGTTTTCGATGATTTCATATCGTCAGCCGGGTGGCTGATAGAGGAGGGCTATACCAGCCCCTCCCGGCTCGCCATCAGAGGAGGAAGCAATGGAGGTCTTCTGGTGGGTGCGGTAATGGTCCAGCGCCCGGAACTGTTCGGAGCGGTAGTCTGCACCTACCCCCTGCTGGATATGCTCAGGTATCACAAGTTCCTGCTGGGGAAATTCTGGGTCTCCGAGTACGGGAGCGCCGAGGATCCGGAGCAGTTCGAATATCTTCTGGAATATTCACCCTACCACAATGTTCAAAGCGGCACTCCCTATCCCTCCACCCTGTTTATCACGGGGGATTCGGATACCCGGGTGGCTCCCCTGCATGCCCGCAAGATGACCGCCATGCTTCAGTGGGCCAACAGTTCGGATAATCCCATAATGATCCTCTATGATACCAAAGCGGGTCATTCGGGAGGACGGCCGGTCAGCAAACAGATTGAGGACAGCGCCGACGAGATGACCTTCCTGATGTGGAGACTGGGGATGATACAGTAGTACACTGGTGCTGTGCCGGGGGGGCGTAGTAAAAGCAATCAGCCGTTTTATCCGGAAATTCGCCGCAATTTCCGGCGGTATGGAAGTGTGCCCGCCGCCCTTGCAGCCTCCCGGATTTAATTGAAATATCCCCCCTGATATGGTAAAATGCAAAATACAAGGGCTTATTCAGATTAAGGGCTCATTGATACAATGCAGCTCAGGGACGGCATCATCCGGCGGGAGGTGATTTATTCCACTGAAGGGTGTTTTTTCAGGAATATACCGGCATTCTGTATTATTCTCCTTCCGGATGCGGGAGCCCTGAACAGTGATCGCTGCCGGTTATGTTCCCTTCCGGGCAGCTGACATGGAGTGGGTAGAGGGACGAATAAGAATATCTTGTATGCTTCCTGACAGGGCTGTTATCAAAGTAGAATTTTCTGAACCGAGTCTCCGGATCAGGCTCTGTAATTATGCAGCAATTGACGTCTTATAGATATTAGAGTGTTCTTTCTGTTAACGATGGAGAGATTAACCATGAGAAGATGTATAATAATGTTTATGGTTGCAGTTCTGCTGGCCATCCTTGCATCTTCAGCTTCAGCCCGTGATATCCGGCGTCAGCAGCGGAAGGTTATGAGGCCATGGACTGCTGAGGAATTCAGGGATCCCATCCTGGAGGATCAGGGCATCCGGGGGATGCAGAAGTCTGCCGCCGCCGACACCTACCGGCTGGTCTGGTTCGACTTCGAGCAGCTCGACTGGCAGGGCTGGACCAGGGTGGACAACACCGCCCAGATAGATACCTTTTTTCATATAGAAGACTTCGCCGAACCCGGCCTGGGCAGCGGCAAGCTGGCGCCCATACAGGGCAGCTACTCCATGTGGTGCGGTGCCCATGAGGGAATCTGCGGGTTCTCCAATGAGTACATGTGCGGGTGGGAGGACCCCACCGGGTACGGCAACGGATGGGATCAGATGCTTGAGTCTGATGATTTTGTATTCACCGGTCCCCTCACTCTTTCCTATCACGCTTTCTTCGATACCGAAACCGGTTATGATGAAGTGCTGGTGGAATACGATGCCGGCGGCGGGGACTGGCGTGAGCTGCCGGAAGGAGGATCCTGGGATGGGAGATCGGATGAAGTGGTTGTGTCAAGCTTCCTTATCAATCAGGTCAAGACCAAACTACGGTTCCATTTTACCTCCGACGGGGCCTGGAGTGATGAGGATGGGCTCTGGACTACCGACGGAGCGGTCATAATCGATTCCATAACCGTGGCTGATGATACCGGGGTCATCCATTATGAGGATTTCGAAGGCGGCAGCGACTGTGACAGGGGTACCGCTTTCTGGCAGGGAAAGCACGCCGAACCTTTCGGCAAATATTCCGGTCTGGCAAATAATCTTGACGACCTCGATCCCTGCGGCTACAACTACGGTACCCAGATAGTTTTCTTCAAGGGATCCGGGGTTGAACCTGCCAATCCTTATCCCTCCTGGCTCTGGGGTACGCCCTTCTGCCAGGGAGAGGGTGGTGTCTCGGCACCCTGCCAGGATGAGGCGGTGATATCCCCTCCCATAGATATGACCAGATACAGTACCAATTACGATGAATATCAGGATGCCGATATTCCGGCCGGTGACCTGACCAACCTGGGCGGAGCTCTGCTGAAGTTCAGTGTGTACCGTGATTTGCCGATACAGAATCTGGTGTTCTACAACTGGCAGGTCCGGGACATAGAGAACGGCTGTCCGGGGGATTGGATGGACCGGGGATTCGGTTATTACGGTGCGGACTATTACCACTACTCAATGAATGAGATAGGCGATCTGGTCTCCGCCGATACCATTCAGGTCAAGCTTGAGGTGGTGGACATGTGCGACTCCTGGTATCTCACCTACGGGGACTGCGCAGAACATACCCCCGCCCCCTATTTTGATGATGTGAGGGTGGAGAGATACAGCACCGCCGGACCGCGGTGGTACAGTCGCAGTGTCGAACTTTTTCAGGATAACTTCCCTGAAGAGGAATTCGACTGGCAGGCCGTCGATGCCTACATCCGCGCCGACGGTGCCCAGGACCTCAACTCTGATGATAATCCTGTTATCCGGCCAGCCGACTCCGCAGTGGTATACTGTAATGCTCCTCTGGCAGGTTCCCTGGGAACCGCCGGCAACGGCAGGGCTGAAATTTACATGCATGTCAGGGCTGTGGATATCGGCGGGAATGGCAAGCCCAACCTTTACGGTTCTCAGCTGGAAGGCACCTATGGCAGCTATCAGAATGACGACGGCATCCTGTGGACCGTGATTCAATGCGATTCCGCCAGGACAGCAGGGGGAAACATCGCCGGGGACAGGTACATGGTCGACCTGAACGATTCCCTGTTTACCTGTGGATATCAGATATCCTACTACTTCGAAGCCACCGATGCGGATGGGGTTACCAGCCGCTATCCCGATCCCGATAAGGCCAGAACGGATGAGGAGAGATACTTCGAGTGGACCTGCCTGCCCACCACCGCCAGCGATATACTGTATGTGGATGATTTCCACGCAAGGGGCAGTATACAGGGAATTACCGAGCTTTACTGGAATATGACCTTCAAGGATGTACTCCCAGACAGCTCGCAGCCCGACCGCTACGATGTTAACAGCTCCTACTCCGGTGCCTCCAACGGGCCTGCGAGCAGGGTCAGGCTCCAGCAATTGATGGATGCCTATGAAGTGATTATTTGGGATTCGGGAAACCTTGACTATGTAACCATCTGTGACGGCACTATGGATACGGATAAGAGCAATGATTGCCAACTGCTGGTCGACTGGATGAACCTGTCGGAGCACAATACCGGCCTGTGGATCAACGGAGACGGTGTTGCAGAGGAACTGGGCCTGCTCCCCTCTGCTTCATCTGCCGCTCTCCTCAACACCTGGTGCGGGGTGGACCCCGTTAATTACAGTTACTACGGCTTAACCGGCGGTTACGACGGCGGCGGAGTGGTCTATCCAGGGGTCAGAGGGGCTGCCGTAAGTAGCGTTTATTCACACGGCGATTCGCTGTATCTTTCCGGGGGTTGTCCGCTGATAAACAGTTTCGATGTCCTGGATAAAACCGGAAATGGTGAATATGCCCTGCATTATCCCGCCTATAACTCCACCAGCTACTACGCTGCCATAGAGTCTGAAAAGGTCAATGAAGGCGGATATACTGCCAGGACCATGTGGCACGGATTCAGCTGGAGGTATGTACGGGACGGCGGAAACTTCAGCCCGCGGGTCAGAAGCTCCCTTGCCAAAAAGGTATTCGAGTGGATGAAGTCGGGGAGCACCCGGCCGGACATCACAGGGGGCGAAGTTCCTGCCAGCTACAGGCTTGCTCAGAACTTCCCCAATCCCTTCAACCCGGCTACTACTATCAGGTTCGACATCCGGGAGAAGGGCAACGTTAGCTTGAAGATCTACAATGTTGCCGGACAGTTGGTCAAGACACTGGTCAACGAGGTTCGTGACGCAGGCTCCTACAATGAGAACTGGAACGGTACCAACGATACCGGTTCCAGGGTTTCCAGCGGAGTCTACTTCTACAAGATCGAATCCGGTAACTTTACCGCTACCAGGAAGATGGTACTGCTGCGGTGAGCGCCCGGGGAAGGGGGTGTCATTTCTAGCCGGCTGAGAGGAGCCGGTCG
>CAZTHK010000035.1:0-16557 GCA_964613215.1 uncultured bacterium | reverse complement strand
AAAGGATCAGGCATGTTTTTTCTATATCTTCTTTCCGCAACAGGAACTAGTTAATATGCCAAGTGTCGAACCGGAGCATATGAAGCTACTTTGTGGACTCAGGACTCTGACCTTGAGGGTATAAGCGGCGTAATATATGTTATCAAGGAGTAAATCAGCGAGCTAAATGCTATGGTGCCTCCGGCCGAATGGGCGGCGGGTGAAGCTCGTATTTTGATTAAGTGCCACAGGTTTGTCCATGGTTATCTAATGCCGGCGTAAAAATTCCGCTATGCCGTCGACATACCCTTCGAAGGAATGAAAATCCTTGCCGGTAAAGTCCACCTCCACTCCCATCCCGCGGGCGTTGGCGGCGGTATAGGGCCCGAAGCAGGCTACAGTGTTCCGGTTGAGCCATCTGGTCCCGCCCAACAGCAGTTTCAGCGCCTCTATCTCTGTAGCGCTGGTAAAGGCAATTATATCAACCCGCCTGTTCTTGATCAGATTCAACTCCCGTTTATATTCTCCCGCGGGGGCCGGACGGGTAATGTATCCCTCTATCTTATCAGCGGATATTCCCAGCTCCTCGAGGTTTTCCATGAACCGGGGGATCACATCGGGTTCTGTCAGGCCGGTCACCCTGGGGGCTATCACGGCTACGGACCATTCCTCCGCGCCTTCAATTTCTCTTAAAGCGTCGACTATTCCGCTGGGGCTGGGTTCCGCCGGGTCGACCGCTGCATCCCGGCCGGAATTCTCTCTGAGATAATCTATATCCTTGCCTATGGCGGAAAACCTGAAGCGATGGAGAATGGAATCGGGGAGACGGCGCTCCCGGAAACGTTGGAAGAACGCCTGAATTGCCTTACGGCTGGAGAAGACCACCAGATCGTAGCGGCGGGGATGATCGAGTATGCGGTCTATTCCGGAGCTCTCGGGATTTATTACCGTCTCGATGGTTGGAAGGATAACTGGCTTGCCCCCCGCTTTTTCGATAAGGCCGGCCAGCCGGCGGGAGTAACCCGAGGGAGCGGTCACCACGATCTTTCTGCCCCGGAGCTTCCCGGAAGGACTGCCGCAGGTATTTCCATTACGGTTCAAAGGGGCTGACCCGGAGCAGGTCGACAGGCTCACGGTGAGTAATATTATAATGAACCATCGCATGAGCCCTCCCTGTAGATAGGTTCTCCTTGCCGGAAGAGAAATAGAACACCGGTCGACCCGGCACCCGAATTGTAATACATAACCGGAGGAATTCAAAAAATAAAAACGGCTTTTAGGCATGGAGCGGCTTTTTGGACCCCGGATAATGGTTCCCCTCGCTGGGATGATATCAGGATCCGCTCCTTTTGATTTTGACATTGGAGACCACATTTCTTATTTTTTAAAGCCATTGAAAACCCTGGTGTGGAGATCGTGGAATTTTTTCAAAAAAAAGCTGCCCGGATCTGCAGATGTCAAGGGCGGACGAGGAATCTGACAGATATGCTGAATGACCTAAATATTCAAGGATTCCTTATCGGGCTGGTTTCCTTCTTCCTTATAGGTATTTTCCATCCTGTAGTCAAATTGGCGGAATATCGTTTCGGACTGAAGGCCTGGCCGGCTTTTGTCATCTCCGGGGCCTTCTTTTCGGCCCTTTCGGTTTTCCAGAAGAATATTTTTGTTTCGGTTATACTGGGAGTTTTGGGCTTCTCATTGTTCTGGAGCGCCATAGAGATCTTCAGGCAGCATCAAAGAGCGCTGAAAGGACAGACCAGGCGCAATCCCAGACGGGAGCACGACTGACCATGGGAGTATTTATACAGTCATATAACCTTACCGGACTGATTATCGGAATGGCCGCTTTTCTTATCATAGCCCTGGGAAGATACACCACCATAGCAGCGGAGTACCATTTCGGCAAGGGTTTCTGGAAAGGATTCCTTATAATAGGAATAGCAGCCCTGATTCTGTCATTGTATATCGATTCCTTTGTACTTTCATCAATTTTTAGTATCTTGGGGTTTACGTACCTGTGGGGAATCGGGGAAATAATCGAGCAGGAGAAGAGAGTCAGGAGGGGATGGTATCCAGAAAACCCCGGAAGAAAAAGAAGAGAGCGTTGACCGGACCCGGTTTTGCCTGTATATCTCCAGACCGCCCCTTGTTTTAATAAGGAGTACCTTGAATGAGATCGAAAGTATCCGCCTTAACGTTTTTATTCTTAATAATTGCTTTTTCGGTCTACGCTCAGACGGATAAAGCAAAAAATTCCCGGGCGGAAGATAATCGGAGGAAGCAGCGGAAAATAATGATGACCGACACCATAGTGGTGACCGCCGACAAAAAGCTGGAAAAGGCCCGTGAGGTGCCCGCCGCTATCTACACACTTTCGGAGTATGAGAAGGAGAGTAAAGGGATCGAGGATCTGACCGATATCACTTCCGTGGCGCCCGGGTTTCATATGCCAGATTACGGCACTAACCTTACTTCCCCCATATACATCCGCGGTATCGGAACCAGAATAAACGAGCCTGCTGTCGGCCTGTACGTGGATGATATCCCGTATTTCGATAAGGCCACCTTTAACTTCAACCTGTTCGATATATCGAGAATAGAGATTCTGAGAGGACCTCAGGGCACCCTTTACGGAAGAAATTCGCTGGGCGGTCTGATAAAGATCTACACCCGCCAATCCAGACCGGAAAAAAGCACGGAAGTAAGGCTGGGTTATGGCACTTATGACCGGAGGAATATTTTCCTGAAACAGCATGTACCGGCAGACAGGGAGAAATTGCGTATCTCCCTGGCTGCCGACTATGGTTATGAGGATGGATATTACCATAACGTCTTCACTGGCAAGACAATCGGGGGGGAGAACAATCTGGCCGGCAGAATGAAGCTGGATTATTTCGTCTCTGAGGATTCGGACCTTCACCTGATTCTGGAAGCCAGCAGGGCCGAAAACGACGGTTATCCGTATTCCATGACTGAGGACGGAGATTCTCTGGCAGAGATAAGCTATAATCACCAGTGCGGTTATGACCGTGATCTTGCCACCGCGGGCCTGGTAGCCAATAAACGGTGGACCCGCTTTAGCATGAAATCCGTATCCGCCTTTCAGATGGTGGATGACCGCCAGGACATAGACCAGGACTTTACCTCCCGGGATATGTTCAGGGTTCTTCAGGAGCGGGAGAACAGGTTTTATATTCAGGAGCTCAACATTTCGGACAACGATCCGGCCGGATTGAATTACGTAGGGGGGTTATTCGGTTATCTCCAGGACCGCGACAAACAGGTGAACATGCATTACGGCCAGGACGCCGTCAGCAAGTATAATCTGCCCGGCCAGATGACCAAGTTCAAGAGCTACGACAAACAGATAACCGGAGGAGCTGTTTTCGGACAGCTGGACTACCGCGGAGTGTTCGTGGATGGGATTAAACTCTCTGCGGGCCTGAGGTATGAAGCGGAGAGAACCACCCTGGACTACCGGTATGACAGGGAAATGATGGGAAGCAGATCCCTGCAGGACGAATTTGAAGAGACTATGATCGACCACGTCCTTCTGCCAAAATTTTCTTTAAGTTATTTCTGGAATGAGGATGTGGTACAGTACGCCACCGTAACCCGGGGCTATAAAAGCGGTGGATTCAACTCCACCATAGAGAGGGACATGGACAGGACCTTCGGGCCGGAATTCACTACCAATTATGAGTTGGGGTTCAAGGGCGTTCTGCCGGGAAGGTCGATCAGAATGAACGCGGCGTTGTATTATACGGAATGGGAAGATCAGCAGGTCTATCAGCCGGTTCCGAGTGGCCAGGGAGCCATGCTCAAGAACGCCGGAGAATCCCACAGTCTGGGTGGCGAGCTGGAAGCGAGGCTGCGTCCTTCAGCGGACCTGGAATTCTTCCTGAATTATGCCTATACCGAAGCGAAATTCGATCGCTATCAGAGGGATCCTCAAACGGATTACTCTGGAAACTACATCCCCTATATTCCGAGGATGACTGTAAATATCGGGAGTGATTACCGCTACGGGTTCGATTCCGGCAGTCTGAGCGAATTGAGGCTTCACTGTTACTATCAGGGTATCGGCAAACACTTCTGGAATGACGCCAACACCATCCAGGAGGATTATTACGGGACCTTAAACCTGCGTTTGACCGCGGTGACCGGATATTTCGGCGTTTCGCTATGGGGCAAGAATATTTTTGGAAAGGATTACAACACTTTCCTGTTTGAATTCTCTCCCCTTCGTACGGCCTTTGCACAGAGAGGTCTTCCCGCAACATACGGACTTAGCCTTTCAACAAAATTTAACTGAAAAGGCATCTATTGAAAGCCAGGCAGAAATACAGCATCCTCTTCAGCTTATATCTTGCCCAGTCGATACCGATGAGCTTCTTTTCCACCGTTCTGCCGGTGATAATGCGGATGGAGAACTTTTCGCTTTCCAGCATAGGGCTTCTGCAACTGGTAAAGATCCCCTGGGTAATAAAATTCCTCTGGGCCCCCTTCGTGGACCGGAACGCCGAAAGCGACATGCATTACAGGAGATGGATACTGGGTTCGGAGGTTTTCTACGCGGTTGTCATCATGGCTATAGGATTCTTCGACCTCAGCACCCGGTTCACTACCATCATAGTACTTATGATACTCGCTTTTTTCATTTCGGCAACACAGGATATCGCTTCAGACGCTCTGGCCATTAGGGTTCTGAAGAAGGAAGAGCGCGGATACGGAAACAGCCTGCAGTCCTCCGGCAACTTCCTGGGATCACTGCTGGGCAGCGGAGTGTTGCTGATACTCTATTCGCTTATCGGCTGGAAACACCTCATGTTCCTGCTCAGCGGGATCGTACTGCTGGCCCTGCTGCCAATATTGAGGTACAGGGAGAAAAGAAAGGATAAGCCTCTCGTATCCTCCGGTAATATTCCAAAAAAGAGGGTGTCCCCCAGAGATATCCAGGGATTCTTCAGACAGTACAGGATAGGCCGGCGGGTCGTCCTGCTGGTTCTTTACTACTCGGGAATCATCGGTATCCTGGCGATGCTTAAACCATTTATGGTCGATCAGGGATATAGCATCAAGGAGATCGCTTTTATTATCGGCATCTTCGGCACGGCCTGCGGGGCCGGAAGCTCTTTTCTCGGCGGTTATCTGATGAAAGGGTTGGGTAACAAAAGAGCCCTGCGCCTTTTTGCCGGATATGGATTTCTCAGCGCGCTCTATATATCGGCTCTGACACTGGTCGATGCTTCGACGGTTTTTATTTATATTGGGGTCGCGCTGATTTGGAGCGCCTATGGAATGTGTGCCGTGGGAATATATACCATCTCGATGAATACCGTCAGAAAGGGGAGGGAAGGAACTGATTATACCATACAGATAGTCCTGACCCACCTCAGCGCTCTGCTGATTGTGGTAATAAGCGGCAGGATAGGAGACCTGCTGGGATATGGGGGGCTGTTCGTAATAGAGGCGCTTCTGGGGTTGACCGTCACACTGCTCATCGGGCGCCTCTACTATGATCCCGAAGTGGCCGAGGCGCCTGAAATGTCCCCCGGGCTGAAGAGAGCGGAAAGGTGCAAGGGATGATAAGCAAAGAGTTGATAAATAAATACAACGTCGCAGGACCGAGGTATACCAGTTATCCTCCTGCCACCTGTTTCTCCGATGACTTCGGTGAAGAGGAGCTGGTGCGGTTGTTAAGAGATTCCAACAGCAGGGACCAGCAAAATATCTCTTTTTATATTCATGTCCCCTTCTGTCCGCGGCTTTGCTATTTCTGCGGTTGCAACACCAATATATACAGGGACGAAGAAACGGTGGACCGTTATTTCACTGCGCTTATTCAGGAGTTCGAGGAAGTTTCAGGATATATAGAACCGGGCCGTGAAGTCACCCAGATTCACTGGGGCGGAGGAACTCCCAATTCGGTTTCTTTCAACTGGATCGAAGAAGTTATGAACCGGATCAAATCAAAATTCTCCATTAATTCAGGCGCGGAAATAGCACTGGAGTGCAGTCCGGCCTATATGGAGCTCGCTGATCTGGCCAGCCTGCATGATATGGGATTCAACCGGGTCAGCATCGGGGTTCAGGATTTCAATCCCGAAATACTTGGAAGGCTCAACAGAATACCCTCCCGGCATCCGGTGGAAGATATCTGCCGCGCCGCCAGGGAAGCCGGCTTCAAGGGAATCAACCTGGACCTGATCTACGGTCTGCCCGGTCAGAGGTACCAGGATTTTATGGCCAGTGTGAAAAGGGCCATAGAAATATCTCCGGACAGGCTGGTTACCTTCTCTTACGCTCATGTCCCATGGTTTAAGCCGCACCAGAAAAAACTTGAGAAGTACCATATTCCCGGGGCCGATGATAAAATCGAGATGCTGGTGGACTCTTTCAGGCTGCTGACCGCTTCCGGCTACCGGGCCATAGGAATGGACCATTACGCCAGGCCGGATGACGAGCTCTATCGGGCTCTCCGGAAGAACCAGCTGCACAGGAATTTCCAGGGCTACTGCACCCGTGAGACCACCGGACAGGTTTACGCCTTCGGAGCTACCGCCATAAACCAGCTGGACGAGGGCTATTCACAGAACGCCCGTTCTCTGGAAGATTATATGGGTATTATCGAAGGAGGGGACCTGCCTGTGATGAGAGGCTATCGTCTTGACAGCCGGGAAAAGATTATCCGCCGCGTAATAAACCAGGTAATGTGCAATCATTTCGCAGACTTTAAGATAATATCTTCGGAAAACGGCATATCAGTCGAAGAGCTTAAGGAGATCCTGGAATTTCATCCGGACAAGTTGAAGCCCTTTATTCAGGACGGACTGGTGGAATACAGGCAGGACCGGCTGAAGGTCAAACCGAAAGGATTCTTCCTGATCCGGAATGTCGCCATGGCGCTGGATCCCGGACTGGAGGACAGGGGCGGCCGGTATTCCAGGACGATTTGATCCCGGGGTAATATGAATCAGAAAGCTGACATCGTCATCATCGGCGCGGGCCTTACCGGACTGACCCTTGCTCACAATCTGGTCCGGAAAGAAGGGGACATCCTTGTCCTGGAGAAGGAGAACCGTCCCGGCGGTGTTATACATACGGAGAGTTCGGACGGTTTCGTGTTCGAGAAAGGGCCCAATACGGGGGTGATAAAATACGGCGAGGTGGCTGAGTTATTCGAGGAATTATCGGATGGGTGCGAACTGGAGATCCCTGATGATTCGGCTAAAAAGCGGTATGTCTGGAAAAAGGGCCGCTGGCACAGGCTTCCCTCGGGTCTGATCGGGGGTGTGACAACGACCCTGTTTTCATGGAGGGACAAGGTTCGCCTCCTTTGGGAACCCTTCCGCCCCCGTGGGACCGACCCGGAAGAAACTCTGGACCGGATGGTCAGAAGGAGGCTGGGGGTAAGTTTTCTCCACTACGCCGTGGACCCTTTCATTCTGGGTGTCTACGCAGGCGACCCTGCCCTGATAGTGCCCAAATACGCGCTGCCGAAGCTCTACAATCTCGAGCAGGATTACGGCAGTTTCATCGGGGGGGCTATAAGGAAGAAATTTGAGAAGAAAGGCGAACTTGAGAAGAAAGCCACCGGGGATCTGTTTTCCGTGAAGGGCGGTCTGGACAACATGACCGGGGCCCTTGCCGAATCGGTGGGAAAAGAGAGGGTTGTTCTCGGAGCGGACCGGATCGAAGCGAAGCCCCTCGAGCGGGGTTTTGAAACCTCTTTCAGTATATCCGGCGAAGCACGCAGGATCAGGAGCCGGATGGTCGTCTCAACCATAGGCTCTTACGGGATATCGGGCGCTTTTCCCTTCATCCATAGAGATCTGCTTAGAGATATAGACAATCTGAGATACGCCAGGGTGGTCCAGGTGGCAGTCGGTTTCCATCGATGGGAGGGGATCCCTCTGGAAGGCTTCGGGGGATTGGTTCCGTATATCGAGAACAGGGATATACTCGGCGCTCTGTTCATGTCGTCCTTTCTTGAGGGAAGGGCTCCCGGAGAAGGAGCTTTATTATCCGTTTTCATGGGAGGTATCAGGCGGGAGGAGATGTTCCAAAAAAGTGATTCCGAGATCGAAAATATCCTGGCGGAGGAATTAACCCGGATGTTCGAATTGGTGGAATTCAAACCGGACCTGCTGAGAATCATGAGGTATGAGCACGCAATTCCCCAGTACGGCGTCGAGAGCGAAGAGAGACTTGACGCGATCGCGAAAGCGGAGAAGAGATATCCGGGATTGATACTGATAGGTAACATTCGGGACGGTATAGGGATGGCGGACAGGATAAAACAGGCCCGGGATATCTCGGAGGGAATCCTTGCTGGCAGATATTCCAGGGGATGATTCGAATTATAAGAAATTCGATATTTTCTTTTAACCAGGGGAGTGGGGACAAGATAAGGTACCGGTTTATTCATCCCTCCCGGGAAATTGCTGAAGTATCAGCCTGTTTCCCCTGCGGCCTTAAGGGCGGTCTTGGTCAGGATCGGTCCCAGGATTTCGAAGAACACGGTGGTGGCGGTTACCACCAGGAAGATATCCGATCCTTCCGAGGGAAAAGCTGATTTAACGATCAGGGCAAATCCCAGGGCTACCCCCGCCTGGGGGAGAAGGGCAAGCCCCATATATCTTCTCAACGTTTTATCCTCACCCGCCAGTACCGCTCCCAGGTAGGTTCCGCCTGTTTTTCCGGCAACCCTGGATAACAGGTACACCACACCCACAACCGACATTGCCGGAATCATTCCGATCTCCAGGGTTGCATTGATATCCATTCCGGTAACCACTCCCTTTTATGATTCCCCGATTGCAAGGGATATCCCGGGATGATAAAAGAATCAAATAAGTTAAACTCTGTGATATTTTGCGAGTAAATGATTCGGATTACAGAGTAAAAAAAGTAAAGTTACTGGATAGAGTGCGGCAGGCGATAAGAGCGAAACATTACAGCCGCCGGACAGAGAAAGCTTATACGGGCTGGATAAGGCGATTTATTATTTTCAATAATAAACGCCATCCCAGCGATATGGGTAAAAACGAAATCAGAAGGTATCTGTCATATCTTGCCGTCAAAAGTAAAGTCAGCGCCTCCACACAGAACCAGGCTCTCAGCGCCATTCTTTTTCTCTACAGGGAAGTCCTTCAGATGGATATGGATTGGATTGACGGAATAGTCAGGGCAAAGAGACCGGTAAGAGTTCCCGTAGTACTTTCAAAGAACGAGGTCCGAGCCGTCCTGGCTCATCTAAAGGGTAGAGATTGGCTGCTGGCATCTCTGATGTACAGTTCGGGCCTTCGGGTGATGGAGTGCCTTCGCCTCAGGAGCTTCACCGTCACAAGGATGTGTCAACAACCATGGTTTATACATGTTTTTAACAGGGGAGGGCAGGGGGTGAAAAGTCCGCTGGAGGAATTATAGAATTATACTGCAAAGCTCTCGCAGTATATATTAAAGCTTGCATGATTGGGAATTAATTTGGTAGTATGCGGTTACGGAAATCTTACGGGATAAGATAAATGAATTTATTCGTATTATACAGTGGGATTATACTGCGGTTATTCAGTTAGGCCAAGGCCAATAGGCGTACAGGAGGACACTGAGATGGGCAAACGTAATAATGACGAGATCCGCAATGAGGTTCGGAAGAACTACGGCAAAATTGCTACATCAGGAAGCCCGGCCTGCGGTTGTTCACATTCATCCTGTTGTGGAACACCGAGCGAGGTAAATGCGGCAGATGTTTCGCGTGGCTTGGGTTACTCCAGCGAGGATCTGGCTTCTATGCCGGAAGGAGCCAACATGGGCCTTGGGTGTGGCAATCCGCAAGCTATCGCTTCATTGCAGCCCGGCGAAACGGTTCTTGATCTCGGTAGCGGCGGAGGGTTCGACTGTTTTCTGGCAGCACGAGCCGTTGGAGACAATGGACAGATTATCGGCGTCGATATGACAGCGGAGATGATCACCACATCCCGTCGGAATGCTGAAAAAGCCGGATTTAGAAATGTTGAATTTCGATTGGGAGAGATGGAAAATCTTCCAGGTGCCGATGGGATTGCTGATGTTATCATCTCGAATTGTGTAATCAACCTTTCTCCCGAAAAACAAAGTGTATTCAACGAGGCGTTCCGTGTATTGAAATCTGGCGGACGGCTGGCTATTTCGGATGTCGTTGCCACCGCCGAAATGCCTGACTCTGTAAAGAAAGATATGGCAATGCATACTGGATGTGTGAGCGGCGCATCCTCCATCCCTGAACTGGAATCAATGTTACGGCAAGCTGGCTTTGAAAACATATGTATCAGGCCGAGAGATGAGAGCAAGACCTTTATACGTGATTGGGCGCCCGGAAGCAAGATTGAGGATTATATTGGTTCGGCGACTATTGAAGGAGTAAAACCGAAGGCCTAACAACCGCATCAACTCGGACTGGCAATTCCGCTGCGCTCCATTGCCAGCCGGTTATGTGTTAGCAAGATCGAAGATTAGTATGAAAGTAGTATTATTGGATCTACGCAACATTATGGTGATGTTGATCACGGGTTTAGTCCTGGGGCTGGTCTGGAATCATTTTCACCCCATGAAACTGCCTCTGACCCTGGAAGAGGTAAAAGTGCCGGGGATACCGGCTCATATCTGGGACCAGTTTCGTTTCGCTACAGTTAAGGAGGCCTTTGCTAAGACAGAACAGATGGAGGAAGGGAAAGCCTTTCTGGTGGATACCCGAGGAAGATCGAGTTTCGAAAAGGAACGGTGCCCGGGGGCTGTCTGGCTACCATACAACGGGTACCGGAAGACTTTTAAAGATTTTGCGGACAAGATTTCGAAAAACGCAACCCTCTACATTTATTGCTATGGCAGTGGCTGCATGCTCGCCCCCCGGGTAGCCAAGAGACTCATGCAGGACGGGTATAAGAATGTAGTTGTGGTCAAAGGAGGCATCGAAGCTTGGAAAAAGGCGGAATTGCCCATGGTTCGTGCAGAAAAAAAACAGGAGGCCTTGCCATGACTACAAATCTGAAAAGGAACATTAAACTCCTGCTTAGGGTTGTCATGGGAGGCGTATTTGTGATTGCAGCCTGGGACAAAATGGCCCATCCAGATCGATTTGCCGATATCATGATGAATTACGATATCCTGCCGGCCGATCTGGTTAACCTCGCCGCAGTCTGGCTGGCTGCCCTGGAAGTAGTTATTGGATTGACAGTAATAGCGGGCATATGGGTAAGATCCGCGGCCTTGCTAATGAGCGGGTTAATGCTGATCTTCGTTCTAGGTATTGCCTGGGCACTTTTTCGCGGAATTGATCTTACTTGCGGTTGTTTCTCTACTGTTGCGAAGGAAAAGGGGCGCGATTGGCTGTCCTTGTGGCAGGAGATCGTGATACTCATCGGCTGCATTTTGCTGTATGTATTGCATTTGAAGGATCAGGGCAGCACTTTGAAGAATAAGGAGCATTGCTAACAAGATAAGTGGAAATGGTTTGAATCCTGTTTTGAGAGAGCAGCCGATCGGTCTTGGGTAGAAATGCTAGAAGCACCATACCCGAGAAAGCGACAGTAGATAGTATTAATGGTTAGTTCCGTCTAATAACCCGCAGGGCAGAGTTCCACGTGCTTGCACGTGGGTGAATGGGAACTCGCCCGAAGGGCGTCGAGCGAAGCTCGTAATTTTGTAGTCAGTGCCACGGGCTTGCCCGTGGGTATCTACTATCGCTTGCAGCTGACAGTTCTACCCTGTCACGCCGGCTGCAAGCAAGCTCGGCGCCCTTAGCACAACGGTTGCTTTTGCAGCCGCCGCGCCAGCCGGCGACCGCAGCTGAAGCTGGACGTTAGGCGGAAGAATTACAGGCTCAACGGGAGGTCAATGATAGTAAACTCAACAGCTATAGTGATAAATCTTTTCGCTTTTGCCTGCTTATTCATCTCTCTTCTCAAGAATAAGGGGAAAACCAAACAGTCCCTGAGAGTAGCGGTGAAGTCTTTTGTCCGCGTTCTTCCAATAGTTTTCATTATTATCATCTTTATCGGTCTTCTTTTAGGTTTCGTCCCGAAAAGTCAAATTTCGAGATTAATTGGTGAGCAAGCAGGTTTCTGGGGAGTATTTATTGTGGCATTGTTAGGAGCTGTATTACATATACCTTCTTTAATTTCCTTTCCATTAGCAGCATCTCTAATTGAAAGTGGTGCATCAATTACTTCAGTGGCAGTATTTATTGCAAGCTTAACGATGATTGGTGTGGTAACACTCCCCTTGGAAATAAAGATGTTAGGGAAAAAAATGGCTTTGCTCAGGAATGTGATAAGTTTTGGTATTGCAATTATTATTGCTCTCATTATGGGGGCAATATTATGAGAAAGAATACAGAAAACTCCGGATTGAAACGAGATGCAATATTCCTCGCTATTACTTTGATAATCGCGATTGCCTTATTATCACTTTTCCCCGGCAAAAAAGAGGCAGTAACTGTGGCTTCATGGACATTCTTTGTTGAAATGATCTGGATACTTCCTGGTGTGATGGTTTTAATGGGTCTTTTCATGGTGTGGGTACCCAAAGAAATGGTTGAAAAATATTTAGGAAAAACATCCGGGATAAAAGGCTTTTCTCTTGCCATTCTATTTGGCGCCTTACCGACTGGCCCCCTCTATGTGGCTTTCCCTTTAGCTGCTTCATTGATTAGGAAGGGCGCCCGGATTTCCAATATTATTATTTTTCTTTCTGCGTGGGCGTGTATAAAAATACCCCAGGAAATGGTCGAGCTTCAATTTCTTGGGCCAGGATTTATGGTTGCTCGACTTGTCCTGACGATTGGATTTGTTGCCATCATGGGTCTATCCATTGAAAGAATAATGGAGTGGAGTGCTGAAAATCCACATAAAGCAAAAGGAGGTAAAGACGATGAAGGTATATGATCTTAAAACAATGCAATCCTATCCATATGAGGAAAGGGATAAGAATGTTTTTTACAAAGCCAAAGAATTTAAAGCAAGAATTATCGAACTTCCACCCAGAGGAGAGATGCCAACTTGTGAAATGGAATCTTATGTTATCTTCTTTGTCGTTAACGGAGCGGCTGAAGTGTCGGTGAATAAAGAAACAGCTAACCTTGAAACAGGTCAATGTCTGATTACCGAACCAGCGACATTGTCAATGAAGACAAAGGATGGCGTTAAGATAATGGGTGTTCAGATAGGAAAGTGCTGAAAATATTGCCTAACAACCGCATCAACTCTGACTGGCAATTCCGCTGGCGCTCCATTTCCCGCCGGTGATGGCTACGTTAGCCATAAAGAGAAAGCACACAAGATGACTTATTTGATAAACCGATTGCTCAGACTCACGTGGGTTCCGCTTGGGGTGCAAATACTCACTCTTGGCGTTTTTATTTTGTTGATTATTGGTGGATTGGCTGCCAACACAGGTGACATGACGTATGCCAAAGTGCTTCGAAACACAAATGTAGCCAACCTGATTGTCTGGTCATATTGGTGGCCGTTGATTATCCTGTTAGCGGTCTTTTTCGGTAGGGCCTGGTGTATGGTGTGTCCGATGGAGTTGGCGACGACCATGGCTGCCAAGGTTGGCCTGAGGCGCAAGCCTCCCGCCTTCTTCCGATCCGGTTGGGTTATCACCGCATTCTACATTCTTATTCTGTTCATTGGAATTCACACACTGGCTATCCATCGTGTTCCTTTTCGGATGGCGATCTACATGATTTTTCTCTTTGTTGCGGCTATTGTCTCTGGCCTGCTGTTCTCTCGCAACACTTTTTGCGCTCATGTCTGTCCCGTGGGGCATTTACTTGGTTTTTACGCTCGACTTGCCCCATTCGGATGGGGTGTAAAGGACAAGTCTGTCTGCCAAACCTGCAAGGATAAATCATGCGTATCGAACAAAACCGCATATAAGTTCCAGGGCCACAGTTGCGGTGTTGCACTTTACCCCGGGAAATTGGAGGACAACACACAATGCCTTCTTTGCGGTCAATGTTTGAAAGCCTGCGACCGTAACAACCCCGGCCTCGAGACTCGCCCCAATCCCGGGTGGTTTCGGAGGCGTTGGTTCAAAGACATGTTGGAATTGAAGTCATTCACCACAGCACAAGTCGCTTTCTGTCTCGTTGTGTCAGGTTTTGTGATTTACGAGGTATTCACAGAGTGGTCAGTAACCAAGGCCTTATTGATGTGGTTGCCGGTCAGCATTGAACAAGCATTCGGCGCGGGGGGAACATGGGGGGCGGGTCTCGTGAAATCACTGACGTTATTTGTAGGGCTGCCCGCGTTGCTCTGGTTCGTTCCCTTCGCCATGTTTCGTCTCGTCGGTGGCCGTCTTCCCATAGGTGAATATTTGCTGCGTTTTGGTATAGCCTTCATTCCGATCATGGCTGCGGCGCATACCATTAAGGCCTTGCTCAAGATGAACTCGCGCATTCCCTACTGGCAATATGTAGTGTTCGATCCTATCGGCGAGACAACAGCACACGGCATTTTAGACAAGACAACAGAACTTTCCGCACTGCCATCTTGGCTCGATCCTACATTGACAGCCCTCTCCTTCGTGCTCATGGCTGTAGGTGTGACATTAAGTCTGGTAGTCGTTCGCAAGCTGATTGCTGAACATGTCCCCAGTTCCGGCTGGCGTAGTTTGCCACTTTATCTCATCCCGGGCATCTACGGTGGCGCGTTTATCGTCATGCTGGCTGCATGGAGATTATTCTAATGCAATCCAAGGTTTTCTATCATTACAAATCAGTGGCTAACAAGGCGCTGCACCGGACGGCAATTCCGCTGCGCTTCATTGCCGCCGGCGGTGAGCTTGGTCGTTTAACTTATTCTTTAAAATTGATACAAAATGCTTTGGGAACTGATAAGTGTATACAATTATCAAGAAATTTACCTTAAACAACCACATTGTTTTTGAGATTGGCGAAAGCGGAGTGTTAATTCATTCATTGATTCTGGATGGGATATCCCTGCAAGAATTATTTGGCTGCGATTTTTAAGCTAATACAATAATCAGGGTGTGAACACAGACAAAGCCGTTTATCGTGGCCCTTGTATTTGATTCCCTCTCCTTTGAGAAAAAACTTGACAAATAAAAATCGGAGTTGTATGTTGTGAGTAAATATTTACTCACGAGGGTGAAGCAATGACAACTTTTACAGACAAACAAATCGACATACTCAGTTCTGCTATTGATTTGATTGCCGAAAAAGGTATCCAGCATCTGACGATCAAGAATATGGCAAAAAAAATCGGTAAAACCGAGGGAGCGATTTACCGGCATTTTGCAAAAAAAACTGACATTCTGCTTGGTATATTGCAGATGTTTAAAGACCATAAAATTTCAATGCAAAAACAGATTCAGGAAAAGAGATTGCCTGCTCTGATGCAGCTCAAAGGAGTTTTTAATCAGCATTTTCAATTGTTTGCCGACAATCCGGCTATGGCGGCTGTCATTTTTTCCGAAGAAATTTTTCAGAATGAAAAGCAGCTGGCCGATACTGTCTTCTCAATCATGCAGGAGTCACAAAAGATTGTTTCTTTCATTCTTGTAAAAGGGCAGCAAAATGGTCACATCCGCAAAGATATCGACCCAGATCAAATGACCGTGATGGTCATGGGTGCCCTGCGGCTTCTCGTGACCCAGTGGCGGCTTTCGCATTATGCATTTGATCTGCAAAAAGAGGGCGCCAAACTCTGGGAATGCATACAACGAGTGTTGGCACAATAAATTTTTTTATCAAGCAATGTAAGTAAGTATTTACTATGAGCGAGGTTAAATTATGGCTCCATTTTTTCAACGAATTCTCAGGTTTCCAAAAACACTGCTGGCGTTTATTCTGCTCATCAGCATTGTTTTTTTAGTCGTAATGAAAAAAAACACACGCATGGAAACCGATCTTGATGAGTATATGCCCGAGAAACACCCGGCCTTCGTATACAGCAATGAGGCTGAAGATTGGTTTAATATCCGGGACGGCGTTATGATCGCCATCGAGAACAAGAAAGGTATTTACAATAGCAGCACGCTTCAAAAGGTGAAAGAGCTGACCAAAGAACTGCAGAAAATGGATGAAATAGAAAAAGACGATGTTACTTCTTTGTACACAGCAGATAATATCGTGGGCACCGAATCGGGGCTGGAGGTAAAGCCCTTTTTTAAAAAGGTGCCCGAAAGCGAAGAAGAGCTCAACTCCCTGGGTAAAAGTGTTCGTGGTAATGAGATGATTTATGAACGGCTGGTCAATCCTGAAGAAACCGTTACCGTGGTGATAGCCGAAATTAAGGATGACGTCTTCTCACTTGAATTCTATCATCGCCTGCTCGAACTGGCAAATAGCTATGAAGGCCCCGAAAAATTGTATGTGGCCGGCCGGCCAATTGTTGAAGGCACCATGGCTTATCTCGGACCGCGTGACATGAAACGGATGGTTCCCATCGTGATTGCCGTGATCATCATCGTTCTGCTGGTGGTGCAACGTAGCGTGAAGGCCGGTTTCTTCACCCTGTGTATTCCGGTGAAAGTTGCCACTCATTCCGGTTTTAACCTGCCACCCCTTGG
>CAZTHK010000034.1:0-20942 GCA_964613215.1 uncultured bacterium | reverse complement strand
CTACAGGCTCCTTCAGTTCAGAAAGGTGCTAATGGAGCCAATTTACATAATAATTATAATATATTATACTGCCTGCTGATACCAAAATATTCATAAGCCTGAAATATTATATATCCGGAATCGACCGGGGCTTCTGCAGGTCAGATGTCACTGTAACTGGCCGGAAATAGTAAAAGTGCCCTCTTATCACTTTTCAACAGATCCAGCCCGCCCCTTCTTAATATCCGGTCCGGTTTTTGACATTGATTTCCGGGGAAATTCAATCTGGAGTGGCTTTTCCGTATTCTCTGCCGGCCGGGGGGAGGATATTCCATCTATCAAAAATGGCATCTGCAATGGCATTAGCCTGTTCCCTGTCGAAGAACCAGAGGGGAAAGCCGAAGTGGACAGAAGGAGCTGCAACCGTTCCTTCCGCCACTGCTTTAACATCCGCATGCTTTGTCAGCCAGAAGGCAATAACGGTATTGTCGATGGGGGAAAAGGCCATTCTTGTTCTGATTCTGTAGAGGGGGTTGAAACATGGTTGACTCTCCAGGCCGGAGGCACGCATCCAGTATTCGGGATCATATACTTCTCCATAGGTGAATCCCCGCTCCATCGGATCGAAGAAACGTCCGGGTTTGGTGACTTCGTTCCAGAGTTTCAGAGAATCCGGCATTCCCGGAATGCTGTTGGTTACCGGATTGTCTCTGTCCTTTATAATATAACTGATGGCATCATATTCGGGTCCTCTTTCGTGAATATCTTTCAGTTTTTTGAAAAGGCCGCCATGTACCTTGTCGAGCACTGTCACGCAGTACTCCTTGTAAACCATAGACTCAGCCCCTGACGAATCGGTACAGCCAAGGCCGGTTCTGAGCATTTCACACTTCACATTCAGCGGAAAGGTGGGAGTCAAGCTGATAATGCTGGCCCTCAAACCGCCCCTGGAGTCCCCTTTGCCCACCGTCCATATGTGCCCGCCCAACTGCATATAGGCGGGAAGGTAATTATAAATTTTATTCTTAAGGTATGTATTCTCCGGGATGAATTCTATCAGTTGATGCCAGGCAGAGGAAAATGAATCTGAAGTGTAGGTCCACAGAATATTCTTGTAGTCCCATATTAGTTCCATGGGTGGCGGGTTAAAAATATGATCTTTGGTGTCATATACATCCAGAGTGGGTATGAATCCCATCGCCCTTGAACAGATATTTATCCAGAATCTGTCGTGCTGCGATTCAGTGGGTATGGCGAATAATTTCTGATCAAATTCAACGGAGCGGAAATCGTCCACCCACAGAAGATTTCTGGGCATGTCCAGTTCAAATATTTCGATCTCTATCTGCCCTATTGTTCTTACACCCAGCTGGTCTACAGCTTCGATAAAAAGGGTGTGGTTGCCGCTGAAGAATTTTTTCTCGGGGATGGATTTCAGATTGGGTCTTACCGGGGAAGCCCATTGGGATGGATCATCCAGGGAGGTGATGTCCCATCCGTATCGGTAACCGGAAACTATCGAACCATACTGGCTGGCATCTCCCTTCCAGCTGAAATTCAGCCCGAATCCCTCTGGTACATTTATCTTGGCCGGGGAGAAGGAGGTTCCCTGGAATTTGAATGCCCCCATGTAGGTTTCGAAAATGGTCAGGGTCGGGCCGGTCGGTTCGCAGGCCATGAAGGAGCGGACATTATTGTTGTTGAATATGGATGTAATCGCTCCCGCTTCGTCCATGGCCTGAACAGCCAGGATATAGGTGTGTCCCTTTAATAGCAGTTCATTGTCTCCGATCCTGGTGGAGACGCCGGAATCGGATTTTGCGGAGTAACTTATCCAGGGGGTCCATCTGTCCTCAAAGTTTTCGGGATATTTATTCAGCTGATCTATAATTTTATTGTTGTAAACAGTCCACAGATATCGGATCGAATCGGCCGGCTGCAGGTCCTGCGGAGCACCGATGGGGTCGTAAGCCTCCCATCTGAAGGTTATATCAGTGCTGAGAAACTGGGTCTGTCCCGGGCGGGGATTGACCGGTTCTGTAATAACCACATACGGCGCCAGTGTCCATGCGGTAAATGACCGGCAAGCCGGTTGTGATCTCATCCCCCTGTTGTCCACCGATCTGATGAAGAAGGTATGAGTCCTGTGGTAGCGGGCAAATTTTCTGTAGCCTATGACCAGATTGGTGTCGTGTTCATCAGCCCGGAAGGTAAAAGTGCTGTCGGTCCGTTCTATTCTGGTCCATTTATCTAGACCGGTTGTATCGGCCGGGTCGAAACCAAGCGGGTCGCCGGTCACCATAACAAACTCATAGAATTTCACCTGGCCATCGGGATCGTCTCCCATCCAGCTGAATTTAACCTTGTGAACCGTTTCGGTTTGTTCCGGAGGGCCGCCACTCAGAATTATGACAGGTTGTTTATTGGGGGTGAATTCACCGTAAAACTGGTTTTCGCAATATGATGTGATCAGAAGAACACTAACTAGAATTATAGGGATCATCCGGTTGGCTGTTCTTGTAGTCATGTTTTTCCACCCTGTCAGAGGGTATTCAATTCTAAAATCCGTTATCTTATCACTACAAATTTACCTATTGTTTCCTGAAATCTTTCATCCTCCGGATCCACCTGGAAAATGTAAATACCGCTGGTTATATCCTGGCCATTTCTGGTGACCAGATCCCAGGGGCAGGAGCCGTTGCCACCCTCGCCATCATGAGTAAGTACCTGAACCAGATCGCCGGCCAGGGTGAATATTCTTATGGTGCTAAGGCAGGCGGGAAGGTGCCTGAACTCCAGTTTGGTTCCGGAAGGATTCCGGTTGGTGGGGCTCAGAGTCCATGGTTTCATGCTCCCGGTGGTAACCGGGTTGGGTACCACATATATCTTTTTCTGGTCGAAGGATGTATGTTTCTGAGATTCCGGTCTGGGGCTGATGTATTTGAAATTGACGGAAGGATTGTTTATCCAGCCCTTCTTTGAGGGTTCCCCCTTCACCATAGCATGATCATATGCCACCACCGAGTAAAAGTAGTGCATCCCATTCTTTGGAGTATGATCCACGAATTTGTAATACTGCATCCCCCCTTCCAGACCCAGATTGAAACGGGCTAATGCCTCCAAGGTGTCACAGGCGGACTCAGGAATTCCGGGGGGGCAGGGGACTGAATTCCCGGGAGAGTATCTCAGGTTTTCTTCAAAGCTCTGTATCAGGGACTGCCTTTCTTCAAGATAGGAGCATGGTTCATACTCCCATCCTCCCTTCCGGAGGGGGGATTTGAAATTCTTATCAGGTGGAACCCCGTTAATAATGTCTCTCTCATCCAGCATGCTCCACAGGTCCATGCCTGGACCGCTCTGCCTGGTGGTACCCGTTGGTCTGCGCCAGTCATCCGCACGCCATATCTGATAACCTTCGAAGTCATGTAACCCGGTCATCAGGTCGGAGGCTGTCTCGCTTACATTGTTCCAGATAATGGCAATTCTTCCATTGCCGGGGATTAATCTCATCTCCGGTGGAACCGGTGCGGCGTCCACTGTCCAGGGAAGGTGGTGCTCCTTTCCGTCGACTCCTGTCTGAAAGTATTTGAACTTGGCCCCCGGCTTTCTGATACAGGTTCTGTGGTTGAACAGCCAGTGTTCCCGGTAACAGTCAAAATTACACCAGAGAGTTTCTTTGACCGCTACATCGTAGAGTTCTATAATACTGTCACAGGGGTCGGGGTCTATACCATAGGCGGGTTCTTTTTCCGGAACGAAGGGGTATTCCCTCCCCTTAACCCCCGTTTTTGGATCGCCGTCGAGATCAAACCAGTTTCCTTCGAAGGCAAGTACTGCCTGAGCGGCATTGTCCAGAAGCTCCTCCAGGCCATCTCCGGCGGCAAAGGCCAGGTTCAAATGAATGGTCTCTCCGGGAGGAAGTTTCATATAGGGGCCCCTGGAGATGAGAATCCTGTAATCGCCTGGTATATCTGCAAGCTCCTTGTCATCAAAGTTTGACATGGCCTGGTAGCGCTCGTAGTCATTGGTGGGCTCTCCCCATTTGCTTATGAAGGGTTGAAGCCCCCTGAAAGACCTTACATAGGTCCAGACCCAGCTCCGTCTATTCCTGAGGGTTACGATGCCGAAATAGCCGGGGGTCCGTCCCTTGTCCCCGTTGGCATCGTAAACATAGTTGATGTCGAATACAACCGGCCATTCCCAGCCATCCTTTGAAGCACATCTCTCTCCCGCCCAGCTGCCCAGCATGTCTTCCATGTGGTAATTCCCCTGATTTCTGGGTCCTGCATCCAGGTCAGCGTACAGACCGACATATACTTCATCCAGGGTTCTGTTTCCGGTGTTGGTTATATAGTAGTGAACGGCGATGAAATTTTCCCTCGACCTTTCACCCCACTGAAAGGTTTGCTGCCTTACCCGGATGTGAAGGGGTTCATGCTCGGGCCACATTACCCTGGAGAGACCCTGGTCGTCGGAATACTGACAGAAATACATCTGGCTGCCGTAAGCGGCAAAGTCCTCGTCTATCAGCCCGTCTCCGTCATCATCGTATCCGTTGAGCCACTCCTCATCCACCATTCCGTCTCCGTCGTCATCGGCAATAGGTGAAGGATGGCGGTAGCCGCATTCATCACCCTCGAATGAAGAATAGATCACATCCCTGGAGCTTCTGCCGGGATAGAATTCCATCTCGGGATACCCTGTGGATACCATGGGAACGCCATTTATCTTGGCTCCTACCCAGATACCTGCCGCGTAAAGATATTCGATTCCCGACCCGGCGGGCCACTGAGCTGAGGGGAGATCAGCCATGGGATAGTTGCTTTTGGGAAGTGAACCCAGAAATCCCCAGTTGGTGATATTCATCTGGAGGTTGCCGATGTTGTGGACGCAGCTTCCGTCCAGAATAAGGCTCCGTTCGATCCTGTGGTATTTATCCTTCAGGGGATCATAACGGCTTGGGTGTGAAAAGGTCGGTGCAGATATAATATCAAGGACCGCAACGGTTATTATTATTTTTATCAACCCGCGGTACAATTTAACAGGCTCCTTGAATCAGGTAAAACTGTCCAGAGCCATTCAGATATATGATATCATTATAATTATTACAGGCAAATCATAATTTATATTTATTTAGCTTAATTATAATCAAGAGAAGTAAACAGCGGGAGATTTAATACTTATAATATATTATTTGATAAAATATTTCTGTATCCGATTGTTTCTTGTATCAGAGATGAAAATATATCCGTTCCTGTCTGTAACTATCCCCTCAGGGCTGTCAAATTCGCCCTCCGATGTGCCGGTACCTCCCAGAACGGTGATGAGATCACCTCCGCTATCGAACATCTGCATTCTGCTGTTTCCGTTGTCCAGAACGTATATATTACCCTCCTGATCTGAAGCCAGATCGATGGGACAGTTAAATTGCCCCGGTTCTTCACCTTCGCCGCCCCACACCCTCAGGGATGCCCCCTCCGTCGAGAATTTCTGGATTCTGTGATTCTGGCATTCTGCGACATAGAGGGTGTCGTCTGGTCCGAATGTAATTCCCATGGGACAATATAACTTTCCCTCCCCCGTCCCGTAACTCCCCCAGCTGTCTATAAAGCCGCCGTCCTGGCTGAATTTCTGGATGTTGTGGTTGTGACAATCGGTGACATAGACATTTCCTTCTCCGTCCACCGCAATTCCGTAGGGATTGTTAAACTCCCCCTCCCCGCTTCCGGTGTTTCCCCATAACGCCGCCAGGGTGGTATCGGGGTTGAACTTCTGGATCCGGTTGTTCCCGTTGTCCAGCACATAGACGGATCCATCCGGGCCAACAGCCGCGTCGCAAGGAAAATTGAAATTCCCGGGGTCCACTCCTCTGCCGCCGAAGGAGAGCAGAAACTCACCCTCCCCTGTGAATTTCTGGATGCGGTGGTTTTCGGTATCACATACATACAGGTTGCCGTTGGCATCCACATCCATTCCAGATGGAAAACTGAATTGCCCCGCCGCATTACCCTGTTCGCCCCAGCTCCTTACAAAGTAAAAGTAATCTGTGGAGTAGGGGCCGCTGATTACGAATCCGCCGGAGAGAGGGAAATCATTGTGCAGATGTTCGAGATACCGGTCTACAATGGAAGGATAAAAAGCGGTTTCAGCTTCCAGCTGCCCCTTTAATATCCACTCGGTTACGGGAGGATATATCACCTCACCGTCGAATTCGAAGCTATGATTAAAGTTAAATGAAGAAACCCTTACCGAATAGAGGCTAACTTTGATACTGGTAGAAATATAGTATTCGAAATCTATACCTGAGGATGATTCACATTCAGCTGAACCGCCGCAGGACAGGCGTTTAATATCCATCTCCGAATCCCAGGAGCCTCTAAGATATTCCATCCCCACCCGGATATCATTTTTATCCTGTAATGATATCCTCCATCTTCCACTTCCCCCGGTGGAGAGCTGGTATCCCATCCGGAAAAATATGGATACCGATGCCGTCACAGGCAGCTCTCCGGTATGAGAGAGGCTGGTTCGCCGGAAGGAAGCTACCGGGATTTCACCCTCCATATTCACCTCTCCGCCGGCCTCTATATCCAGATATGAGGATACATCCATCTCTCCTGTCAGCCTTGACCGGAAAATAGCAGGATCGTTTCCACTTACTGTTATATCCAGCCACTCCAGGGGATTGAAATCCAGGTACCCCCCGGTAATAGAGATATTCACATGGTTTCCATTGTTCTGTCCGGAGAATAGGATGATATCCCCAAGATAGATTCCCCCCGGGGCAAGGGGTGTTGAGGGAGGGTTGAAATGTTTCCATTTCAGGTTGCCTGATTCTATTGCCACAGGGATGCTGTCCCGGACCACACCATCCCTTATAACCTCGGTGAGCCGGGAGGGGATGGTAAAAAGACGCAGAAGGTGGTCGGTCCGCTCCACCCTTTCCACCTCTCTGAGGTATCCTCCGTAACCGGTTCCGGCCAGTATGTGGCGGGGTTTGATTTCGGGGGGGGAGCCGGTGAAGCTGACGTTGAACAGGGAATCGGACAGGGGGAATACGGATATACTGTCACTTTCGGGGATTACCAGCAACCGGGGTGAAAGAATAGTCTTCTCTCCGGACATCTCCGGGGAAGAGGGACTTTCCTCCCCGCATGCCGCCACTGCCGGGAGGCAGGCCATAAGCAAGATTAAAATCTTATTATTCATATTGCCTCCGGCTGGTTTGCCCGATCAGAGCAGGGTCGCTGATTTGCCACCGGCCGAAAATGGCATCCGCCAAACTGTCCACCTCACTCCGGTTGAAGAACCAGAGGGGAAATCCGAAGTGAAAGCTGGGAGCTGCCACGGCGGGGCCTGAAGCCACCGAAGGAACCACATGGTCATACCTGGTAAGCCATATAGCTGCGGTGGAATGATCCACCGCAGAGGTGTCATTTTTGGCCTTCATGCGGTAAAGTGGAGTGAAACAGGCCTGCGATATCAGGCCTTTCCTTTGCATCCAGTATTCCGGGTCGTAAAGTTCCACATAGGTGAAACCACCCGGGCTGGATGATGAATCCGGATCGAAGAATCTTCCCGGAGCGGTTACCTCGCTCCATAGTTTCAGCCGCCGGGGCATGCCGGGGCAGGAGCTGTTCCGGGGAAGGGAGTTGTCCCTGTATGCGTATTCCATGACGTCATAGTGATCTAAACGCCTCTCCGGCATGTCATCCGGTCTGAATCTGCCCTTCACCTTGTCTATCACGGTGACGCAGTAATCCCGGTATGCCATGCTCTTGACTCCGCCCCGGTCACAACGCCCATCCGGATTTATACCGTTTATTTCGCATTCCAGATTGAAGGGGAAGATCATATTTCCCGGATCGATCACCGATGCCAATCCCCCTCTTCTTTCCGATCTTCCCAGGGTCCACAGATGTCCTCCCATGGTTAGATAGGAGGGGAGATAGTTTATGGTACCCGGACTCTGCTGGCTTATCTTATCCCCGGGAATGAAATGAACCAGTTCACTCCAGTAGTCGCAGGAGGATGAATAGGTCCAGATGATATTCTTGTAGTTCCCCATGGTCCGGAGATCGGGGGGGGCTCTATGTTCATCGCAATCGAACACATCCAGGGAGGGATCGAAACCCAGGGCCCTGGAGCATATATCCAGCCAGAATTGATCGTGACGGTATTCCGGCGGATGAGAGTAGTCCTCAATCGGAAAGGAAACCGAATAGAAGTCATCCACCCACAGGAGGTTCCTGGTCATGGGGAATGGTACCACGGTGAAATGTATTATTCCCCTGGTAATATTACCCTGCAGATCCGAAACTTCCACAGTGAGGGTATGTACTCCGCTGTAAAAGGCTGTTTCGGGGATGGATTCGGCTTCTCCGCTGAAGGGAGCCTCCCAGCTTTCCAGTCCGGTTATATCCCAACCATACCGGAATCCCCTGATGCCACCACCGTAACTGCTTGCATCGGCCTGCCATCTGAAGTTGAGAGGATATCCCGGAGGTATTTCGACCTCAGCCGGCGACAGGCCCTCTCCCAGGAATTTAAACCCTGCCAGCCCGGGATCCATCATGATAAGCTCCGGGCCGCTGGGTTGAGCCACTATGAACTTTCTGGCGTTAAAGCCCTCCCGGAATTCCCGGGTGATGGTGTTTTCCTCCCCCCGGGCCTGCACGGCGAAGATGTGGTACTTCAGCAGCTCCACCTCTTCGTCATCTCCAATAATGGTACTCCTTCCCGAGTCGCCGGGGGCGTGGTAGGGTATCCAGGATGACCATCTGTCCTGGTATCTCCAGGGATTTCTGTTCAGATCATCCAGTATATCGAATCCGGGATTGTATGTTCCCGAAGTATCCACAACTGGTGTGAACAGGTATCTGACCCGGGCCGGTTCGTTTTCTTCACTGACCGCCCGCCACTTGAACAGTATAACCCGGGCGTAGGAGTTGGTTCCGCTGGCTTGGGCGGGATAATATACCATAACGGATGGGTCCGTCTTCTGTGGAGCTGTGGTACTGGAATAGTCGGTGCAGCTGCTGAACAGCATCAGCCAGACAAATAGCGCCCCAGGTAATATTCTTTTGAAATAGCCAGGCATATTCTGAAACCACCGCTTGAGATTCTCACGGCCTGTAACATTAATCATTCTTTCCACCATCCGGGCTCCAACAGATATGGCCGGCGCCCGAATGCTACAAATATATTATAATTCCTGTGATGCCTGATATAAATAGAAATTCCCCCGGTAAAGGGCTTTTGTGCCATCCACCGGGGGTTGTGTCTTTTTAGCAGCCTGGGTCCGGTAAGGCAAAATCATCCGGAACCGGTCTGTACCAGTTTATCATTTTTCCGTGAGACGGGGCCTGGGAAGGATGTTTTTCTCCAGCCGGGGCAGTGCACCCTCCACGGTGGTCCTTTCCGCCGTAACGGCGAACTGGTCGTCACAGATATAGGATACCCCGCTTCCGATATATCCTGCTTCGATATGGTAGGTGAGCACAGCGGTGAGGTGATCGGTGTCGGAGAAGGTGATGGTGAAGCTGATGGAATAGTCATAGAATTGACCGCTGTCTTCTAAATGCTCATACCATTCGCTGGCACCGCTGCGGGTAGATTCATCCCACTCCACCATCCAGCCGGCAAAGCAGATCATGCCGTCCCGGATGGTCACAGTCTGATAATTGGTGGTAACGAAGGTATAGCCGCAACTCTGGGCTACATCCTTCATCTCAGAGCTGTTTATATAGAAAACCCCCTCGTAGGGATTATCACCGGAGGGACATGGGGGACAGTCTCCGTATACCGTGTCCGGGTCACAGGGTGGACAGTCATCAAGATAGACTGTGTCGATAACGGTGATTTTCCCGCCGTCGCCGCCGGTTCCGCTTGCCTCTCCGTCCTCTACCGTTACGTTGGTGGTATGGTCGCCGTCACAGCCGTAAAATATAAATAATGCCACGGCTGCGGAAATCAGGGTGATCAGGATCAGGTTCTTCATGGCTCACTCCCTGGTGCAGTGTTCGAAAGTTGCCTGTGAGCGCTGATTTATTCAAGTTCAATACGCAAAAATCCGAGAAACACATCCTTGTGCTTGCCTGTATTCAGGCGGTGTTCCTCGGATTCCCTTTATTATATTTTATCATATAACTGCCTGAATATCAAGGACGGCGGATGATTAGTTGCATATCAAGGGCTTACTATAATACTGTGCGACAAGTGCAGCCGGGGATCTGTTCAACTGAATTCGGCAAGGAAGTGCTCCGCCCGTCCATACTATATGACCCGCTTGCACCGGGGGACCTGAATTCCGCATGATATCCCGGGCTGTTCCCTTTGAACGGGTATCCATCCAACCCGGTTTGAATCTGCATCTTTTCCCGGGTGGCTTGCTGCCGGGCGGGAGGAATACAACCGTGGTGCCCGGCGGTTTATTTCGATATAAGATCAGGGAGTTCCGGAAGTATCCCGGCTGTAACTCAGCCGCCGGCGGGCCGGATCCAGAGATGGCTGTACCAGTAGTATCTCTTCCCATCCATGGAGGGGGCGGTGATGTTGAAGCGGCTCCTGCCGGGGGGGAGGGGTTCTCCGGGGCGTATTCTGATTAGATTCTCTTCTCCGTTAATCCACTGGATCTCAGCTCTACCCTCTCCGCTGATGAAGCAGGCCAGGCTGGCCTGATTGTACCCCCCCGGGGCCAGTTTGAGCTGAAGTGCCGGTCTGGTTACTCCCGGAGGCAGCACCGGATCGGATGGATCGGCATGGATTACCGGAAGGGGCAGGGTCTGAGCCTTGAGAGCAAACTGATCCAGATCGGCAAATATTCCGGATACCGGGAAACGGGGAAGAGCCCCGAAATCGCCTTCGCTCCAGATGGGTCCGGAGTGCTGTCCGAAACCGGTGAGACCAAGGTTCAGAACGATCTTTTTGAGTTCATCACTGTATTCTCCGTATGGATAGGCGAATAATCCCGAGTTGGTGCCCAGCTCCTCCCTCAGCCTTCTGATAGAGATAGTGATGTCTTCGGTCACCCGCTTTTTCCATTTCTCCTCACTTTCACCTGGTTTTCTCCTGATCAGGTGGCTGTGGGTATGACCATGGCTTTCGAATCCGGCTCCGTATTCCGCCATCTCCCTGATCTGATCCCAGCTGAGGAGGTTTTTGTATTCCCGGTCCACCCCTTCGGTGGCAACGAAAACGGTAAAGGGCCAGTTACGCCTCCTGAGCCGGGGAAATGCTTCGGTGTATATGGATGTATATGCATCATCCATGGTTATAGCAACACTACGGTCCGGCAGTCGCCCCCCCTCCCTCAGGAGCGTTACCATACTGTCCAGGGGAAGTACATGGAAGTTATTTTTTTCCAGATAGTCCAGGTGTGCTTCGAACTGCTGCGGTGGAATGCTGGTGGAAGGGGGAGTATTCCCGCTGATATGGTGATACTGGAAGACCACCCCGTGATCGGCAGCGGGGAGGGGTGAAGTCAACAGTTGAATAATCCCGGCCAGAATAATTGATCCCAATATATATTTAATGCCGTAATTTTTCATAACCATAATTTCTTCACTGACAGGATAAATTATGCCTTCACCGGCTTATCGTATCATATATATTCACAGTGCGAAATTATTTAATACCACCCTCCCCCGGAAAGACCCGGTTAAGCCGCCTGGAGCGAACAAAAATTACTATTCCGGATAATTCATAAAAACCGTATGCATTACGGCCGGGCGCCTGCGGGTTGAATTTGACGGTTTTATCCCTTCCCCTTTCTGCAACCTTAATACATCCATGGAGCAACAACCCGGACCGGCGGGGTTCTATTCTCACTGCCACTGTACCAGGCGGGAATAAGTTTATGAATAAGCCGGGCGTGGAAGCTAATTCAGCTTGAGCTGTCTGATGTTGTTAAACCTGATGGGATGGAACCGGGTCAATCCAAAGTGCCGGCAGCAGGTACTTCGGGCTCCCTGCCCGGTACCTGCTCTGCTGTGGGAACCTGGCAGTAATCCTCTCCCTCCTGTATGGAGACCTGCAGAAGTTGCCGGTTAACCCTCATGATCATTTGAAGTTTCTGAACATACTCGTCCCTGCGTTCTGAATAATTATGCAGGAGGCCGGCCAGCTGGTAGCCATTGGTGAGGTTGTCCTTTTCCCGCCTTTCCGCTCTCAGGGCCCTGAATTCCCGGTATGCTGCATTGGTGTTCAGGTTTCTCATGTAGCTCCGCACCGATTCATTGACGGTGGGGAATGTTGCCACCAGGTGGTTGGAGCCAGGCTTGCGCCTTCTGGGAATCAGTCCCCGGTTCCGGTTGAAGCACCACTGGCCGAACAGGTTGTTGCCCTCCCGGGCAAAACGGGAGGTACCCCAGCCTGATTCCATGGCCGCCTGTACCAGGGCGAGGGGGGTGGGGATTATATCCATCCTCCTCGTCATCAGACGCCACCAGCTTTCACGGTGGGGAGCCGGGTCGCCCGCCTCGTATTGAGCGGATATCTCTTGCAGCCAACGGAACTCTCCGGTGGACAGATTGCCGCCTGACCCTGATTTATTATGTAGCTCCAGGAGCTTCTCACGCTGATCCACTATTCTGGCGTTTTCAGCCTCCACCACCGGCCGCAAAAACCCGAAGAACTCCTCCTTCTTCTCCCGCACATTACTGCAGGCGGATAGGTCCGGGACGGTGGTAATCAGAGACAGCCGGGATGAACTCTTAATGCTGTCTCCTTCCCGGCCGCTGGGGACCGGTTGTTCTTCGGGGCTGCTTCCCCCCAGGAACAGTGAGATAATAGCAGCAGTGATCAGGCAGCTCCCCGCAAAGTTTAATTTCGCTATTTTAGACACTTAAAATCACTCCCGGTTTTTGTTTTGGGTAAGCTATATAAACTAATATGGTCCGTCAAGCCCTAAATTGCATTTTCTGTTCCTTTATTTTCGGTAGGGGCAGGAAAAAATTTAGAGAATAAGTGGCGAAAAAGGCTTTGCCGGACCCGCTGTTATTCTATTAATACAGAATCCAGGTCGGCAGTCCAGTTGCCGGTCTGAACCCGGTCGGCCATCTCTGCTATTCCCGCCAGGGGCACTGTACGGGCTGTCATCTCGCCGTTGAGCAGCCCGGCGAAACCCCAGTCATGCGCCTCTGAATACCAGTTTTCCGGCTCCGTATTTGCCGGATTGTCGGGAAACCCGCCCTCTTCGCTGGCACTGTGATGAATCTCGTGCCGGGTATAGGCCAGATCACAGTTCAGCCTGGTCCACAGGCCGGCTCTCTTGCGGAAACCATCGTAAGCCTGCCTGATGTGGGGTTTGTCGGGAGCGGCCTGTACATGGTCATATGATGCAAAGGGCAGCAGGACCTTGAGGTCTGGCAACTTCTGGCCGATCTCCTCAAAATTCATGATGGGTGTGCGGTAGGGCCAGAAATCCTCCACCGTCTCCGGCCTGGCCACATCAGCGGGCCAGGTGCTGTCGGAGAAAACTTCGTAATCGATCAAAGCCTGGGTCAGAGCATGGGAAAAATATCTCTTCCCGTTGATACGGGGACCCTTGTCATCCAGTATGTAATCATCCCCTCCGTCCACGGTGAACATGGGCCTGCCTTCCGGGCAGGTCTCATTCTGTATCCAGTCTATCCGGTGGTACTGGATATCAAGTGAGGTTTGAGAGTAACCTTCATGATCATAGCAGGGATTATAAACAGGATTGTGACCCTGGTCGAAATGACCGATTTCCAGGGCGTACATCTCTGACATGGTAGGGTTTTCTCTTCCCACGAAATACTTCAGCCCGGTAAGTTCTTCACCGTAATAAGCCATCACGTTGGTGGCAACAACCCCCGCATGTGATGAAGCGAAAAGACCGGTGTTGCAGTACAGCGGGTTTACCGGGAGGAGTTCATGTAAGTATCTTCCCCTGGTATCGGGTATCCAGCCCAGAGCAAATCTGATCATGTCGCGCAGGGCAGCGATGGATTTCGGGCCTCCGAAATCATATTCCCCCTCGCTGCTCATGCCGGATTCCGGATCAGTTTTGCCGGGCCATAGATTAAATACCGCAATGGCACCCACATCCACTGGATTGTATACAGCGTGAAATGGTACCGCCGGCTGGTTGTATTTTTCCACGAACCAGGTGGATGCTATCGCAACCACCGGTGCACTGGCACCATACCTGGGCTGTTCGGGGATATCCACCCGGATTGCTATCTTTCCGTTTTCTGCGCAGTTGATGCTGGTGTATATGGTATGTTCCTGGTTATCTTCAATGGTGGGACAGGTGCAGTCATCCGAGCAGGAGAGGTATGGCAGGCCCATTGATAAAATAATAATCAAGGACCAGCGGGATAATAAGCCACTGGACGGGGACATGTTCCTTTTCATGAGTGATCAGAGCTCCTCCCGGCAGGATATTCCCGCTCCTTCTCTCTATTGTATCTGGCATCGGCGAAGACGATGCTGCGCATTGGGGCCTGAGTGGTTATCTCCTCGAAGTAATGGGCAGAGATGCCGCAGACGCGGCCGAATACGAATGATGTAGTTCTGCATTATCTTCCCGGCAGCTTCCCGCATCTCTATTTTCTCTTTCTCGGCCTTCTCAGAACACCGCCGGAAAAAGCTGGCAGCCTTTTCCCCTGCTCCACCATGAACATCGGTTATTTCACCAACTCCTTGAGCTAAACCTACTTCGTAACCGGCTCTTGCCGATGCGGCTATCATGGCAGCCTGAGCGGAGGGAAGGGGTAACCCCGTGGTCTATGGAGGCTGTTATCATCGCTTCGATCATCTTTGCCCTTTTGTTTTCAGCATCTTCGCTTCCGGTTATAGCAGTGTAAATAAGTGATGAAAAAGGCTGATCATCCCCGATCTTATTCATGGTGTCCAGGTTGCCCCTGATACCGGCAAGATAGATTGAAAGGCGTCTGACAGAAGTTCTAAATCAGGAACAATAAGGATCGAATAAAAATTGGGGAAACTCCAGATTATTTCCGGTTGATCTATATAAATGGATTTATTTGTTGAGAAACCTTGTTATCTTTTTGCCTCCCCCGGCATGGGGCAGGATGTAATAAATTGGCAGATCTAACCATAAGTCTGATTATGTAGGCGCATAATATTAAATCACTGATAATTCTCGTATCCGTGAAGCTTATATATTATAATATCAAAAGAGTTTTCATCAGCCGGATTGCCTGTTCAGGGAGGAAGGTATGCTCTTCTCAGCAAGATTCCGCAAGCTGCCTGTAGTGCTCATTGTGATTTTCGTATTGTATGTTATACCCCTTTCATCCGGCGGGGTGTTGAAGGGTTGGTGTGCAGAGAGGAATTCGGCAACCCCGGATAATATTATTCTTTTTATCGGGGACGGCATGGGGGTTTCGAATCTGACCGCAGCCAGGGTAGTGGCGGGGAGTCTGAACATGGAGCGTCTGCCGGTGGGGGGGTTGCTTGCCACCTTCGCCGATCCTCAGTTTGTTACCGACTCGGCGGCCGGCGGAACGGCAATGGCCACGGGGCGGAAAACCTGCAACGGAGCAATATCAGTCTCCCCGGATGGGAAGCATCTCAAGACTGTTGCCGAGTATGCCGAAGAGAGGGGTATGGCCACCGGTCTGGTGGTTACCTGCTCGGTGACTCATGCCACTCCGGCGGTGTTCTTCTCTCATGTAAAGAACAGAAATGAGTATAATGAGATAGCAAGGCAGATAACTCTGAGTGGAGTGGATATCCTGTTCGGTGGAGGTTTGTCCTACTTTATCCCCCGCTACGGAGATGGGAGTGAGAGGGAAGACGACCTCGACCTGTTGAAGCGGCTGAAGAAAAGAATGCATGTGGTAACCGAAAAGAACCAGTTGGAATCCATCGGGGGATGTGAAAATATAGCCTTTCTGTATTCCCTGAGGCACCCTCCCAGGTTGAAGTACCGTAACGTCACCCTGGCTGAATTGACCGCTATGGCACTGGAACATCTTTCCTGCCGGGGGAGTGGATTCTTCCTGATGGTGGAGGGTTCCCAGATCGACTGGGGGGGACATGATAATGATCAGGATTATATCATATCGGAACTGCTCGATTTTGATGAAGCTGTGGGGGCGGGGCTGGATTTCGCAGAGCAGAACAAGAACACTATGGTTATAGTTACCTCCGATCACGAGACGGGGGGATTCGCCCTTCACCGGGGCTCGGTTGAGGAGAGGAAGGTCACCGGCACAGGTTTCACCTCCGGTGATCACACCGCTGCAATGGTCCCGGTATTCTCCGCCGGTCCGGGCGGTAACCGCTTCGGGGGGATTCACGATAACACCTTCGTGGGTGAAGTAATGATAGAATATATCAGCGGTGAACCAATCACAGAAGCATCTCACTAGACAACGAGCAAATTCCATGTCTGACAACCAGAAGGGGGGTTTCACCTGCTTGCAGGCGAGTGAAAGGAATCCGCCCGAAGGGCTTCGGACGAAGCCGGCAATTTTGCAGCTGGTGCCGGGGGCTTGGTCGTGGATGTCTATCCAATCCGTTAATAATACGATCGACGCCGGTTGTATTTGTGCCTGGCTGGCACCTTTTTTCCCCCGGATTATTCAGAGAACAGCCATTATCGATGCTGAGACCATGCTGGTTAGAGAACTAACAAACTGCCCCTTCACCTCCCAGCCATCTGAACATATCCGCACAATAGCGGGCTGTGCCGGCAATATGTTATAATCATTGCTCTTCTGACATGCGGGAGCTGGTTTATGAATTAACCGGATTTTGCCACTTTTGCAATCCGGTTACTCCCCCGGCGGGGGAGGAATGACATAATCAAATACTATCGGCGGATTAAAGTTAAGGTTTTAAATTTTTACCCCATTGTTTATTATGTTAGTATTCCATGGTTTCCGGATGGTTCCGGATATATAAATAGTTGCAGATTGATCCGGTAAAGTCTTATTTCCAATATAGCCGTGGATTCAGATTGACTGTGACAGACGGATTTTAACCTGCCGGCCAGAGAAGGCTTGGAAGTAATTGCCGGATAATTGTATTTATACGGAGGTTCAAGAATGAGACATTCCCTGTATGTGATAATTATGATCTCCCTGATTCTGGCTGCAGGTTTCAACCCGGCCCGGGGCCGTCTGACAGGGGGAGAGAAGGCTCCGGAGTTTGAGCTTTCCCG
The DNA here is from genome assembly GCA_964613215.1 of uncultured bacterium. Lineage (GTDB taxonomy): Bacteria > Krumholzibacteriota > Krumholzibacteriia > Krumholzibacteriales > CAZTHK01 > CAZTHK01. The sequence continues at coordinate 3,805 of CAZTHK010000034.1, read as the reverse complement.
GATAGGCAACAGGGCAGATATCCAGTCGGACAAGCTGTTCGGGAATAACCGGTATACCTTCCTGGTCTTCTGGCAGAGTGGCTGTTCTCACTGTGAGGAGATTCTGGTGGGCTGCGATAGGTTCTACCGGGAGTACGGCGGGGGCGATATAGAGATGACAGGAATCAACTGGGGAGAGGATGAAGTGCTGGCCATAAGGGAGACAGTGGAGAGAAATCTGATCTCGTTCCCCCAGCTGTTCGATCCGGCAGGGGGAGTGGCCATCCAGTACGAGGTTCCCCTTTCTGTTGTAGTAATATACCTGGTGGGAGGGGATGGCCGGGTGGTGGGAAGTGTGGTCGATCCTCCCGCCGATATCTCGCCCGTGTTGATGAGAATGATGTATGGAGAGGAGGAAAGCCATGTGGCCGAGGAGGGTGGGAGCGGGGGTGACCGCTCCCGGCGGGGCGATGAGATGTCCGGGTATGAAACGGAGGGGGAGGATTTTCCGGGTCAGATCCGTTTCGCCGGACTGGGACGGTTGAGATACCTGGCTATTGAGGCGGATGGTGATGCTGCTGCCGGTCCTTATGGGCAGCCGGTCAGCACCAGGAACAATCTTCTCCACAGGTTCGAGCTGGAGGCCTCCACCAGGCTGGGGAGCCATCTAACCGTGGGGGGGCTGCTGCGTATCAGTAACGAGGGGCTGGATGTTTTGCGGGGTGGTCCCGATTACTTCGATTCGGAGTGGGGAAGCGCCTTTGCCCGGGTGGACTGGGGAAGGTTCGGATTCAGACTGGGTTATTACAGCATATATATGACTCCCCTTACCATGATGCGCTGGGACTGGGATGACAATCCCAGAACCGGCGGTGATGCCGGATGTAACTGCGGAGCAACTGCCGGGGCGCTGAGAATAACGAGTCTGGAGAAGCTGGGCCCGGAGCTCCGGTTCGAAGGAGCCAGGACCCACTATACCATAGGAAACCACAGTCTGACCCTCTTCTATGCCATCCCCAGAAGGGCCAGAGCAATAGAAATGGTTCATTCATCGTTCGGGGGGGAGGAGAACGCCTGTTATTCTCTGGAAACATTCGGCCTGGACTACCGGTGGCAGAGGTACATCCACCGGCTTGGTTCCTTCATAAGGGGGGGTATTCACTTCGCCGGCAGCAGGGAAAACCCCAACTCCATTGACCCGTTGGAGCTGGGTTACACCAGGCCATTCAAGTGGTATCATTCAGATATTCTTTCTCTCACTGCGGAGGTACCCCTTCTAAACTACCGGGGTGTGCTGGGGCTGAGAGGCGAATGGGTTCCCTACAACCAGGCTACCAGGTACAATCTGGGACAGGATTCGGACAGGGCAGAGGAGCAGGAAGGTAATGCCGCCATGGCGGGTATTACCTTCAGGAGTTATGACCGGCTTAATGTTATGTGCGATTATATCAAGCTGGATGAGGGTTTTCATTCTCCCTTCGCAGCCATATCATACCAGCCCGGCATGGAGGGTTTCAGGGTCTCCTCCAGATCGAGGCTTCCCGGCGAAAGATTCCTTCTTTCCCTCTTCTACAAGCGGTTACAGGAGATTGAACCGGAATCGCCGGAGCTGAACAGGATAAAGGAATCTCTCTCGGGAATCAGCCTTGATATGGATCTGGAGAATGGATTCGGTGCCAGTGCGGGGTACATCGACCTGGGAAGGTGGAGGGAAGAGGAGGATTCATTTGATTTTACCAGAAAGGCCTACACGGTAAGCACCCGGTTCAGATTTACCGGAAATTCCTATATTCAGGCGGAGTATCAGAGGGTTGAGGTTACCGATGATTCCACCGGGAAAAAACTGGAATCAGAGACTGATCTGTACAGTGTATATCTGGATTCCAGATTCTGAGTTTATCCGGCAGGGTGCAGAATCAGCTTTCCGCAGCTTTACTGTTTCTGTAGTTCTGGATGGCTTTGTGAATTCCCTCCGTGGCTATGAGGGAACAGTGCTCCTTGGGGGAGGGCAGTCCTCCCAAAGCATCCAGTATGTCACGGTCTGATATCTTCATGGCCTGTTCTATGCTTTTCCCCTTCACCATTTCCGTCATCATGGAGGTGGTGGCGATGGCAGCGGCACATCCGAAGGTTTTGAATTTAATATCGGTTATTACATCATTATCTATCTTCAGGTATATTAATGCGGTATCTCCACAGACAGGATTGCCGGCTTTGCCCACTCCATCCGGATTCTCCATCTCTCCCATATTCCTGGGATTCATGAAATGATCCATCACCTGGTCTGAGTAATTCATATATCCTCCCGGTTCCTTCCCAGTGGTGACATCTCTCGCAATTTTCTGACTATGGGCGGGAGTACTTCCACCAGCCGGTCAATATCCTCCCCGGTGTTTTCCCTTCCCAGGCTGAACCTGAGCGATCCATGAGCTGTTTGGGCCGGGATCCCCATGGCGGTAAGAACGTGAGAGGGCTCCGGGGAACCGGCGGTGCATGCCGAGCCGCCGGAGGCGGCGATCCCATGCTGATCCAGATGAAGCAGCATCGATTCACCCTCCACGAATTTGATACAGATATTAAGTGTTCCCGGCAGTCTTCTGCTAGGATGACCGTTGACCAATACGTCCCCGATCTGGCTGATGATCCCCTGCTCCAGCCTGTCTCTGAGGGACTCTATCCTTTCTCCCTCCCGGACCATCTCCTCTTCTGCTATCTGGCAGGCCTTGCCCAGTCCCACGATTCCGGGAATATTTTCGGTACCGGCCCTCCGGTCTTTCTCGTGATGCCCCCCATGAAGAAGTGAATCCAGAAGGACCCCCGTCCGTACGTAAAGTGCTCCCACCCCTTTGGGTCCGTGAAACTTGTGAGCGGAAAGCGAGAGCAGGTCGGCTCCCAGCTTCCTTACATCCAACGGAATCTTACCCGCCGTCTGCACTGCATCGGTGTGGAAATATATATTATGCTCCCCCGCTATGGCAGCTATCTCCTCTACTGGTTCCAGGGTGCCCACCTCGTTGTTTCCGTGCATAACAGAGATCAGTATGGTGTCATCACTGATGGCATCCCTTATTCTGTCCGGGTCTACCATTCCCTCCCTGTCCACCTCGACATAACCGACCCGGAATCCCTGCTTCTCCATCCATTTGCAGGAGTTGAGGACGGCGTGATGCTCTATGGCGGAGGTGATTATGTGGTTTCCCCGTTCCCGGTGAGCAAATCCGGTCCCCTTGACGGCAAAATTGACCGCCTCGGTACCGCCCCCGGTAAATACGATTTCCTCCGGTTGAGCATTTATGAGCCGGGCTACCCTCTCCCTGGCTTCCTCCCTGGCCTGTTCAGCCCGTCCGGCCAGCCGGTATAATCCGGAGGGGTTGCCGAAATTGCGGTGGTAGTAGGGGAGCATGGCCTCCACCACCCTCCGGTCGGTGGGAGAGGTGGCATTATTATCCAGGTATATCAGTTCCTTCATATTTTCCTCCGGGAGCATGATATAACAAAGATCCCGGGATAAACAGTGAATATTTGAAATTAAACAGAGAATTGCGAAAAATCAACAGGGATAGTTAACACGAATGATTTAATAAGAGCAGTTATTGATACGAACTGCATGCTGCTTGATAAATCAGCTTCCCCCTTTCACCTGTCGCCCGCCTGATCACATCCAAACAATAGCAGCCTGGGGGGGGATGATGATGTTATCATTAACATGCTACCATGCAAGAGCGGGTTTATGAATTAACGGGGTTGGAAGGATTGGCCGGCCCTGTGCTTTTTATAAATCTTTGCCAGAAAACCCCATGCTTTTAAGCATGGGGATGAATGGCAT
>CAZTHK010000033.1:0-24901 GCA_964613215.1 uncultured bacterium | reverse complement strand
ATGCCATTCATCCCCATGCTTAAAAGCATGGGGTTTTCTGGCAAAGATTTATAAATAAGCGTTAAGATAATTAATGTTCTGCTGTAAGGTCAGAATGAAATTCCGGGGATGATTGCCTCCTTCAAGCAAGAATCTTATCTCCAGTTTGCCTGCCCCCAGTATTATCAAATAGTGTACAGTTATTAATATCAAGTAGTTTCTGAGTATCAGATAGGGGGGTGCCTCCAATCCTCTTCTCCCCCGCCTTCAGCGGCCTTCTGGCATAATATACCGGCAGGATAAAATAGCTGAACACCAAGGAAAGTGGTATCCAGACAATCAGTCTTGCTTTGCGTATCAGACCATCTATCAGGATAAAAGAAATTGCCGCAAAGTAAACAATCCAGCCTATCATAATAAAATAAATATGTTATCCGCCGCTGACAGTTACCTTACAGATAATCGTTCCTGCCACGGTCAACCACAGATTTCTATAAAAAACAGAAGAGTTCTATCCACCGTTGTCCTGCATAACCGGTATAATTTTAAAAAAGGATCTTGAAAATGCAAGAAAATAATTATTTTCACAAACAATGATATTAGGAAAATTTCTACAACTGACGATCCAAATCAGGCAAAGGGAACTGAGGCAGAAAAAAAGATGCGGTTCCATCGCTGGAACCGCATCTACCGGTGAAAATATTTCTTTCAGTTTATTCAGCAACCACCGCAACCCTGTTACCATACCTGAGGAATCCCAGTTTTACCATACCACCGATCTTGGTGCTCCTGCGGTATCTGCGTGAGGGAATATCCCCCCTGTCACCGTATGCAACACCGCCCCGGAAGTAAAGCCCTTCCTTAACCAGCGCCTTCAGGAAGAGGTCCATGCCTGGTGAGGGATCATCGATGATAAATCTTACATTCTCAAGCTCCAGCACGTACTCATTGCTGGTCCCGCCATCGGGCATCTCTACCTCTTCACGGTACAGTCTGGCCTGATCTATCATGAACTTGATATTGAATATCTCCTTCAGTGTCCGGGTACTATAGTTCAATTCTTCCAGATCTATTTCCTCATACTCGTCAGCAGTATACTCATTGGCAACGAAAAGATTTGGAAGACCGGCAGCCATTGGTTCGCCCACCTTGACTGTGTCGGCCCCGGCAGCCAGGAAATCAACGGTAAAGTGAATGAACGGGCTGAACAGTTTTCTGGCACCAACCACATAGTTTCTGCCGCTTACCTGATCGAGCTTATCCGCCAGATTCTCGCCCTTGAAAATTTCGATAAGATTATCTTCACGAGCCAGTGCCAGGTTGCCTGCAGCCGACACGATCTCAGGATTTCTGAAAGCAAACTTGAAACCGGGGCTGATAAGTTCTCCCCTGGTTGCTTCCCTGAGGGTCGCATCCATATAGGTTTCTTCGATTCCGCCACCACATCCGGCTATTACTCCGGCCAGTAATGCCAAGCCCAGCATAAGACTAAAGTACTTAGGCATAAATTCACTCCTTTTCATATAGTTAATATCCTGTATTTAAACTCGACCCGGAGCTAAAAACGGTACATTTACCGTTAAAAATTAATAGGGTTATGCGCCGTTGTCAACTATAAATTGTTTTCAAGACTAATTATAAAAACCATCTTGATGACCATCACATCAGACTGTCAGATCTTTCCTTCCTTTTCCTTATCACTGAAGGCCAGCCCGTACTTCCTGAACAGCCTTTTCACCTCCGGATGTAATGCTATCTCATCCACCAGACCGACCAGTTTCATTCTGGAGCTTCCGATCTTCCCGCCCGGAGTTATCTCGATATCGACCTGCCCGATATATTGCCCCTGTCCCCCGGTGGCCAGTATCATGGTATCCCCCACTTTAATCGCATCCTTGGCCAGTGGTTTATTGTGACCCGCTATGACCAGATCGAAATCTCCTATGTTCCTAACCAGCTCCTTGCTGCCCTCCAGTCCTGTATGGCTCAGCAGGATGAGGAAATCTGCCCTCTTCTTCATCTCCGGAATAATACTGATCAGGCTCGGTTGTGCAGGGAGAACAGAAAAATTGGATCTGTCCACATATCCCGGAAACTCCACCTCTTCATCAAGAACTCCTGTTACTCCCACCTTCAGGCCGTTAGGCATGGAGATAACCCTGTAGGACGAACCAAAAATTGGTTCATTGGTAGCGGGATCTACTATGTTGGCGGAAACTACACCAAACTCCTTCTCTGAAAACATCTCCAACAGAAAGGGCAACCCGAATACAAAATCCAGCTCACCAGGGGTAATTACATCCACACCAGCTATATCGAAGGCTTCCATTGCCAGCCTGGCTTCCTTCCTGCTGAATGATAGGTCCAGGGTGAAATTATCTCCGGCATCAAGTACCAGAAGGTTGGGATTACCTGCTCCGGCCTCCTGGATGAATGTAGCCATTCTTCCCACCCCTCCCATATCATCCGCGGCGCAACCGCATGATCTTATCCTGCCCAGCAGGTCACTGGAGTAGATTATGGAAATTTCTCTGTTGCCTCCCTCCCCTGTATCCTCCCTCTCCCGGGAACATGCTCCGGCAAGGATTAATATACCGGCAATTGCTATTATTCCCGCCACTGAGGCACTTTTTAGTCTACCGAATACTACATTCATAAACTCTCCTTTGCACAGTTATCCAAAGATTTATCAGGAATCTCCTTTCTTCCATCCAATCCGGTTTTCAAAATAAACCGGCAGTTTGCCAAAGGTCGAACCATACAGGCTCACCGCCAGCCACTATAACGGCTGCTCTGGACTTCCAGGAAAAATCGCCTGTTGCCCCGGCATAGCCCTCACCGCCCCTCACCGGTATTTAATTATTATATCATATCATACCAGAACAAATAAAGCTTTGTACTTGACACCAAAATTATATAAAAGATTATTTATAAACAAGTCCGAAATAAATATGCATGCTCTGAGATAAAATTCGACTAACAGGGAAAGGAGCTTCATGCCCGGGATAAAGCAAACATACTACAGGAATCCCCTTCTCCAGCTTACAGCGGTAATATTGACCGCCGGACTTCTCCTCTACGGCTGTGCCGGCGCTCCGGTGGAGAAGAAGGAGAAGGAACCGGAAGCGGAAGCTGCCCCCGGTGTAATCGCCGCAGAGGTTATCGCAGATTCAAGGTTGCTGGCTCAGAATGGCGACTACCAGGAGGCCAGCAGCAAACTGGAGAAACTGCTGGAGAAGGATCCTGAGAATCTGGAAGCGCTCCGTCTGCTGGCTTCGGTCTACAGCACCATGGGACGGAGGAAAGATGCCTTATCCATTTGGATGAAGATCTCCCGTCTCGATCCCACTGATCCCGAGGCAGCATACGAAGCCTCCCTGGCAGCAGCCAGAAATGAGCAGTGGGGCAGGGCAAGGGAGAAAATCCTGCCCCTGACCCCTACCGGCAAGATGGAAGAGAAACACTATCTTCTGCTGGGAGAATCAGAGCTCAAACTGGGGATGAGCAAACAGGCCATCCGGCACCTCCGGAAAGCTTCCAATCTGGAGAGGGCTTCCAATCTGCTGGGCAAGGAGTATTATAAAAGGCGGCGGATGGAAAAAGCTGAACAGGCCTTCCAGAGGGTGATAAGACTAAATCCGGATAATTCATCCGCCCACCTCCACCTGGGATGGATAAAATATCAGGGAGGCGATCAGGAATCAGCCCTGCGCCATTACAGGAAGGCGGTGAAGTCCGATCCCCGGAATCCGGTAGCCAGCCTGAGTCTTGCCTCCCTGCTGGAGAAGAGGGATAACCGGAGGGGAGCGGTCAAATATTACAGCAGGGCGGTGGAACTGCCCGGTATACCCAGGCAGAAGAGGAAGAGCTCATACAACAGCCTGGCCCGCCTTCTGGTGGAGCTGGGAGATCTGAACAGGGCGCTGGCGGTTATAAAGAACGGCCTGGATGAATTTCCCGGCTCGGGTGGACTTCTATACCAGTGGGGATGGATCCTGCTCAAACAGGACCGCAAACAGGCGGCCAGGGAAAAATTCAAGCTGGCCGCCAGGGATCCAAGGTGGAAAGAGGTTTCTCTTAAAATGTATCATTCAATCAGATAGGTTTATAAAACAGCTTGAAAAAGCCGCCTGGTGGAAGTACCTTTCTTATCAAATCAAGAAGGTCTCTAAATGGATAAGCAGGTATCAACGGCAATATTGAAAAATGGATGGCTTATTCTGGCTGTTATTGTCATATTGTCGGTCTTTATAAGTGTCAACTGGTACTATTACTCCAATACCCGCGAAAATCTGGAAACCAGCCTGGGCAGCCGCCTTCAGGCGGCAGCCTCCGGTATCTCTTCGAAGATTAGTTATTCACTTCGCCAGCTTAACCATAACGGCTACCTGCAACCCCCCCTTCCTCCCCGGGTGACAGCACAGATGGAGGGGCTGGAAGACAAGTACCGCCTCTCTAACATATTAATAATACGTGAAGATGGCATCACCCTGTTCTCTCTTAGACCTTCGCTATATCCCCCCGGGGAAACCTATCCCCACTATGTGATGGACTATAAGGCCATAATCAGGGCTCTGGGCAACACCCCCTCCTCCACGGAGCTGTACCGGTCTCCGGGGGGAGATTATCTCAAGGCCGGTTATGCTCCCCTCTCCACAGGACTCTCCCCAACCCCTGCGGTGGTATGTGTGGAGGCGGGAGCCGACTTTCTGGAGGGTCTATCAAGATTGAAATGGATTACCATCGCCACCACTGCAATTTCGGTGGCGGGAGTGGCCCTGTTTATCGGATTCATCCTTAAAGCCACCACCTCCCTGATACAAACCCGGGAAGCCCTGCTCCGCTCAGAAACACTCGCCTCCATGGGGAGAATGGCAGCCGGTATAGCACACGAGATAAGAAATCCCCTGTTTATAATCAGAAGTTCGGCAGAAAATCTTAAGAAAGGCCACCCGGACAAGGCGGATGAAATCGATGAGTTTATAATCGAAGAGGTGGACAGGTTGAATGACATCCTGACTAACTATCTTCAGTTCTCCCGGGATGAACCGCTTAAAAGAACCATCCTGGACCTGTCAAAGACCCTGTACCGCAGCATCAGGCTGGTTTCTGAAACAGTGGAAGATGAAGATATATCCATAGTTCCCGAAATAACTCCCGACCATGCTCCCATGGTGGGCGAAGAGAACCGGCTGAAGCAGTCATTCCTCAATTTGATGCTAAACGCGGTGGAGTCACTGAATGGAAGTGGCGAGGTCAGGGTAAGTCTGGAGCGTGACAACTACCACTATCTGGTTACAGTCAGGGATAATGGAAGGGGGATACCCCCGGATAAGTTGGACAGTGTATTCGAACCATTCTTCACCACCAGGGAGGGGGGCAGCGGGCTGGGCCTCTCCGTATCCAGATCGGTAATAGAGAGGCACGGAGGGGAAATCAGCATCAGCAGCAGGGAGTCAGAGGGGACCACCGTAACCATAACCCTTCCGGCAAACGTGGAATCAGACGGAGAGTTATAATGAGCAAGATACTGATAGTAGACGATGAAAAAAAGATTACCAGGCTTCTGTACCGGAGAATCTCCCAGGAGGGCCATCAGGCGCTCACCTTTAACTCCGCCGAGGAAACGGTACCGGTTATCAGAGAAGGAGATACTGACATAATTCTCTGTGATCTCAAGCTGGGGGGAATGGACGGGCTGGAACTTCTGAAACTGACCAGGGAACTATCCCCTGGTACCGATTTCGTTATAATGACCGCCTATGCCAGCACCGGCACTGCGGTAGAGGCAATGCAGAATGGAGCCTACGAGTATCTGATCAAGCCTTTCCAAATGGATGAAGTGGTTATGCTGATCAACAGAATAGAAGAGAAGAGAAATCTCTTCTCCGAAAACAAGGCCCTTCGGGAACAGGTATCCACGCCTGGTATGGCCGGTCAGAAGATCAAGGGACAATCACAGGCCATGGCCAGGATACGGCACATGATAACCATGGTAGCCTCCCGGGATACTCCGGTGCTGATCCAGGGCGAAAGCGGAACGGGCAAGGAAATTATCGCTGCAGAGATACATTCAACCGGAGATAGCTCCGGCTCTCCCTTCATTACCCTCAACTGCGCCGCCATTCCCGCCAGCCTGATGGAGGCGGAGATGTTCGGGCACCAGAAGGGAGCATTTACCGGAGCGGTTCAGCAGAAACCCGGATTGTTCAAGCTCGCAGACGGAGGAACCCTCTTTCTGGACGAAATAGGTGAAATGCCCCCCGGTCTCCAGTCCAAGCTTCTGAGAGCCATAGAGAACAAGGAGTTCCGGCCGGTAGGGGGATCGGAAAACATAAGGGTAAGGGTAAGAATAATAGCTGCCACCAACAGGAACCTGGAAGAATTGATTGAAAAGGGAGACTTCCGGGAGGATCTCTACTACCGGCTCAATGTATTTCCAATTCATGTTCCACCCTTGAGGGAAAGAAAAGCAGATATTGTACCCCTGTCGGAGTTTTTCCTGGGACAGTGGAATCTTCCCCTTGGCACACTGACCGCCGGGGCGATGGAGAAACTCAAGGAATATCACTGGCCTGGTAATGTTAGAGAGCTCAAGAACATACTGGAAAGGGCGGTAATACTCTCGGAGAAGGGTCCCATAAGGCCGGAGCACATTACCATATCCACAAGCCGGGATCTGGGCAGCTGTCAGGAGAGGCTGAAGCCGCTGATCGGTGAAAAGACCCTGCCGGAGATAGAGAAGACACTGATAGAGCTGGCCATCCGGAAATCGGAAGGGAATAAGAGCAAGGCATCCAAAATGCTGGGAATTACCAGGAGAACCCTGTACAGCAGAATGGAAAAACATGGCCTGAGCGGTTGATATATTCCACCCCCGCCGCACGGCCGGACAGCTGTTTAAACCGGGGAGGCCGGCATAGTTGGCTTGAACTACCTTCCTGAAACATGAATAGAGGGTGGGTTCGGCATGGATGTACCGAAAGGAGCAAATTATATGTACCAGCGGGTACACATTTGTCATGGCGAAAAGCTTTATAATACTTATAAGTTGCATTTCTACAGGCAAATAGAGCTAATTTTGAGTTGTGGCACGCAGCTTGCGCAAATATAGGTCAGGAGAAAGGAGAACAGCCGCAGATGAAAAGTCTGATCTACATATCGCTGATATTCACAGTGGTAATAGCGGCCGTGACAGCGGCACTCCCCGGGGGAGCCGCGGCTCAGGATGTAATCGCCGAGAAGGCCAGGCATGCTCTGGAAAGAACGGAGGAGATCATCGAAACTGCCCGGAGGGTGGTGGATGACAGCCACAGCCAGAAGGGCCGGGTTAAGCTCCACCGGGCCATGGCAATTCAGAAGAGGGCCCGTTTGGCCCTTACTAACAACAGGGCCTACCGGAACAGCATTAAGCTTACCCTAATGGCCAGGGAAGAGGCCAGGGAGGCCATGGCCATAGGCAGGGAGGAAGCCAGGATTGCCGCCCGGCTGTTCAGGATAATAGAAGAGACCGGGGAGAGAATAAGCAATGCGGAGGGTTTACTGCTGGAATCCAACCTGGATAACTTCATGATCAGGAAAATGCTCCAGGAGGCTAACAATCTGCTGGAGAAAGCCCGCCTTAACGCTCACCAGTACCGCTACCAGCTGGCCATGAAGCTGGCCGAAAACGCCAGGAAGCACGCTTTGAAGGCACAGCAGCAGGCCAGAAAAGCCAGATCGGTTAAGGAGATCACCGGGCAAAGGATAGTAATGATAAAGCAACTGCTGAACAGAGCCGGCCAGCGGGTGGATGGAAATGACCAGGTCTCCACGGCCAAACTGGAAAGGGCGGAAGACCAACTGAATAAGGCGGAACAACTTATCCAGAAGGGTAGATACATTGCTGCCAGAAGCGTGGTTGAGCAATGCGAGAAGATAACAAGAAGCCTTATCCGTAATTTAAGGAATAATGTTCCCCCCGATCCCGGTTTTCTCAGGGGAGAGATCACCAGGATTCGGAGCCAGCTGGATAAACTGACCTCTCAGAATGCCGGGAAAGACCCTGAAGCAGCCGCCGTCATGGAGAGAGCCGGAGGGATGCTCGAGATGGCTGAGGGCCACATCGCCGGAGGCAGAATGGAACAGGCCAGACGCACAATCAACAGGGCCAGGGATATCCTGCAGAGGATCAGGGCTGAATTAGAACATAAACCGGATCAGACCACCGCTGAATCCCTGATCGGGGAGGCGGAAGAAAAGCTTGCCATGACCAGCGATATGATGGAGACTTGCTCCGCCCCTGAGATTGACAAAATGATAGAGAGGGCCAGAAGCCACCTGGATGCAGCCAGAGCTTCGCTGGACCAGGGCAGAATAGAAAGAGTCCTCTCGGAGGCCCGGTTAACCATAAATATTCTGGAGCGGATCAGGGAAGTCTGTGCGTCTAAATGATCACCCATTGTTTACAACAGAATCTCATGTTGGAACAATGATGCAAAATCAGCTGTTTCGACGGATTCCGTTATTTTATGTCTTTGAACCAACCCACCGGCCAGGGCAGATTCATTTGCCGGTTCCTGTTTTCCGGCTTAATCGAAGAGGTGTACTACCCGAAATTCTTGATTATTATACAATCTGCTGGTAAATTAATTGGGGAAAATATCATTGGTAAGTCTGGTATCCTTGTAAGCTAAATTTTATTATCAATAACCTGAAATTTTACCGGGATACAATCATTGAAACTGAACATCCATCTGCCGGGGGAAAACACGGGAAGAGCAAGACCAACCCTTTACCTTATCATTATCCTTACCCTGTTGCCTGGTTCATTATCCCATGCAGCCGAAATAGATAACTCCCTTATGGTTGGGTATGACTCCTTCATGGACCGGTTTACCATACTTGAACGCGATACCATGGAGACAATTCATGACTTCCATGCCGGGCTTAACAACTCCTTCAGACTGCGGAGGGAAAGGATAAAGGCAAATATTCAAAGCTTCTTCAGGTACGGTAACCAGACCATTAATGAAAATCTGGACAGTGAGCTATCACTATCTCTTACCCCCTCTGCCAAACTAAACCTGAGCAGCAATTTCCATTGGAAGAAGTTCCGCCAGACCAGCGACTATCCCATGGGTAATGACTATATCCAGTCTAACAACAGCATCAGGCTTAAACACAATATGGGGAAGACATACCGTATAAATTTCAGGGGCAGATTCGAATTGATAGATTACCGGAAGAGGACAGATTTCGATTATGATTACTACTATTACGATGCAGGAGCCTCCTTCAGAGCAGGCTCATACACCGGAAATCTAATAGATTTGGGAGCCTATACGGGATACCGTGAATCCCCCGATACCACCCAGCTCAATTTCAGGCGTAATATAGTCAATCTTGATATTCAGCTGTCCGGGGGGGAGCAGATAACATTCAACTCCAATATCTTCGGCGACCGGCGAAAATACCGGACCAACGCAAGGAGTTCATACTGGACCTGGTTCTCCTACTCCTCCCTCAAGATAAGAAGTGGAAAACGGTGGTGGTACCTTAATCTGGATACCGAATTCATTCAGTACGACACCACTTCTGAGGTCTTCTTCGACACCTACTTCGCCCGCCTGGGGATCAAGCCCAAGTTCGAGTTGGCCTCAACGGTCTCGTTATTCCTGGAACCCCGGTTGGCAGGGCTTTACTGCCCCCGCCTATACGAAGAGGAATATGTTGAACTATCCATCATAGCAGGGCTGGATATACTGGGTGCGGGCAACTACTGGCTTACCTGTTCGGTGGAACCGGGGCACCGGAACTACCTGGCCGAGGACAATGATCTCTATTCCGATTTCTATCTTGCCAGGATATCCCTGATGGGGAGTGTATCACTTCCCCTGGCCACCGAACTTAATCTATTTGTTTCACACGACCCGGAATACCATTCCAGGAGGGATGACAATTTCTCCATCACCCTGGTATCTTTAAGTCTCTCCAGGGATTTTTAGCCGCACTGGCAAGTTTACAAAAATCACTTGACATAAATTGCTCATATTGCTATTTAGCTGTGAGTAACTTAAACAAAGGAGTTGGTTATGGCAAAAGTACCTGTTGTTGACGAGGACCTCTGCACTGGTTGTGAATTGTGCGTGGAGACCTGCCCCGATGTTTTTGAAATGGAAGACGATGTAGCCAGAGTAACAGACCCTGAAGAGGCAGATGAAGATGAAATTCAGGAAGCTATCGACAACTGCCCTGTGGAAGCAATTTCATGGAAAGAAGATTAACAGGGGACTTTTAATTATTAATCGAACAGGAGCCGGATCGCTATGATCCGGCTCTTCTTATTTCATCCCGGGAGATACCCGGCCGCCCGGAATCCTCTGTTATTCATCTCCGGAGGAAAGCCGGCAATCCAGAAGGTCAGCTTTGCTCTCTTACTTCCTCCCCCCTGCCTTTATCCCCGGCTTTATCCAGCATCTCTGCAATATCCAGTACGGTGATATCCTCGGCCCGGTCGCGGCTCTTCAATCCATCCTCGAACATGGTCATGCAGAAGGGGCAGGCGGTAAAGATATGATCCGCTCCGGTGCCCAAGAATTCATCCACCCGCTCTTCATTTATCCTCTTGCCGATATCCTCTTCCATCCACATCCTTCCCCCTCCCGCACCGCAACAGAAGCTATCCTTCTCCCGGCGTTCGAACTCCTCCAGCTCCACTCCGCCTATACTGCCCATTATCTTCCTGGGCTGGTCGATGATTTCATTGTACCTGCCCAGATAACAGGAATCATGATATACCCCCCGTATCTTCTCTCCGCTCCCTGCCTTTATTTTCCCCTGATCCATCAGCTCCAGCAGGAACTCGCAGTGATGAACCACCGGCTTGTTATAACCGAATTCCGGGTATTCCGCCCTGAAGGTGTTCAGGCCATGGGGGCATATGGTTAATATAGTGTTGAACTTGTACTTCTTAAGGTTCTCTATGTTACCCTCTATCAACATATGGGCCAGGTATTCATTCCCCATCCTCCGGGCGGTTTCACCACAGCACATCTCCTCAGTTCCAAGTATGGCAAAATCCACATCCGCTTCCTTCAGAAGATTCACCATGGACCTGGCAATCTTCTGCCCCCGGTCATCGAATGAACCTGCACAACCTACCCAGAAGAGAACATCAAACTCCTGCTTTTCCGAAGCCAGGGGCACCTCCAGCCCTTCCGCCCAATCCGCTCTGGAAGCGTAGCCCATGGACCAGGGATTGTAATTAACCTCCATATTCTTGAATACCTGTGTCATCTCGGAGGGGAATTTACTCTCCATCAGCACCAGGTATCTTCTCAGATCAACTATCTTTTGAACATGCTCGATAAAGGGCGGGCACTTCTCCATGCAGGCCCCACAGGTGGTACATGCCCATATTTCATCCTCAGATACTACTTCCGGCATTATGGAAACACCACCCTGCTCCTCCGAATTCTCATTCAGAAGGCTGTCCTTGCGTTCCATAAGGTGACCCCTGAGATTGTGTATCACCCGGTAGGGGCTCAAAGGTTTTTCGGTCAGATAAGCAGGGCAGGCAACCTGGCACCTGCCGCATTCCGTGCAGGAGAACAAATCCAGTAGCTGCTTCCAGGTATATTCCTGAACCTCGGAGATACCGAACTTCTCTGACGTTTCATCCTCGAAGTCCATCCTGGTGAGGGATCCCATGTGATCAAGATTCCGCAGGAATACATTGGGAATGGCAAACAGGATGTGATCGTGCTTGGAAAAAGGAATATACAGAAGAAAGAAGAATATTAACATGTGATGAGACCAGGAGAATATACCGTTGGCCACAGGCAGGTTGATACCCCATCCCTCCATAAGGGAAGCGGCGTAGTGGGTGACCGGAGCCACCGTTTTACTGAAAGCGAAATCATCCATCAGCAGGCTGGTACCCCTGAAACCATACATCAGCAGAATCAGCACGAAGATGAGCAGTAACACCAGACCCGCTTCACGGGCCGCCCTGGGATCGTCTATATTTAAACGTTCCGGCTTGAAAATATAGCGCCTCACCGCTCCCGCAATCAGTGCACCCAGCACCAGCACTCCCAGAATATCCTGTCCCCACGATATGGCCGCTGCCAGGGAGTGACCCAGGATCAACTCATAACTGAAGGGAGGGATTATCATTGAAATAATATGTTCGAAAGTTCCCAGGGTTATGAATATAAACCCCCAGAATATTACAAAATGCCCCAGTCCGGCTGGCTGGGTTAATACCCTGGCCTGAGCAAAAACATACACTATAACAGACTTGATTCTCTCCCAGGGCCTGTCATACCGGTCCTCCGGCTCTCCCAGCCTGATGGTCCTGATCAACAGCCTCAGAACAAAGCCGAAAGCTACCAGTACGCCGGCAAAAATAACAAGCAGGATGATTCCCTCTGTGGTCATACCATTCCTCCCGCAGGGACTAAAACGATTAACTCAATTCTGTCTCTTCAGCATGGTCTGGCCATGATATAATGTTCCCAATATCGAAATCATCACCTGTTTATACCTTCCCCCTCCCCTCCCACCAACCAGCTACAGAATAGCTTTGATTTCCCTGGTCATGATGGGCACCGCCTCGAAAAGATCAGCCACCACACCGTAGTCAGCCTTCTCGAAGATGGGCGCATTAAGATCCTTGTTGATTGCCACTATCACCTTGGAGGTTCTCATTCCGGCCAGATGCTGAATAGCCCCGGAGATACCGCAGGCTACATAAAGTTTCGGGTTCACTATCTTCCCGGTCTGGCCCACCTGAATATCCTGGGGAGCATAGCCCGCATCCACCGCCGCGCGGGATGCTCCTACCGCCCCTCCCAGAAGATCGGCCAGCTCTCCCAGTATCTCGAAGTTGGATGCCTCCTTCATGGCCCTTCCCCCTGAAATAATAACATCCGCTTCGGTAATATCCGGGCGGCCCCCCTCCAGGGCAACCACCTCGGTAGCAATCGCTCTTATCATATCACTGGAAATACCGGAGCTTATCCTGGAAATCCCGGTTTCATCACCTTCCGGTTCGGCGGGGGGAAGGTTATTCGGCCTTACAGTAATAAAAACAGGCTTAGTAGTGGGTGCGATCTCAACGAAGAGTTTTCCCGAGTATACCGGTCTCTTAGCCACTACCCTGCCATCTTCCATCCTGAGATCAACACAGTCGCTGAACATCACTCCATCCACCTTTGCCGCCGCCCTTGGAGCCAGGTCTCTCCCCATTGCGGTGGCTCCCAGCAGGACATAGCCGGGTTGGGATGATTTTATCTGCTCTGCCAGGACAGAGGCATACCCCTCGGTGGAGTAGCTGCTGACCACATCGTCCTCCACTGCAGTAATCCTGTTCAGTCCCAGATCCTTGATGCTCTCAGCCACTTCCCCCGCAGCCTTACCTATAAGAATGGCACTGATCTTACCTCCGCCCTGTTCACCTATGATCCTGGCACCGGTAATAAGCTCTCTGATAATCTTTTTCAGCTCTCCTTCTCTTATCTCTCCAACTACGAGTATATCATCAGACATCTTTCAGATCCTCCAGATTCAAATCTATATAACCTTTGCTTCCTCTCTCAGCAATCTTACCAATTCCTTAACCGCATCCTCCAGCTCCTCAGCCTCCACCATCTTGCACTCTCCCCCCTTGGGAAGGGGAAGCCAATTGGTTATCTCACTCTTTCCCGTCCCCGGAACTTCTTCAATTCCCAGGTCGGAAAGTGTCATTTTCTTTATCTCCTTCTTCTTGGCCTTCATTATTCCCGGCAGGGAAGCATAACGGGGCTCATTAAGCCCCTTCTCACAGGAAATCAGGGCCGGGAGCCTGGTTTTGACCATCTCGCTTCCACCCTCGATGCTTCTCTTTACCACCGCTTCGCCACTATCCCCGGACAATTCGAAATCCTGGGCCATGGTGACCTGAGGAATATCCAGCATTTCAGAGAGAATTCCGTGAACCTGAGCCATATCGTAATCGGTCCCCTGCTTGCCGCTGAATATTATATCAAAACCCTCTTCCTTTACCGCCCTGGCAAGAACTGCAGAGACAGTAAAGGGGTTGGGATCTTCCAGCCGGGGATCGCATATATGGATGGCGTCATCGGCACCCATGGCCAGAGCTGTTCTGATAACCTCGGTGGATTCCTCCGGTCCCAGGCATACCACGGTAACCTTGCTGTCTTCCCCTATCTTCTCTTTTAGCTGCAACCCTTCTTCAATGGCGTATTCATCATATGGATTAATAATATATTTAATCCCCTCCTCCTGGATCCCCGTCCCCTCCCGGTTAATAAGTATCCTTGCCTCTGTATCGGGCACTCTCTTCAGTAGGGAAATAATCTTCACCTGATCCTCCTTTCAATACTGTAACTGTATTAAACCAATGTTAAGTTTCCAGAATCTTATCGTACTCCTGCAATACCTCCCTGAAAATCACCATCCGCTGAATCTCGCTGGTTCCCTCGTAGATCTCGGTTACCCGGGCATCCCGGAAAAGCCTTTCTATCTTGAATTCGGAGGTATAACCAACTCCTCCGTGGATCTGAAGAGATTCATAGGCAATCCTGTTGGCAGCCTGGGTGGTGAACAACTTGGCCATTGAAGCTTCCTTGGAAATATTCTTGCCAGCATCCTTCAATCTGGCCGCCCGGTATACCATCTGCCGGGAAGCTTCAAGACTGGTGGCCATATCGGCGATCTTCCACCTGATCCCCTGAAAATCAATAATCCTGCGGCCGAACTGTTTGCGCTCATGGGCATATTTAACCGCTTCATCCAGGGAAGCCTGAGCAATACCCAGCGCCTGGGCGGCAATCCCTATTCTTCCAACGTTAAGCCCCTGCAGGGCCATCTTCATTCCCGCCCCCTCATCTCCCAGTAAATTCTCTGCGGGCACCCGGCAATCCTCAAAAACAAGTTCCACCGTGGTGGAAGCCTTCATCCCCATCTTCTGCTCGAACTTGCCCACCGAAAATCCAGGGCAGGAAGGCTCAACCACCAACGCGCTAATTCCCCCCTTCCTGTCCTCCGGATCTGTTCTGGCAAATACTATAACTGCGCCAGCTCTGTCACCGGTGGATATGAATATCTTGGTACCATTTAGTATGTACTCGTCACCCTTCTTTTCCGCTGAAAGCCTTATGGCAGAAACATCACTTCCAGCCTGTGGTTCGGTAAGGGCATATGCTCCCAGTATTTCACCGGTAGCCAGTCTGGGAAGATATTTCTCCCGTATGCTCTCACTGCCGTACTCCAGGATGGCCCAGTTGGTAAGGGAATTGTGCACAGAGAGGGTTACTGCGGTGGAAGCACAGACCTTGCTGATTTCTTCCAGAGCCAACAACAGGGAGAAGGTACCCATGTTCACCCCCCCATACCTCTCCGGCAGGGTTATACCCATAAACCCCAGCTCTCCAAGTTGGTGATATATCTGGTCCTGGAATTTACCCTCAAGATTACTCTCCCCGGCAACCTTTTCCAGATCTTTCCGGGCAAAGTCACGGGCAGTCTTCTGTATCATCTTTTCTTCTTCGGACAGCCCCAGAATCATCTCTCTCCTCTATTGATTGGTTTTATCTAACAAACGGAAAATTTTACCGGATACATCCGCCACTTCCACCCCCCCAAATAAGGTTTTATACAATACACTATAAACTGTACCGGTGTCAATTGTCTTTATACCTATGACAGAAATGGGAAGAGATAACATTAACCTGTTTGAATATTCTTATAATTCCCGGCAGATTGATACCGTACTGTCCTGTGGAGATTCAGAAAAAAACAATTCACCCTACCGTGGATTATAGAAAAATCATGAACAGTTCTTAAGCCTTCCGGGAAAATCCGGCTGACGGCTTTATTAAGCCGGCAACCGGATTACCGGCAATCGGGTTGAATTGTCAAAAACACTTACCTGAGAAGTATCATCTTTCTGGTAGAGCGGAAACTACCCACCGCCAGCCTGGCGAAATAGACTCCGCTGGCCACGCTGCTTCCCCGGCTGTTCTTCCCGTTCCAGCTGACCTTATAACGCCCCCCAGGCATGACATCGTTGACCAGTGTCTTCACCAGAGCACCCCGGACATCGTAGATATTCAAAACCACACCCATCTTGCTGTCTGATCCTCCGGGGATGGTAAATGCTATGGAGGTGCTGGGATTAAATGGATTGGGATGATTCTGGTACAGTCTGGCAGTGGTAACCGGTATTTCTATCCTCTCGGTCTCGGCGAATAATTCCGGGTGCTCTCTGGCCTCTATCTTATAGGTATAGACCAGCCCCTCCTCAACTGTCAGGTCGGAGTATTTTACCGAACCGGTCTGGTCGGCTTCCAGTCCCGATGCTATCATCTCATAGTCGCTATCACCACACCTGCGGTAGAGGTCCCATGACAGCATCTCCGGCAGCGAGGTGGTCCACCTGAGTTCGATGTTGCCGTTAAGATATCTGAACATGCAGGACACGCTCTTTGCCCCGGTTACTCCCTCGAATTCCTTCCAGCCCGAATTGTATTCATTGCCGTGGAAACCATTCCAGGGAGCGAATCCATAGTATCTGGAGGCGGGCATATCCCAGATATAAACTTTCCTGTCCCAGCAGGAAGCCACCAGCTCAATGTCTCCGTCAAAGTCGATATCCTTTACCATGGGGGTGCCACGCACAAAACTGCTCAGCTTGATGGGAAAACCGGCCAGCAGATTTCCATTGATATCCCAGGCATTGATATAACCTTCCTCGCAACCCAGGATAACGTCCAGGCTGTCGTTATTGTCAATATCAGCTATAACCGGTGATGATTCTGTGGTGCCGCCGGATGAATAGGGCTGAGGCCAGTTGGGAAGCTGGGTTCCGTCATACCTGTAAATATAGCATTTGCTGTCATTGGCCGGTACCACCACCTCCAGCCTGCCGTCTCCGGTTAAATCGGCCAGAGCGGGAGAGCCGGCAAAGAAACTGCTTCCGTTATACGCCCACCTGGGCCAGCCGTCCATAACTGTTCCATCATGATTTATTACGCTTACCCTTCCTGCACTGTTGCGTACTACAACTTCCATATATCCGTCATTGTCAATATCCCCGGCCACCGGGCTGGCGGTTACATTAGCATCCGAATCAGCCAGCGGTACCGGCCAGCCGGGCACACTGGTGCCGTCGGAGTTGAGGCAGTAGGTGCTGTCCAGTGAGGCGGAAACAATCAACTCCACCACATTGTCACCATCCATATCAGCCAGTGCAGGAGTGCAGACATGCCAGCCGTCTTCGGGTTCACCCGCCTGGAAGAACACTCCGTCTGTGGCCGGATTGCCATCGCCATCCATGAACTCGGTTCCATCCGAGTGCCACACGTAGACATTCCCCAGGATATCGTAAGCGATAATGTCCAATTCACCGTCCCCGTCGAAGTCGCCCGCCACCGGGCTGGCCCAGCAAAATTGCTCCAGCGTTTTGGGCCATCCGGGGAGATTATTACCATTGCTGTTGAATACGAATAATTCATCGGTATCCCATGAAGCAGCAATAATTTCCATTCCCAGGGTGTCGTCAAGTTCAGCCAGGGCCACCGAGGCGGTAAAAGTGCTTCCCTCCGTATTCAATACACCCCAGGTGAGGGGTTTGTTATCTCCGTCTATCACCTCAACTCCATCCTCATGCCAGGCATATACATAATCCGATCCGACCACTATTTCAGGATGCCTGTCACCGTCTATATCACCGATATTGGGGCTGCTGGCGGTTTCCTTCTCAACAATATTGGGCCAACCGGTCTGATAAGGAGGATTAGTGGTTATGTAGCCCTCATCACTGTAATTGCTCTCATTACCACAGGAATCGACACAGGTGACCCGGTAGTAGTAACTACTGCTGGGATTCAGTCCATAGTCTCTGAACAGGGTGTAACCGACCAGATCTTTACTCACCATTTCATAGGGCCCGCCGGGTGATGTGGAATGGTAGACCAGATATCTGTAATTCTCCAGTGAATCCGGATTATTCCAGGTTACATGTATTTCCGTAGGACCGAAGCTGGAGTCGAAGGTAAGATTGACCGGAGCAGCCGGGCGCCGGAGCTCCATCTCTGCGGTGAACTTCCTTCCAAAATAATCTGTAAGCTCGAAGGTCACATAGTTGTCGGAAGAAACATCATCCTCTGAAAGTACGAACCCGTCACCATACTCCGTCTGGATGGTGGCAATGTCATTGTAAACAGAGACACTATCCGTGATGTTAACATCCGGATCGGAAGACCTCAGTTTCGCCTGCATCCCGTATGCCAGGCCTGAACCGAAATTCTTTATCCCCACCTTGAGTACATACTGCTCGTAATCTTCTATCTCTCCGTCCCCGTCTCCGTAGGGGACCTGGTCACTTACCTGGTTGACAAACTGCTCCAGCTGGTGGCTGTGAATCTCCAGGGCAAACTTCTCCGGCCAGTAACCACCGGTGGAATCATGTATATTCAGGGTGAATTCCACCACCTGTTCATCCTGGGTGGCGGCATCAAAACTCATCACGAAACCGTCATTAGGATATTCATCCCGGCCCACCTGGATATCGGGATAAAGAGCTGTACTGTCGGTTATAGTCACTGCAGTATCGGAGGAGCTTAATATTGCGTAAATATCCTCAGCATCGGATTGGCCGGTGTTCTCCAGCTCAATGTAAATAGACAACTCCTCGCCCGCATCCACCACACCATCATCATTGCCGGATATATCATCGCTGACAGAACGGTCGGATATTCTGAGATAAGGGTCCATTTCCTCCAGTACCTGTATGGAATCCTGGAATCTGCAGTGGTTGAGCCCGGTGACGGTTACCTTTATCCACCCTTCATCCTTGCAGTAAAAGTCATTGAAACTTGCCATCCCGCTGCCATTGGTCAGGGCATACTGATAGTCGTCTCCCTCCTTGTACAGGCATACCAGCGCCGAGTCAAAGGGAGCACCCTCGCTATTAACCTGAATATCAATACCATTTGGTCCGAATTCTGCCGAAGAAGGTATGCTCACCTGGAAGGGAACGGCTTCGCTCTTGAATGAACTAATCTCCGGATCTCCCAGATAATTATAGATAAAATGAGTCCAGCGGTCGGAGGTTTCCCCGTATGCTGCCGGAGTATGATCCTCCCTTGATTCAGTATAGGTTCTTCCCAGCTGCACGATGTTGTGATTGAAATAAAGGCGGTAGTAATCATCCATGTAGGGCTTGGATGCACTGGGAAAGGCTGAGCGACTCGATCCGGTTATAGCAAATGCCCCTCCATTCTGGTTCAGCAGGAAATATTCCGCCAGGCAATCGGTATCGAAGGCAACATTGGTACAATTCATCAAATACATGGAGAAGAGGGCCTCTCCATTAATAAGATTTTTGGCATCGTAATTAAGAATACTTCCTGAGCCTACCGACATATTGTACTTGTATCCATGCCCGACATGCACAACGTGATTGGTTCCTGCATTGAGCGAATCGATGGCCACACTCTTGGATATGCATATCGATCCGGTGTACATATCACAGGTTTCATAGAGGCGGGAGGTGACAATATCCGTATTGGTCTCGAGGTAAGGTGTGTATATACTCTGGGCCATTTCAGCACCATCCAGTATTATGTCATCACCTTCGGTATAGTCAGGAGGGAATATAACTTCAGCCAGAAAGGTGAATTTACCCTTGGAGACTGAATCCACCGGGGTGGAATAACTGATCAGCTTATCAACCATAAGGTTGGCATCACTGTAATTTGAAACCGGGATCCTTCCCAGGTAGACCTCGGAATAGAGGTCTGCATCATCGCCGGGTTCCTCCGCTGACTTATATCCTTCTCCCCAGAGAGAATCTCTGTCGGCATTCCAGGTCCCGTCCAGGCATGAATAGTACATGTCGGTAGGAATAAATTCACCGGAATAAAAGGTGGTATAAGCGAATCTGGCAGGAATGATATCAGTATCACCACCCAGGCATACCCACTCCACACCCCACTTGGCGTAGGCTTCCTGGATAAATATCCTTATCGATTCGGCCAGATCAGCTCCGCTCCGATAGTTCTGGGAAATCCAGCTAAGCGTTCTAACCACTGCCGGAACTCCCTTGCGGGTCTTCCAGCTGGCCAGCCTCTGGAAGGCGGATGACATCTCATCATCAGTAATTATCAAGTATTTAACCTCGCTACCTTCCATACTGGGCAGATAACTGGGAAGGAATCTTCTCTCCTCCCGGTTAACTCTGATATCGGAAAAGGAATAACTTCCACACATCCAGGGATTGACCACCATGGACTCTACCCGGCGGCGGGCCGCTTCACGAAAGCCGTCCACATGCCTCATTCTTTCCAATCTCAAGGGGAATCCCGAAGCTGGTTCAGTGTCGATCACTACCCGCAATTTCTTCTCCAGCATCAGGCGGTTGCTCTTTATATTGTACCGGAAGGGATACACCGCGAATGAAGCTATACGGTATCCCTTGTAAGAACTGGAACCAAGATATCTTATCCTGCTCCTGGGAAACTCCCCATCATCAGTCAAAACATCTTCCCCCTCAGCAATAATCCCCCTCCTGGTACCATCGGTTAGAAGGTCGCCCCTGAACGGGGAAAGGGGAATTGAAGAATCCACCAGCACGCTGTCCAGTATATCCACATGATAGCCGGCTACCTCTTCACCCTGAGGAATCAGAACGCCGAAGGTACGGTAGGGCAGAGAGGGAAACCCGATATAGTTGGTGTGATTAAACCCCTCCACCTCCACAGTTAAATCACCCTCTGACGGTTCCACAAATTCCATACGGGAGGTCTCTATTTCAAAGGGAAACGAAATAGTCCCTGCTGAAACAGGTGTCACCAGCAGGGATAAAATAATACTCATCGAAGATACCAAGGTCAATAGCCGGCACATATAAACATCCTCCTGCTTTCTGCGCTCAACTTAATTTTTCTGGAAAGCTCAATCGCTATGGATAACAGTTTAACAATAAGTGGTGCTCCTGAGGTACATTAACTCTTCTTGCTTTACCCTAGCGGGAGCGAGCGTTAACGTAATACTACTATATTTTATAACCTTTTGTCAAGCCGTAATTTATTTTTGGAGTTTCCCCAATTTTATTCGATTCGCATTGTTCCGGTGCCTGGTGTTTCAAAATCGCCGTTGATTTCTCGCCGGCCGCGGAAATCTTAAGCTCTGCGCCCCGGGCTCGCTCTTTCTGACCCTTCCGGGGCAGAAAACCATGCCCGCTCGACAGGTGAGGGTTTTGAAACACCGGGCACCGGATGAAAAAACGCCGTGTATACATATTCCTCTTATCAATATTAATAACTGATAGTCATATATAATCTTATCAAATCCCCGGATAATTTTTCGGGGAAACTCCACGTAATTTATTTGGAGTCCCCCAATTTTTATTCGATCGGCGGAGAGGACTTCAGCGATGTGGGCTACATAAAGTATACCTTCGACCCTTCCGAAGTCAGTTCAGTCGATTTCTCAATAGGGCCCCTCATCACCGGCGGTGGAGATGCAGGAACCAGCGAAAAACAGCCGGGTGTCCATAAAGGAGATTTACCGAAGATAGCAAACCATACCGGGAGTTAGTCTCCTAATCCCGGCCGGCCCTGACACTCTCAACAGGGAGGTATCATCGTAATGGCATCCCCCTTAATTATGCCATGATGGTCATTTCTGTCACATCTAAACTTCCCTGCCTCCAGGTTATTATCATTGCCGGTGGCAGTATATTTGCAGGTTATGAAGCAAAGTGATGAAATTGACCGGAATCCGCCCTATCCGCCGGGCATAGCTTTTAACATGTAACCTTCTATTAATACCATGGTTACAGGCTTGCACAGGGCGGACATTCTAAAGGATGTTTTTATGCTGCAATCCGCCGGGCAAGAGGATTTTTCCCCCTGGCCGGTTGAATTTACCTCTATCTCACCGGACCAGAGGGTGAGAGGCAATCTGGCTGGCGGAGAAATATTATGAACATACTGATGGTAATAAAAAGATTTAAACCGGACACCCTATTCGGCGGAGCCGAGAGGTCTGCGTACAGGCTGGCCTGTGCTCTCTCTGAAGGCGGAGTGGGTGTAGACGTTGCCAGTGCCCGGCTCCATCCCGGTTGGCCCGGGAAAGAGGAAATATCCTGCCGGAAGGCTACCATCAGGGTGGTAAGATTCCTTCATCCCCCGGTGAGAATGCTGGGCACTATACTATACAATCTCAGGCTGTTTTTGCATATTCTGTTCAACCGAAATTATTACCAGGTAATTCACGTTCATTTCGCCTCCTTTGAAATGTTCACTGCAGTAGCTGCTAAACTGACAGGAGGCCCGCCGGTACTTTGTAAAATTGCATGTTCGGGTCAGACCGGAGAAATCGCCATCGCCGGAAGGCGCTTCTATGCACCCCTGTTCAACTGGTTTCTGAGGCGGGTGGATGTATTGGTAGCATTGAGCCCGGAGATAAGAAATGAACTGGCGGATTGCGGGGTGGAATCCGGACAGATCATAATTATACCCAACGGGGTGGACACCCGCTATTTTTCCCCTCCGGATGAGGGGAAGCGAAAAGACATCAGGTCTAATTATGGAATCTCACCGGATGAAACAGTTATGGTCTTCGCCGGACGCCTTTCCCCCCAGAAGGGCCTTAAAACACTACTGAAAGCAATAGCCAGACTGGACAACCCATCTGTTAAACTTATGCTGGCCGGCAGGGGTCCCCAACGCAAAGAACTCCAGTCCCTGGCCCTGAAGCTGGGTATCGAAAACAGGGTGAGATTTATGGGTGAGGTAAAGGATATCCGTTCGCTCTACTATGCTTCGGACATTTTCGTACTGCCATCCTACTATGAGGGATTGTCAAACTCCCTGCTGGAGGCGATGTCCACCGGGATGAAGATAGTAGCAACCCGGGTAAGCGGCTCCAGCGAAGTCATAGAAAATGGAAGAACCGGAGTTCTGGCCGAACCGGGGAATCATCTCTCTGTTGCAGTCGCCATTTCCGCAGCTCTCTCCCTCAACCACCATACGGGAAAACAAGCCCGGCGAAAGATCCTGAACAAATACTCCTCTGAGAAAGTTGCACAGAGATACAGGGAAACTTATCAGAAACTTCAGCACTCAGCCTGAAGGAAGGATTAAAGAATCAATCAACCCTGAACGAATATTCTGATAGACACGGGAGAAATTTTGAGAATATTATTCCTGATAAACAGTTATCCGCCCCTGATTGGCGGTGCCGAAAAACTGGTGGAATCACTGTCCCGTGAATTTACCGCCCGGGGGCATCCCTGTATTATTATAACCAGAAGAATCAAAGGCACTCCGCTGATCCAGAAGAACAATCTGCTGAGGATATACCGGATACCCTGCTTCGGGCCGCGGTTGCTCAAATCTTTGCTGTTCAGGCTGGTGGCATCATTTCTACTGGTTATTCTAAGACGGGATTACCATCTGATTCATGCACATTCCCTGGACTCTCCTGCCGCCATAGCCTCGGTGATGGGGCCACCGCTGGGAAAACCTGTTTTCGTAACCATTCACAATACCGGCAAGGTAAAAGCGCTGATCAACAGGCCGGGAGGAAGAAGATCACTCTCCCGGATAATCCGGGCCAGCACTGCCATGATTTCGATCAACAGGGATATCTCGGTTGAACTGGCAGAAGCGGGCTGTCCCGCGAAAAAGCTCGCATTTATCCGGAACGGGGTCAACACCGGCCTGTTTCGACCTCTGGAGGATGAACAGAGACTCCGGAAAATCAGGCGGATGGGATTTCCGGATAGAAATATCTTTCTGTTTGTAGGCAACTTTCACGACCAGAAGGGAATAGATACGCTACTGGAAGCCTGGAACATATTCACCGCTGAAAGAAGTTCTGACAATTGCATTCTTCTCCTGATCGGAGACGGAGTTTTAAGTAAGAGTATGCAAAGGATGGCCAGGGATCTTAACCTGGAATCCAGCGTACGCTTCCTGGGCCAGAGGGATGATGTTCACAGTTTTCTTCAGATAGCCAATGTTTTTGTCCAACCTTCACGGTGGGAAGGCTTATCCATAGCTCTGCTGGAGGCTCTGGCCAGTGAAACTGCAATTATAGCAACTCCGGTGGGGGGAACCAGGGAAATAATCAGAGATGGATTTAACGGACTTCTTTGCCCGGTGGACCAGCCTGAGGAACTTTCCTCCCGAATAGATATGCTCAACCGGGATGCTAATCTCTGCCGGAAGCTGGCCGGAGAGGGCAGAAAAACGGTGGAGAAAAACTATTCCATTGGTAAATGTGCGGATGATTATCTGGAGTTATTCGATGGCGGCAAAAAGAAAGGCGAGGATCGAAATGTGGTTACAGAAGATAAAGAAATCGATTCATCCCCCCTCCAATGTGACCAATCATCTTCAGGAAAAGAAACTGAAAAGATTCCTGGATAGTTTCGGTAACTCCTCCCTGATTCTGGACTTCGGAGCGGGAAGGAAGAAAACCTCCCCCCGGGTCCTTTCGGTGGATATTTACAGGGCCCCGGGAGCAGATCTGATCGGAAATATATGCAGCATGCCTGTGCTGGATAATTCCGTGGATGGTGTCATTGCCAGGGGGGTCCTGGAACATGTCCCCGTTCCGGGAGCGGTGGTGGCAGAAATGCACCGGATATTAAAACCAGGGGGGCGGGTGTACTCATCCGTACCCTTCATGCAGGGATACCATCCCAGCCCGGGGGACTACCAGAGATACACCATGGACGGGCTGCAAAAACTGTTCGCAGACTTTCATAAGCTGGAATGCGGGATAACCAGGGGAAGTGCATCCTCTTTCATATGGATCAGCCGGGAATTCTTCTCTCAGGCACTCTCTTTCAACAATGATACCATCTCACACCTGTCCAAAATAGCCTTTTAAAAATATGATTAAAAGGGCGCTCCTTTTA
>CAZTHK010000032.1:0-25532 GCA_964613215.1 uncultured bacterium | reverse complement strand
CTAAAGGATCAGGCATGTTTTTTCTATATCTTCTTTCCGCAACAGGAACTAATTATGAGATATCCAGGAATGTGTTGCGGTATTTGTATGATTGGGGAGCCAAGTCACTTGGCTATGCCTGTATGAATGCGCAGAAGGTTGTGATGGAGGAGAGTGATTATCTGGAGTCCACGGCCCGGGGATATATCTTTCTGGGAGATCCTGCTATTAAGCTTAAAGGGAGTGTAGTCTGTGATGCTTCGGATGGAGGGGAAGTTCCTGAGATAGGGACTCGCCTTTGCAGCAACTATCCCAATCCCTTCAATCCCGCCACAGTTATAGAGTATCAGCTGGCTGAAGGATGCGAGGTAGAGCTTTCTATTTATGATGTCAGCGGCAGGCTGATAAGGAGGCTGGTGGATGGATATGCGGACAGAGGCAGTCACCGGGTGGTATGGGATGGATGTGGAAATGATGGAAGAGAGTTGTCAAGCGGGGTGTATTTCTACAGGTTGAAGACTCCGTATTTCATCGAGACGAAGAAGCTGGTGTTGTTGAGGTAGGGTGCCGGATAAGCGGCGATGCTTGAACATAGATAAAAGTCAAAAAAGTGTGTCATGTGTATACCCGGTATACAGGTGAGTGTGTCTGCGTTTTGGAAAGTTTATTCTAAAGACGTTGTAGAGCAGGTGAAGCGCCGGGCTTTGCTCCTTGATGCTTCAAGAAGGATGAACCGGCGGATCTGTTCAACTCTTTGAAAGCGAAGAAATATCATCATCTGCAAGCAGTACCACAGTTTGACCGGATTCTTCGTTGCTAGCCTGTTTTCCTTGACCTTTCTATCAGGTTTACCAGCCTCTGGATCTTATGCTTCTGCATGCTGAAGATTCTCTGCAGTTGTTTGCCGGAGTAGTTTTCCGCCAGGAATCCGGTTATGTCCAGCTGGTTTCTCCAGCAGCCGGCTATCCTCCTGCAGGGGAGCAGCCCATTGCTGATCCGGCAGTATTTGAATTCAACCTGATGGCCCAGAATGGGACAGCGGATTCTCTTCTGGTCATGTTCTTCCATTTTTATGTTTCCTCCCGGGTGCAGCCCGGGCAGATACGCCCGGGCTTACGGTCAATTCCGCCGGAAGATCTGTTCTCCGGCAGATTTTCATGGTGATCTGCGGGGTCTACACTTCAGGCAGTTCCTCCTGAGCTTTCCTCACCTCTTCCTCCGGATAGGCGTAGTCCTCCAGTTCACCCGCCAGGTAGCGCTCGTATGCGGCCAGGTCGAAGTGGCCATGCCCGCTGTGGGCCAGCAGGATGGTTTTGGGTTCACCCGACCGTTTGCACTTGAGCGCTTCATCCACGGCAACCCTGATGGCATGGCTCGGTTCGGGGGCCGAGATTATTCCCTCGGTGCGGGCAAATTGAACTCCGGCCTGAAATGCGCCGGTCTGATGCTCAGCCACCGCCTCCACAAAACCGAGCTGGTGGAGGTGGCATATTATGGGGGCCATCCCGTGGTAGCGCAATCCGCCGGCATGTACCGGCGGGGGGATGAAGCCATGTCCCAGGGTGTGCATCTTCAGCAGCGGAGTCATCCCGGCATTGTCACCGAAATCGTAGGCGTATAATCCCCTGGTCATGGTTGGGCAGCTCTCCGGTTCCACACATACTACCCGCATGTCAGGGCTCTTTCCGCTGATCTTATCCCTGATCCAGGGCAGGAACATTCCGGCAAAGTTTGATCCTCCTCCGATACAGCCGATGATTGTGTCCGGATAGGCGCCGGCAATCTCCATCTGCCTTCTGGTCTCCTCCCCTATGATGGTCTGATGAAGAAGCACATGGTTGAGCACACTTCCCAGGGAGTAATGGGTATCATCCTGTCTGACCGCCTCCTCCACCGCTTCGCTTATGGCCAGCCCAAGGCTTCCGGGACAGTCCGGCCACTTCTCCAGCACATCCCTTCCCGCTCTGGTTTCCCTGCTGGGACTGGGAATACATTGGCCACCCCAGGCCTCCATGGCTATCCGGCGGTAGGGTTTCTGGTCGTAGCTGATCCTGACCATATATACCTTCACCTCTATGTCGAACAGTGCTCCGGCCAGGCTGAGGGCGCTACCCCACTGTCCCGCCCCGGTCTCGGTGGTAATCCTTCTGATTCCCTCCATCTTGTTGTAGTAGGCCTGAGCCACTGCGGTGTTGGGCTTGTGGCTTCCCGCCTGGTTGGTTCCCTCATACTTGAAGAATATCCGGGCGGGAGTATCCAGGGCCTTCTCCAGCAGGCGGGCCCGGTGGAGGGCGGTAGGCCGCCAGGTGCGGTACACCTGCTGTATCCGGGGAGGGATTTCGATCCATCTCTCGGTGCTGACCTCCTGCTTGATCAGCTCCATGGGGAAGAGGGGAGCCAGATCCTCCGGGCCTACCGGTTTCCCGGTGGCCGGGTGAAGAACCGGGGGCAGGGGCTCCGGAAGGTCAGCCTGAATGTTGTACCACCGGCTGGGCATATCCTTCTGATCGAGAAAAAATATAGTTCTTTCCATCTTGTCATCCTCGCTTTTAAATTGCCTTGGTTACCAGTTGATGCCTTAAAACTGCTCAGATGACTTGCCAGAACAGGCTATTCATGTTCTCACCTCCTGGTATTCATTCATCGAAAAAGAATGTTGGTTCATGGTAGAATCGTATTGATTTCTGCAATATTCTCTTGCGGATGTTCTCTTCCAGCCAGCGGTTCTTCTCCTCCAGAGACTTATTCGAGTTAAGCATTTCCAGGTCAAGATTGAAGTTAAGGGCTCTCTTGGGAAGCTGCACCCTGGTAACCCCGCTGGCCAGGCGCATATTTGCCCCGGCAAGTGCTATGATATCCCTCTTGGAGAATGTCTTGAAGATGACCAGGGCGGTAAAATTCTGATAGTTTTTCCGGAGGTGGTCCATATTGGTGTAGCTTACCCGGTCCATTAGAGACTGTTTGTGGTACAGATCGGTGAACTGCTTCAGAAGTCCTGCCCGGGTGAATATATCACCCTCCGGAAGGAGGGTGACCCCGGTACGGTCTGCGAAGGTGATCCGGCAGAGGAAATTATCTCCGGAAGAACCTGGACCGGTCTGTGAAATGGTCAACCCCTCGATTTTTTCTGCCCGGGAGATGAGCTCTTCCCGGCTCAGGTGTTCGATGGCGTGGTGCCACTGAAGTATCTTCAGTCCGGGATCATCCAGCCCGATCTGCTGAACCAGCACATCCCGGAGGGCCAACCGGGTCAGGGCGGTCACCCGGTTGGCACCATCCAGCAGGATGAGTCGTGACTCATTCTTCGCCTTGGCTACGATGGGGGGGTTTTTAAGTACTCCATCCCGTTTGAAGCGCCGGACCAGGACTGCTACCCTTTGCGGGTCGGGTTCCTCGTGAAATAGGATTTCCCCGGCTGGTACAATAGAGACTTCCGGCAGCTCTCCGATTTTGAGTTGATTGTTATTTTCCTTCAAGGGATGTACTCTCCTGATCAAAATTGCGGACTTCAGACATAAAAAAAGCCCACTATGAATTTCATAGTGGGCTGATCTCTCGATTTGATTTTATTTCAATATATCAGATGAGTGTCCTCCCACTATGGTTGTAGTTCCGCCACCACCAGCACCAACCGGAACCGGCTTTAAAGTCAACCATAATTGCAGAGGTACTATAACTCATCTTTTCCTTTCTACTTATATATATTGTAGACTAATCCAACTTATGAGTCAAGAGCAATTTACTCTGGAATCCGGTCCTCTCAGAACTTGATCAGGCAGTAGTCGATCCTGGCTGAGAGGTATTGAAAGGTTCTTATATCATCGACTGGATTGTTGAAGGTATGATATTCTACCGAAAAGCCAACTCCGGTGGTCAGAAGGAACCAGTAGTCCAGGCCGACCGATATTGACCCTCCGAATTCGGTGGAAGCTTCGGATATACCTCCCACTGTGCTTCCCCCCAGATGGGGCAGAGTGCGGTAAAGCCCTCCTCCTGCGGAGACATAGAACTGCAGCATCCTGCTCAGCTTCTTGAAGTATGCCGCCTTGACCAGCACCGGAACAACCCCGAATCTTTCGTAGAGATCGCCGCTTTTATTAAAGGAAACTACATCGTACCCTGAGCTGAACCCGAAGAAAAGGTTGTTGGTAAACATCTTTCCCACAAATACATCTGCCCCTGCGAATGGGGATTCTACATCGTCCACAAAAGCCTTGTTGAAGGAGGCGCCGAAATGAATAACTCCCTGATCCACTGTAGCCTGGGAAAATGCCTGCCCGGCGGTCAATATCATTAGGGAAAACGTGATAAGGATACCTGCGATTACCGTTTTTCCTTTCAAGGGGTCCTCCGTATCAAGAGGTTTAAATATATCCAAATTATGTGTTTTTTATAATAAAACCGGGGCTTATAGTCAAGCTGTTTATTGTTGTCAGGTATACGATTCTGTGAACCGTCCGCCGTTATATTCAGCTCCCAAGATGTCCGCCAGCTGCTGAATTCATGCAAGACCGGCCGGGCCGGCAGGCTTTCTTGATTGCCGGAAATATTTTAACCGGAATAATTCACGGAATTATTAGCCGCGGCTGCTGAGCACAAGCTCTTTGAAGAATTATCAATATTCGCCATTTGCCTTTCAGCCGCCTGATCAGGCCCGGCCAATAATAGCCTGTACAGCCACCGTTATCTGATGGTCGACTTTCAGACATGCTAAAACTCGTTTGGGAATTACTCATGTTAAATATTGAAACCTGGAGAGGAGTGGATATTTCCCGGTGAGTTCAGATTTGATTCTTACAATATACTTCGCCGGTTGAAGCTTTTCTTTGAAATTCCCGGCTATTTCGACTAAATTTGTGATCCATGTGGATAACTGTTTCAGATATGCTGTTGCGGGGGATGAAGGGGATTTTATTCATGCCCGGACCAGGCAGGTATTGATGTGCGTATACTGATGGTGCAGAAATTCTACTTCTACCGGGGAGGCGACAGCACCTATATGCTCAATCTGTCCCGTCTTCTGGAGGATAAGGGACAGGAGGTTATTCCCTTCTCCATGCAGCATCCCGATAATATATCCACTCCCTATGCGCGTTATTTTATCAGTGAGATTGATTTTCCTGACCTTCTTAGAGAAAAATCAGCCTCCGCCGCCTGTACGGTGCTGCGGCGGAGCATACACAACCGGGAAGCGGCCGGGAAAATTGCATCTCTGGCTGATGAGACCAGGCCGGATATAGCACATTTTCATAACATCCATGAGCATCTGACCACTTCCATAGTCGCTCCTTTAAGGAAGAGGGGGATACCCATAGTATGGACCATGCACGATTACCGGCAGCTGTGCCCCAACAGTTCCTTCCTCACCGGGGGAGAGATCTGCGAGCGTTGTATGGGGGGGCATTTCTGCAATGTTCTGCTTCACCGCTGCAAGAAGGGCAGTATTGCAGCCAGCTTTATTGCCATGCTGTCGGCGTACTACGAACGCATGAAGGGGATCAGGAACATGATAGAGCGCTTTATCGCCCCCAGCGAATTCCTCAGGAATAAATTGATAGAGGGAGGATTTTCTCAGGAAAAGATTGTGACACTGCCTAACTTTATCGATCTGGATAAATACAACCCCGACGGGGAAAGTGATTATTATCTGTACTTCGGCCGCCTACTGCCCGAGAAGGGGGTGGATATACTGATCAGGGCTGTGGCGATGGTGGGGGAGGGTAAACTTAAGATAGCCGGATCCGGGCCGGAACGGCCGGCCCTGGAAGAGCTGGCAGGAAGTCTGGAAGATGGGGAGGTAGAGTTTCTGGGGCACCTCTCGGGGGATAAATTAAGGGAGACGGTCTCACGGGCACAGTTTACCGTTCTGCCGTCGAGGTGGTATGAAAATCTTCCCTTCTCCATTATGGAGTCGTTTGCAGCGGGTGTTCCGGTGGTAGCGGCCCGCACCGGCGGTATACCCGAGATGGTGGATGACGGAGTAAACGGCTATCTGTTCACCATGGAGAATGTGGAATCCTGCGCCGATAGCCTGAAGAAGATGTTGAAGGATGGAGAAGAAAGAAAAAAAATGGGCAGAAGGGCCCGTGAGAAGGCTGAGAAGCTTTATCACAGGGAGTTCCATTACCGCCGGATCATGAATATCTACCGGGAGGCAGTTAACCTCAATGCGTCAAAATGATAGTGGCCGGACCAGAGATACAGGCTGTAGATCCGGCGGCGTACCTGCACCATGCTGTAGTTCATCCCACCACAGCCGGTGGTGTTAACAAATTTGCGGGATCACATGGATAGAGGTATGGACTAACCGGAATGAAGCCGGGGCGAAAATATTATTTACGGATTGAGGTTAATTTCGAGCCCCGATGATATATAAAATAGCAGCAATCTATGACACCTGTATGTATCTTTATAAGATAACAACCATAACTGCTAAACCTGGAGCTGTTTTACCGCATTCATAAACCATAAGAAGCCCGGGGCTAAAATCTTATTGTTATTTCCCTTCCTCTACGGATGGATAAGTTTGTGAGTTAATGGTTGATAATTGTCTTGATTTTTGCCGGAATTTGAAATAATAAGTTCCGGGATTCGTTATACTCCCGGAGTTAAGCGCTTGATTTAACTATAACTTAGCGCCCTGGTTCATAATTGTATTGAGAAACAGGGATTAATTATATAAAATATTAACATCGGGGCGTAGCGCAGCCCGGTTAGCGCGCCTGCTTTGGGAGCAGGAAGTCGCTGGTTCAAATCCAGTCGCCCCGACCAGTTTATATCACCAGGGAAAATTCATTCTTTTCCAAGGTGGTGCTGAAAGAGACCGTTTTTATCAGGGGGAGAATTTAATGGCTCACGAAGATATCCTGGTGGTGGATGATGAGGAGGATATACTGGAGCTGGTCAGATACAACCTGGAGAGGGACGGATTCAGGGTGAATTGTGTTACCACTGGTGAGGATGCCCTCTCGGCGGTAAGGAGGGATTCCCCCGATCTTATTGTACTCGATCTGATGCTTCCCGGTGTGGATGGCCTGGAGGTATGCAAGATACTGAAGAAGGATGAGGATCTTGCTGGCATTCCCATAGTAATGCTTACCGCCAAGGGTGAGGAGGCGGATGTAGTCGCCGGGCTGGAGCTGGGTGCGGATGATTATGTATCCAAACCTTTCAGTCCCCGGGTGCTTGCCGCCCGGGTGAAGGCAGTGCTCCGCAGGAAGCAGAAACAGTCCATAGGGGAGGATGATGTGATAGAGCTGGGGGATCTGGTTATTCATCCGGGCAGGCATGAAGTGCTGATAGAGGGAAAGCCCAGGAGCCTGACCGCCACCGAATTTCATATTCTGCACTACCTGGCCAGAAGGCCGGGCTGGGTCTTTACCAGGCAGCAGATAATCGAGGCCTCCCGGGGGTATGGCTATCCGGTAACCGACAGGTCGGTGGATGTACATATAGCGGGGCTTAGAAAGAAGCTCGGCTCCTTTGGCAATCTGGTGGAGACGGTCAGGGGAGTTGGTTACAAATTCAGGGAGCCGCGATGAGGCGAAGGGGGCTCTTCTGGCATATCTATCCATGGTTCATTCTTCTTATCCTGGTATCGGTGGTAGGGGTGGGATGGTACATTTCCCGGACATTCAGGAATCATTACTTTGAAAACACGCGTAACAATCTGAAGATCAGAGCCGAGCTTATCGAGCGGCGGGTCTCTGACCTGCTGGAAGAGGGTAAAGAGATAAACCGGCTGGATAGTTTCTGCTATTCTACGGCATCGGTAGCCGGGGTGAGGGTTACAGTAATTCTCCCCTCCGGAAAAGTGGTATGTGATTCTGAGGAAGCCCCCTCCAGGATGGAGAACCATTCCGACCGTCCTGAGTTTATCGGAGCTCTGGCGGGGAGGACCGGGGAGTCGGTCAGATACAGCGGAACCCTCAAGCGGAACTTCATGTACCTGGCCATACCGGTAATTGAAAAGGGAGATATAGTGGGGGCGCTGAGAGTGTCTCTTCCCCTTTCATCTATGGAAGAAAGCCTGGGAGCGATGTACGGCAGGATTTTCTGGGGTGGGTTTATTGGGGTAGTGCTTGCAGCACTGTTAAGCTTTATCGTTTCACGCAAGATCAGCCACCCCCTGGAGGAGCTGGGTAAGGGATTCGAGCATTTTGCCAATGACCGGCTGGAGTACAGGCTGGCGGCGGGTGAAGGGCCGGCGGAGACCAGGAGATTGGCTGAAATAGCTAATGGAATGGCTCATAAACTTCAGGAACGTATGAAGACTGTACTGAGGCAGCGGGATGACAAGAATTCAGTGTTCTACAGCCTGGTGGAGGGGGTAATAGCGGTTGACAGTGATGAGACTATTATTGATATAAACCGGGCCGCCGCCGGTATGCTGGGTGTGGATTCGGCGGAGGTGAAGGGCAAGACCATATATGAAGTGATACGCAAGCCGGATCTTCAGAACTTTATTGCCAGATCACTGTCCAGCCGGGTTCCAACGGAGGAGAAGATAGTATTTCACCGGGAAGACGGAGAGAGATACTACAAGATACACGGGACAGAGCTGATGGATTCATCGGGGGAGAGCAGGGGGGCGGTGGTTGTGCTCGATGATATTACCAGAATGAATAAGCTTGAGAACATGAGACGTGATTTCGTTGCCAATGTTTCCCACGAGCTTAAGACTCCGGTAACCTCCATAAAGGGATTTACCGAAACACTGTTGGAGGGAGAGGTTGATCCCAGGGACGCTGACCGTTTTCTGAAGATAATCGCCCGCCAGGCGGAAAGAATGAATGCCATGATAGAAGACCTTCTGCTGCTCTCCCGCCTCGACCAGGATGAGGGGATAGGTGAACTGGAGTTAAGTGAGCGTAATATCCAAAAGGTTGCAGTGGGGGCTGTGGAGAGTGTCCGGAGTATGGCTTTCGAGAAGAATATCTCGCTGAACCTGGAGTGCCCGGAAGAAGTGTATGCCAGTGTAAAGGGCGATCTGCTGGAGCAGGCACTGAGGAATCTGATAGATAATGCTATCAAGTACAGTGAGAGTGGAAGCAGTGTAGAAATAATGGTCAGCCAGGCAGAGGGGGAAGTGAGGATCGACGTGACCGATCATGGCTGCGGAATCGGGCGGGAACATCTCTCCAGGATTTTTGAAAGATTCTACCGGGTGGACAAGGCCAGGAGCAGGAAACTGGGGGGGACCGGCCTGGGGCTTGCCATAGTGAAGCATATAATCAGGATTCACGGTGGAGAGGTGAAGGTGGAAAGTGAGCCGGGAAGGGGCAGCGTCTTTTCAGTGATTCTTCCCGCCAGCCGTTCTGACTTGCCTGAATGATGTGTTCTTAAGCTGTAGAGGCGGCTTCAGTTAAGACTCTTTCAGCTTAAAAGGGATTATCTTCTTTAAGGGAACCGTAGTATTTATTAACACTTTCTTAACAATCGGCTAACATTTACCTAACATTAAAGTAGTAGTAATTAGAACAGTCGGTTAGTGCCGGATAGCAGGTAAGGGTATCTTTCGAGAGGGATGTGGTGAAAACGCTTCCGGCAAATTTGTATCTTAACAGGTTAAACAACAGAGGCTTATAAACACTTACCTGATTGAAAGGAGGTAAGAAGGTGAAGCGATATATGATCGCTTTTGTCCTGGTTGCGCTGATGCTTTCAGCGGGTGCGGAAGCGGGAGAGTGGTGGGAAAAGGTAAATTGGAAGGGTGATTTCAGGCACCGCCATGAGTTCATCCGTGATGAATCCAAAGACAGCGACAGAAATAGATGGAGGATACGCCTGAGATTCTCGCTATCCGCAGATGTCAGCGAGAGCTGGTCCGTTCACACCAGGTTCGCCACCGGCAGTGATGATCCGGTATCGGCAAACCAGACCCTGGACGGAGGATTTTCTACCAAGGGGTTCCATCTGGACAGGGCGTATTTTGCCTTTCATCCGCAGGCCATGAAATGTCTCCGGGTGACCGGCGGAAAAATCAAGCAACCATTTATGGTGGTGGACAAGACAGAACTGATCTGGGATGGAGATCTCAACCCGGAGGGGATGGCTCTCGGGATTGACAGAGGTATTACTGAGAGAGTCAGTATGATAGTTAACGGAGCTTTCTTCTATGTGGATGAGAGAAAGCAGGCTGATGATACCTGGATGGGAGGTCTGCAGGGTGCCGTTGAAGTGAGCGCTACGGAGAGAACCAGCCTGGTACTGGGTGGTGGTTACTACGACTACAGGAATCTCCGGGAGATGGAGGGACTGTATGATCCCGGTGACCTGTTCGGTAATGAACACCAGGTATATCAGCGAATTCACCACGGGGATACTACCACC
Organism: uncultured bacterium; assembly: GCA_964613215.1. Taxonomy (GTDB): domain Bacteria; phylum Krumholzibacteriota; class Krumholzibacteriia; order Krumholzibacteriales; family CAZTHK01; genus CAZTHK01. The sequence continues at coordinate 15,221 of CAZTHK010000032.1, read as the reverse complement.
TGGAACGGGTATGCTGTTGACTTCGACCTGGTGGAGGGGTTTGGCAAATTCGCTTTTCAGATGGAGAAGGTGGACCTGCAGGTCTACGGTAATTATGTACAGAACAAGGCAGCGGATTCACTGGATACAGGATGGCTGATAGGCGGATCGATGACCTATGGCGACGGAAGAGGGCATTTCAAGCTGAGGGCCAACTGGCGGGAGCTGGAGAAGAATGCTGTGGTGGGGGTTTTCACAGATTCTGATTTCAGAGGCGGAGGCACAGATGGCAAGGGCCTGGAGCTTAATGCTGCTTATGGCCTGACTGATAAAGTCAACCTGGGACTGACCTATTTCAGGAACAGCAAGGGTGTGGAGGAAGATCTGGAGTATGACCGGGTCCAGGCGGACCTTAAAATCAAGTTCTAGTGTATTCTGTTTGTGGGATAAGAGGGATTAATCAGGGCCGGGGACGAAGGCTGATAAAATCCCGGACATTTATCCCGGAACATACAAACTGAAGGAGGAGTAATGAAAATGTTCAGGAATTCTCTGGCAGCGGTTGCAATTTTTGCACTGACTGCTGTGGTTCTCTGTGCCTCTGGCGCTGAAGCCGGGAAGACTGATATAGTGATCGACGGCTCCACCACGGTGGGACCTATTGCCAAGGCTTTTGCAGAGTACTACATGGCACTGAATCCCGAAGTAAATGTAACGGTAAGCGAATCGGGCAGCGGGAACGGAGCCAAAAGTCTGATAAACGGGGCATGCGATATAGCGGATATGTCCCGGTTCATGAAGACCACCGAGTTCGAAGCTGCTGTTAAGAAGGGAGTGACCCCGGTAGCTAATGTAGTGGCGGTGGACGGGATAGCTATTATAGTTCATCCTTCCAATCCGGTGAGCAAGCTCACGGTGGAAAAGGTTAAAAAGATCTACACCGGCGAGATAACCAGCTGGAAGGAGCTGGGCGGACCTGATATGCCCATAGTGATGATAAGCCGCGATACCAACAGCGGGACCTACGAAACCTTCGAGAAGCTGGTAATGGACAAGGAGAAGATTACCCCGGATGCGGAGTATGTAGGCAGCAATGGTGCAGTGAGACAGCGGGTTCAGAGCACCAATGCAGCGATAGGATATGTAGGCCTGGGATTCGTGGACAACAAGGTAAAGGCGCTGGAGATCAACGGTATCTATCCGGAGAAGAATACGATTTCTTCAGGGGTATATCCCATTGCCAGGCCGCTGTTTATGTTTACCAACGGCTACCCGGCTATGGGCAGTCACCTGCATGCCTTTATAAATCTCTATCTCACCCCCAAGGGGCAGGAGATAGTCGAGGAGATAGGATTTATACCACTGACAATGTATCAATAATATGATAAAAGTGCTTCAGAGTTATTTTATAGATGCCGCTGGAGGAGAAGAGGGGAAAATCTGGATTCTATCAGTTAAGTGCGGCGGTGTTTTATTCATCGCCGCACATAACGGCTGTAAACCGGAACGCATCCTGCCAGGTTAATCAAGTACAGGTAAACTGAATCATATGGCAGTACCGGGAGAAAATATCGAAGAGAGATACAGGGAGCTGAGTGACCGCCTGATAATGAGCGGCCGTCAACGTCAGAGGAGGCGATGGACTGCCCGCATAGGCCGTTCTGTGCTGGTGGTTATAGCCTCATGTTCCCTGGTAGCTCTGATGTTCATATTCTACTTTATCATCAGGGATACTATCCCCTTCTTTAGGCTGGAGGGGGTTGCAGAATTTTTTACCAGTACGGCATGGTATCCCTCCAGGGAGGACCCGGAGTTCGGGGCCCTGGCCATATTCTTCGGCAGCGCCCTGGTTACCCTGGGAGCTGTACTGGTAGCGGTACCCATGGGGGTGCTGGCGGCTATCTGTCTCAGCGATATTCTGCCCTTTGGAATGAAACAGGCGGTAAAGCCGGTTATAGAGATGCTGGCTGCCATACCGTCTGTGGTTTACGGCTTTTTCGCCCTTATAGTATTCGCTCCCCTGATGCAGAGGCAGGGAGGTACCATCCTGGAGGTGGGGATCTGGGTGGTGATGGGGCCATTGGCTGCGGTTTCCATAGTGGTGCTGAGCGACCTGTTAACTGAAAAGATAACCACCGGAAATAAAAAGCTCTGGAGGGTTTTATCGTTGGTGGCAATGGGAGCGGGGGGCTGGCTGGGGCTGTACCAGCTGGCCGGAGTGGCAGGTGATATACAGATCGTAAGTGGCACCAATGCCTTCAATGTATCCGTCATCCTGGGGATTATGGCTCTTCCCACGGTGGTGAGTGTTTCCGAGGATGCTCTGAATGCGGTGGGCCGGGAGCTCCGGGAGGGGAGTTACGCCCTGGGAGCTACCAGGGCGGAGACCCTGCTTAAGGTCATTGTCCCCGCTGCCAGGGGTGGAATCCTCGCCGCAATTATACTGGGAGTAATGCGAGCACTGGGTGAAACCATGGTGGTATGGATGGCTTCAGGCAATGCCGCCAGTATACCGGAGCCATGGTATGATTTCATGGAGCCGATAAGGACTATGACTGCAACCATAGCCGGGGAGATGGGGGAGGCCGACCAGGTAACTGGTTCGGCCCGTTATCATGTCCTCTTCGCCCTGGCGCTCTGTCTGCTGGTGTTCGCATTCGTATCCGATCTGGTCAGCGAGATGGTATCAGGAAGAGGTTACAGGAAGAGAGGATAGAGCAGAGAGCAATAAATCATGGATGTTCAGACCCGGAAAATACTGGATCGTTCCTTCTCCATGATAGGCATCGTGGGCATTATCATGATGGGCGCCTCTCTGGTGGTTCTGCTGGGTCCCATTGTAATACGCGGAACCAGGGCTTTTATCTTCAAGGGTACCGTGGAATACCGGGAGCTGATGCTCAACAAATTCGGCAGGGGCGACCGGCAGGAGATTAATGCCGAGGTGAAAGAGGCGGAATCGGCCAGAAGATCAGTATACCGGTTAATCGACCACTTCGATGAAGAGCTGGAGGAGAGAGGATACCAGTTCAGGCGGGAGTATCAATCGCAGTTCGATGAAATAGAGCAGCTGGTGGAAAAGCTGCTCGGTCCCAGAGCGGGTGAACGCATGCCGGTGCTGATAAGAGACCAGTACGGCCAGACCAGGTGGGACAGGGCCCGGGCAATAATTGCAGATATAACTCATTATACCGATTACGATTATTCGGACCCTTCCAGGATGGGAGTAGAGGTCCGGAAATCCAGACAGGATAAGTTCGCCGGAACCACCCTGGAACCCCTGTTCGGGCTGATAGAAAAAAAGGCTGAGGAGATGCTGCGGCCCCGGCTGACCTTCTACTGGAGATTCCTGTTTGATAAGTCTTTCGATGCCCATTTCTTCGGAGGTATCTGGCCGGAGGTGCTGGGAACCTTCTATCTATCACTGGGTGCCATGATCTTTGCCGTCCCCTTCGGTGTGGTGGCGGCGATTTACCTGGCTGAGTATGCCGGAGAGAGCCGTTTTGTAAGCCTGCTTAGAACCTGTATTACTTCCCTGGCGGGGGTACCCAGCATAGTTTTCGGCCTGTTCGGCCTGGCTTTTTTCATCAATACCGTTCATATTTCCCAATCGAAGAGTGTGATAGCCGGTTCAGCCACCCTTGCACTTCTCATTCTTCCCACCATCATAAGGGCCTCCGAGGAGGCCATAAGATCGGTTCCCACTACCTACCGGGAGGCAGCCATGAGCCTGGGAGCGGGAAAGTGGCATACCGTGGTAACGGTTATACTGCCGGCAGCATTGCCGGGGATACTTACCAGTATTATCATAAGTATGGGAAGAGCTGCAGGTGAGACCGCACCCATTATTTTCACCGCAGCGGTCAGTGTGGGGAAACCCCTGGGATTCTCCCAGGTGTTTTCGCAGCCCACTCCGGCCCTTCCCTGGAATATCTATAATCTCGCCACCGAACATGAAGCAGTAAACGAGATAAGACATGTGCAGTATGGTATGGTTTTGACTCTGGTGGTTATGGTAATGTTACTTAATCTGGCAGCCATAATACTGAGGGCCAGGATAACCAGGAAACTCAGGACGTGATATGGTACTCGGTGTGGATAAGCCGGTAGTGGAGCAGAACAGAAGGAGTAAACCCGGAGCAAGCAGAGAGCGGGAGAGGTTGATGGATAGAAATACCCTGATTAGAACTGAGAATTTCTCGGTCTATTACGATTCCGATCCGGCCGTGGACAGCGTTAGTGTGGATATCCCGGAGGGGCTGGTTACTGCCATAATTGGGCCCAGCGGGTGTGGCAAGAGTACCTTTCTTAGAGCGATAAACCGGATGAATGATCTGATTCCCGCCTGCACCACCAGTGGTTATATGGGGCTGGCCGGGAGGGACCTTTACTCCAAGAATGTGGATGTGGTGGAATTGAGAAAGATAGTGGGAATGGTGTTTCAGAAACCAAATCCCTTTCCCAAGAGTATATTTGACAATATCGCCTACGGGCCCAGGTTACACGGAATGAAGGACCGGGGAAAACTGAGAGACATTGTGGAACACAGTCTCAAGAGAGCCGCCCTCTGGAAGGAGGTAAAGGGCCGGCTGAATGACAATGCCCTGGGGCTTTCGGGGGGGCAGCAGCAGAGACTCTGTATAGCCAGGGCTATTGCTGTGGATCCTAAAGTCCTGCTGATGGATGAGCCGGCTTCAGCACTGGATCCTCAGTCGACCCTGCGTATCGAGGACCTGATAGGGGAATTGCGGGGAGAGTACACCATCGTGGTGGTAACCCACAACATGCAGCAGGCGGCCAGAATTTCTGATCTGACCGCCTTCCTGTACGAGGGGAAACTTATAGAATTTGGCGAAACCGATGTTCTATTTACCAAACCGGAGAAGAAACGTACCGAAGATTATATTACCGGGCGATTCGGATAGAGGATGAAAAGATATGTCAGAACACTTGAAGCGTGAAATCGAAAATCTCAAAAAACAGATACTTTCTATCAGCGCCATGGTGGAGGAGAGTGTGGTTAAATCTGTTAAGGCGCTGGAAGAGCGGGATGACCTGCTGGCCGACGAAGTTATCGGGGATGATATTCTGATCGATAAGAGGGAGGTGGAGATAGAGGAGGAATGTCTCAAGGTGCTGGCCCTGCACCAGCCGGTGGCCGGTGACCTCCGCTATATCATTGCCGTGCTCAAGATAAATAATGAGCTGGAGAGGGTCGGTGATCTGGCGGTCAATGTGGCTGAAAGGGCCAGATTCCTGGCCTCCAGGGAGAGGACCGAAGTGCCGCTGGATTTTCCCCTGATGGCTGAGAAGACCAGGGAGATGTTGAGGAAGTCCCTGGATTCACTGGTCAACGGGGATGCTCAGATGGCTGCCAGTGTTATGGCTGCGGATGACGAAGTGGACGAGATAAACAGGGAGATGTATATTGAGATCGAGGAGGCCATGCTCAAGAAGCCCGAACGGATAAAAAGTTACAGCCACCTGCTGTCGTGCTCCCGTCATCTGGAAAGAATAGCGGACCTTGCCACCAATATCGCTGAAGAGGTTATATACATGGTCAAGGGGGAGATAGTCCGCCACCATGTTGAGGATTACAGCGGCTGAATGCCGAGCCATTATATTTTCATGACATGGCGTTCATTTTGTTGCTGCTCCGTTTCGCTTCAACTTATTTTGACAATTGTCAGTCGCCTGATCAAATCATGGCAATAATAACCGGTGCCGTCAAAGATGATATTACATTCATCATTCTCCCATGCAGGAGCAGGTTCATCAATTAAACGGGTTAAGTCAAAAAGCTCATAATGTTATCTTACCAGCAATATTTTCCTGGTAAATACATGTCTTCCGGTATTCAATCTGGCAAAATAGACTCCGGAGGGCATCGGCAGGTTTCGGTTGTTTCTACCCTGCCATTCCACCCGGTGGCCTCCCTTTGAAACTGCTCCATCTACCAGTGTTTTGACCATTCTTCCACTCACATCGTAGATGTTCAGGGTTATATCTCTTCTCTTCTCCAGGGAGAAGGGGATGGTGGTGGATGGATTGAAGGGATTGGGATAATTCTGTCCAAGTGCTACTAAACCCGGAGTATTACCGCCGGTGTAATAGTTGACGGTAAAGCAGATATCGAAGGGCGGAAGCCCAACATCAACAGGGCTGAGAGGAAGCTCGGTATCAGTGGTGCAGTCGTAGATACGCACTCCAGGGTTGGTTTCGGTCTGGTCGGCCAGATACAGTTCCTCCTCCGGAGATATTTCGATATCGTTAATCACGTAATCTCCGGGATCATATATGGTGGCAATCTTTTCGCCGGTGGAGGGATCAAAGCTGATAAGTTCGGTGTTGAAGCTGGGGTTGGTAATAATGGCGTATCCCCTGGTGGGGGAGTATATCTCCACATCGTTGATATCCCCGCCGGCTTCCGGTTCATCCAGAAGGCAGCAGGTAGCCTGATAGGTTTGGGGGTCGATCTCCACCACTCCGCAATCCTGAACTCCCCAGTTACCTGTACAGGAGAGGAAAATATTGTTTCTGAACCGGTTATACTGGATGTTGGAGAAGGGATTACTTCCCGGGAGCTGGATTGACTGGGTACCGGCCATGCTGCCATCGGTATCTATCAGGGTATCGGTTACCGCATCTATAACTGCAACATAACTGTCACCCACCGGCATCCAGTAGTTGTTCCTGTCCAGGCGCTGAATGGTAACGTAGAGTTTTCTTCTCCACATCAGCATCTGATCCATCTCGCACAGGCCGTCACTGTCGGCGAAGGAGGATAGATCTATGGAGTGAAGATGATTCCCTGTGGAGGGATCAATTACCCAGAGCTGGTTGGTTTCATATCTGGTCACATATGCCTTGGTGGGGGAGTAGAAGGCGATATCCTTGGGATTGGAGCCGTTGCCCACCGAGAACTGCAGGATGGTGGAAAATCCGGCGGAGGGATCCAGCACCTGAATATTGTCCGCTCCACCCCGGTTTACCACGTAAACCAGCCCCTGATAGTAGCGGGAGACTGCATCGCTGTGTATGCCGGCTACATTGTTATCTGTGGTATGTGAGCCGTCCATATAGATAACCGAAGATGAACCGGTCTCATAGTCGGTGGTGGTTATAAAGGCAAAATCGTTGCCCCTGGCTCCAGAAGGTGGCAGGGACAGGAAGCCGGCCCACAGGATCAGTATCAGCATTGACCTTATCCGGATGCCGGCTAATGTTCTCGAATTCATTATTAGAACCTCCTTTGAAGTTTCCAGTCTGATTAAATTCCGGTCATGTTTCATTAGTCTTTCGTGTTTAACTCTGATACCTCCTTTATCTGCTCAATTCCAGTGTAGTGTAAAACGATCTCCCCGGCAGGGGGAAACCGCTTACGTCTGCAATTCTGTTATCTCCGAGGTTTTGAGCCTCCAGAGTTAGAGAGACACCATGGTCCGGATCTTTCAGGGTCAGGGAGAGATTGTGAATCTTCCGTCCCGGCACTTCATTCATATTGGCCCGGTCCAGGTAGTTGGAACCGATGTGATGAAGCTGGTAGAGGCAGCTCCATCTGTTTCTTTTTATCCCCAGCTGGAAGGCTCCCTGGTGGCGGGGGCGGGCGGGAAGCTGATTGCCGGAGTAGTATGGTATGGGGCTTTCGTTCCTGGTATACAGGTAGCTGTAGTTGCCCGATACTGTGATAAAGTCAAGCAGCGAGAATGAAGCAGAGAATTCCGCTCCCCTAACTGTAGCGGCTCCGATATTCTGGGGCTTGACTGTCCTCTGGGAATTAGGGAAGAATAGTATCAGGTCTTCGATCCGGTTGTCCAGCCAGGCTAGTTCAGCGAAGGGATTCTGAAGAAAGGAAATCTTATCTGTGGAGAAGATCAGTCCGATGTCCCGGTTTTCGCTGTTCTCCGGAATCAGTTCGCTGTTTCCGGTAACCGATCCGATGTTCCCGAACAGCTCCAGAAAGGTAGGGAGCCGGTAGTAACGTCCCCAGTTGCCCTTAAGGGTCAGAAAAGGGGCAAGTCTGCATCTCAATCCCAGGTGGGGGGAGTGATGGCGGTCTTCGAATTTACCCCGGGGAGAAGGTGGCAGGGCGGGGATGGGAGGTCTGGTGTAAAATTCGTTCTGGTACCACTGGCTGGTCAGGGAGGTGGTTAATACAAGGCGTTCTTCCAGAAGCACAATGTCACCTGTAAGAGAGAGGGTGTGCGTTTCTCTTAGTCTGTCCGGGCCGGAACTGGAGCGGGGGAACAGCTCCACCGGATGGAAACGCTCCTTCCTGCCCTCTCCGAAGATGGTCAGGGAAACAGGGAGCCAGGGAGGATAGAGGTCTATGCGGGTGTTAACCCCGTAGCTGGTTATCCTGTTGCTGGTTATCTCATGTGCCAGGCCGATTTCACCATGAGGGTCTTCGAACCGCTCGGCGGTCCATACATAGAATCCCCTGCACTCAGCCTGTATCCTCTCTGATAACAGACATTCCGGTTTTACATCCAGAATGGTGATACGCTTCTTTCTTTCCATCCGTGCCGTGGTGGACTGGTTCGAACCAAGCCCGGGTACTCCGCCTTCCCTCAGGACACCATGATGGCTCAGAGAGACGGACCCGAATCCGGGGGGATTGCCTGCCAGCCGGGCAGCGTAGTTCCACCGGCTGAAATGGTTGTTGATCCGGTCGGTTTCTTTATCGTCGTATGGGTTTTCAGGGGTGGCGTTATCATCGTGAAAGGAGAAGTCCCCCTCGCTCTCCATATAGTTGCAGTTGCCCTCAAGAATGATATGCCGGAGGTCAGAGAAGAGCTTCAGGGAGTATCTCCTGGTACCGAATGAACCTGCAGAAGCTGAGCCTACTATATCCAGGGGATCGCCCTGCTGGTCATCCCACTGCCTGAAGGTTACCAGGTTTATGACGCCGCCGATGGCTGCCGATCCCAGGGAGGCCGGATTGGAACCCCGGTATATCTCTATTCTGCTGATCCCGGAGGCGGACAGGTCGGAGAGATTGGCCACCCCGGTATAGGGATCATTGAGTGGGATACCGTTCAAGTATATGCTCACCTGGCTGGAGGAGGATCCCCTGATGGAGGCGGTGGCGAAATTACCCGTTCCCCCGTATCTCCTGATCTTCAGTCCCACCGTGCGGGAAAGGATATCGGCAATGTCCTCCACTCTGTTGCCCTGTTCCTCCATATCTATCAGGGATACGAACCCGGAGCGGTTGGTTAAACGGTCAAAAGGGTTTATCCTTTCCGCCGTAACCACGATTTCAGGAGCCCAGAAGAGGGTGTCCGGCATATCCGGTACTGCTTTTTTATTGTTGCCTGTTTCATCCTTCTCCCAGTTGCCCGGTTCCGGAACAGGATGGAGGCAATAAAGTTGTATTACCCGGCAGAAGAAATCCCCCCCGGGGGGGCTCTCTTTCTCTCCGTTTGTTGCCGGAATTTTTACTCTGAACCATTCCGGAGCTTGCCCGTTGCTCCAGAGAGGGACAGGCAGGAATAATATGATCATGAGAATCAGGCTGATTATTATTTTCCTGTTTTCCATAATTCTCATAATTTTTACTCTCCCCGCTTCGCTGACCCGGAACTGCTTCCGTCAAGGTGATCTGGACTGCTCAGAAGTTAATAGCTGGCATCCAGTCCAACCGGATTGATTAACCATTGCCAGGCCGGCTCAGGGAGGTAGCTGCTGTTATCTTCAGTCCCTCACCGAGGTCAGTGGCATCTATCCGGCTTCTCCAGAGCGAATAACCCCGGACTCCTATGGAATGAGCAGAGGGAATCACGCAATGCCCCGGATACGAGGTCTTTTTCCCTTAGCCGCTAAAGGCGGCGGAAAAATTTCGGGGGGTGAAAAGGAAAATCCTCCCGCTCTCTAGTGAATCAGGGAGGATTCGATCCCACTCTCTCACTCCTCGAAGAGGCCAGGAAAAACTCTCTCTTCAGGCAGGTATCCTGACTGATGGCTCTAACGCCCGGCACCACCTTCCCGGCATTCATACCAGTGGCTTCCAGTGTCGGGCTTGCCAATCACAGTGGCGGGTCCGTGAGGGAGTCTCACCCTCTTCCCTGTTAGGCCGCTATCGGCCCCTGAAGCTGTGTTACAAGGCCGGATTATATTTGAATCGAAGCCGGATGTCAAGGGATTTCCCCGAAAATTTCCTGATTTGTACTCGAATTTTCCAGCATACTTTGCTATATTGCATCTGGGTTTTCTTTGTTAGAGTTGAGGTTACGAAACTTTTATTTTCTCTAACATATATCAGGAGACCCTCTTCCTTCCAGCATGAAGTTCCCCCAATTTTCGCCCTGAAGAGCAAAAAAGACCTGATCCACATGTTGATATTAATAACTTGCTGAATAACTTTCGCTTAGCCGAATAGCCCGTCAATTTTCGGGGAAAGTTCTGGTTATACAGAAAGGACCTTATTCAGAAATGTCAATCTTGTTTCCTGAATCTGTACCCTTTATTTCCGACCGGGGCACGCTGATATTCCACATTTCGAATATGGCGTCTGCAATCTGGTTGGTCTGAGCACGGTTGAAGAACCACAGGGGGAATCCGAAATGAACGGATGGCGCAGCCACACTCCCATCCGCGTCGGCTTTTACCTGAGCATACCTGGTGGTAAGGAAGGCAATCACGGAGTTATTGAGGGGTGAGAAGGAGGATCTGGTTTTCATTCTAAACAGTGGACTGAAGCACCACCGGTTGGATAATCCGTTGCGGATCATCCAGTAGCCGGGATTGTAAATCTCCACATAGGTGAAACCTTGATCGTCCGGATCGAAGAAGCGGCCATCCTTGATAACCTCCTCCCAAAGGGTCAGGGTGTCCGGAATCCCGGTCAGGCTGGCCGCAAGGGGATTCTGCGGATCTTTGAAGGCTGAGACCAGGGCGTCCCGTTCCGGCGATCTGAAGGGCATTTCCGGACCGCCCTTTATGCCAGGCGTTTTGACCTTATCTATTATATTCACACAGTAATCCCTGTATGTCATGGAGGTGGCACCGGTGGTGTCGCCACAACCGAAGGAGGAATGCATCATTTCGCACTTCACATTCAGGGGAAAGGTGGGAGCACGGTTGTGGATATTTGCGACTAAACCTCCCCGGCGGTCCGATTTCCCCAGGGTCCACACGTGTCCCCCCGATTGCATGTAGAAGGGGAGGTAATTGTAAAGCTTGCCCTTATAATAATCGCTCTCCGGGGTGAATTTTATCAGTTCATGCCAGGCTGAAGAAATGGAGTTAGAGGTACATGTCCAGATGATATTCTTGTAGTTCCAGATGAGCTCGGCATCGGGCGGAGTGAAAAGGCAGTCCCTGGTATCATAAATGTCTATCTCCGGGGCGAACCGTTGAGCCCGGGAACAGATGTTGGTCCAGAATCTGTCATGCTCCGATTCAGTTGGGATAGCGTATACAATCTGATTGAAGTCTTTGGAATAGAAATCATCCACCCACAGAAGATTTCTGGGCATGGACAGTTGAAATATCTCAATCTCGATTCTTCCGATGGTTCGTACTCCCAGCTGATCCACCGATTCCACGAACAGGGTATGGGTGCCACCAAAGAATTTCTTTTCCGGAATGGAGGTAACGTGCGGGCTTATTTCTGTTTCCCACTGGGAGGGATCATCTATGGAGGTTATGTCCCAGCCGTACCGGAAACCGGAGACTATGGAACCATAGAAACTGGCATCCCCCTTCCAGCTGAAATTAATTTTGAATCCGGCCGGCACCTTGATTTTCCTGGGGCTGTATGAGGTGCCCTGGAATTCATATATGCCCAGGTATGGTTCTTTGACGGTGAGAACCGGCCCGGTGGGTTTGATTGCCATGAAAGACCGTACATTGTTGTTGTTGAATATGGATGTTATGGCTCCCGCTTCATCCTTTGCCTGGACGGCTATTATGTAGGTATGCCCCTCCTTGAGCAGTTCGTCATCACCGATCCTGGTGCTTACTCCGGAATCTGACTCGGCGGTGTAGCTTATCCATGGTGTCCATCTTTCTTCAAACATTTCCGGATGCTGGTTAAGCTGTTGCATAATATTCTGATTGTACACATTCCACAGGTATCGAATGGAATCTGCCGGCTGAAGTTCCCGGGGTGCTCCCACCGGATCGTATGCTTCCCACCGGAATCTTACGTTATTGCTCAGAAACTGGGTCTGTCCCGGGCGGGGATTGACCGGTTCGGTGATTATTACATAGGGGGCCAGGGTCCAGGCTGTGAATGACCGGTATGCCGGTTGTGATTTCATTCCCCGGTTGTCGATGGCTCTGATGAAGAAGGTATGGGTTTTGTGATACCGGGCGTAAAGCCGGTTGTTTATGGTAAGGTTGGTATCGTACTCTTCGGCACTTACCATGAACGTACTATCGGTTCTGTATGTTCTGGTCCACTCGTCCTGACCGGTGGTATCGGCTGGATCGAAGCCCACGGGATCGCCTGATACCATAGCAAATTCATAGCATATAATCTTGCCGTCAGGGTCTTTGCCCAACCAGCTGAATTCAACTTTGTGAACGGTTTCATCTCCCTCCGGCGGACCACTGCTCAGTGTTATGGTTGGTGTCCTATTGGATTTTATTTCACCGTAGTAAGGATCTTCGGTACAGGAAAAAACAATCAGAAAGATAATGCCGGCGACCAGGACATTCCTGTATGTTTTTCTCTTATTCATCTTCTTCTGCCAATTTTGTTATTGCTGACAATCCTATCATCCCTATCTTATTACTGTAAATTTCCCTGTGGTTTCTCCGAATCTGTCATCCTCCGGCTTTACCTGAAAAATGTATACCCCGCTGGTTATATCCTGCCCGTTCCTGGTTATGAGATCCCAGGGACATGATCCATTACCATCCCTGCCTTCGTGGAACAGGGTCTGGACCAGATCCCCGGCCACGGTGAATATTCTGATGGTATTCCGGCAGGCCGGTAGATTTCTGAATTCCAGCTTCAGGCCGGAGGGGTTCTGATTGGTGGGATTCAGAGTCCATGGCTTCATATTCTGATCAGAAACAGGATTGGGGACCACGTAAATATTTTCCTTTCTAAAGTTAGTGTGATCCTGTGAATCAGATCTGGGGCTGACATAATCGAAATTTACCGAGGGGCTGTTGAAACGGCCTCTCTTGACCGGTTCCCGCCTTTCCAGAGCGTGATCGTAGGCCACTACGGAATAAAAATAGTGCATACCGTTCTTAGCATCGGTATCCACATATTTGTAGTAGCGTTTTCCTCCATCCATTCCAAGGTTGTACCTGGCCAGCGCCTCCAGTGTGTCACAGGCTGATCTGGTAATACCGGGGGGGCAGGGAACAGAATCTTCCGGGCTGTATTTAAGATTTTCTTCGAACATTTCGATAGCAGATTCCCTGTCCTCCAGGTATGAGCAGGGTTCATATATCCAGCCTCCCTCCTCGTAGCTGCGCTGGAAATCCTTGTCCGGGGGAACACCGTTGATAAGGTCCCTTTCATCCATCAAGCTCCAGAGATCCAGAGCCGGTCCGCTGGTTTTAGCGGTTCCGTAAGGACGGGTCCAGTCATCCGCCCGCCAGACCTGGTAGCCTTCGAAGTCATTAATTCCGGAGAGGATATCGGGGGTTTTTTCACTGGTATTGTCCCACAGAATGGTAACCCTTCTATCACCCCCGATTAATCTCATATCAGGGGGAGTTGGCGCTGCGTCTACGGTCCAGGGAAGGTTATGCTCTTTTCCATTAACCCCGGTCTGAAAATACCACAGTGGTGCCTCCGGTTTCTTCTGGCAGTTTCTGTCTTTATATCTCCACTGCTCTATATGACAGTCCGCATTGCACCAGAGTGTTTCCTTGGCGGCAACATCCAGAAGTTCCTGGATGCTGTCGCATGGATCCGGGTCTATCATCTTGGCCGGACCTACCAGGGGATATTCCCTTCCCCGGGTCCCTGTGTCAGGATCACCATCCAGGTCGTACCAGCTGCCTTCGAATGCCACCACCGCCTGGGCTGCATTATCCAGCAATTGATCAAGGCCTTCTCCGGCCGCGAATACAATATAAAAATGAACGGTCTGATAAGGAAATAACACTGGATAGGGTCCCCTGGAAATAAGGACCTTGTAATCGCTGGGAAAATCAGCCAGGTTTCTGCTCAATGATCTGGACATCGACTCATAACGTTCGTAGTCATTAGTAGGTTCACCCCAATCATTTATGTAAGGTTGAAGTCCCCGGAATGATCTGACATTGGTGCCCACCCAATGGTTGGAGAGGGACATGACGCCGAAGTACCCTGTAGTAGCTCCATCGTCCTGGTTGGCATCATAAACATAGGTGATATCCAGATTGACCGGCCATTCCCATCCATCCCTGATGGCGCATCTCTGCCCTTTCCAGCTTCCCAGCATATCGTCCATATGGTAGTTCCCGCGGTTACGCGGCCCTGCATCCAGATCGGCATATAATCCGATGTACACATTGCTGAGTGTTTTTCTGCCAGTATTGGTAACATAGTAGTGAACGACAATAAAATCTTTCCTCGATTTTTCTCCCCATTGAAAGGTTTCCTGGCTCACCCGTATATGAAGGGGTTCATGCTCGGGCCACATTACCCTGGAGAGGCCCTGGTCGTCGGAATACTGACAGAAATACATCTGGCTGCCGTAAGCGGCAAAGTCCTCGTCTATCAGCCCGTCTCCGTCATCATCGTATCCGTTGAGCCACTCCTCATCCACCATTCCGTCTCCGTCGTCATCGGCTAACCCGGAAGGGTACCTGGATCCACCTTCATCCCCCTCGAAGGAGGAATAGATAACATCCCTGGGTCCCTTGCCGGGATAAAATTCTGTTTGTGGATATCCCGTAGATACCATTGGTATCCCGTTAACCTGAGCTCCCACCCAGATCCCGGCTGCGTATAGATATTCCACTCCCGACCCCGCCGGCCACTGGGCGGAGGGGAGATCTGCCATGGGATAGGTGCTCTTGGGAAGGGAACCAATGAATCCCCAGTTGGTCACATTCATCTGGAGGTTGCCGATATTATGTACACAGCTCCCATCCAGAATGAGGCTTCTGTTGATCCTGTGATATTTATCCTCCCATGGATTGTAACGGCTTATATGTGAGAAGGCTACAACGGGTATTATATCCAGGATGGCAATGGTTATTATTATTTTTATCAGTCCGCGGTTCAACTCTACAGGCTCCTTCAGTTCAGAAAGGTGCTAATGGAGCCAATTTACATAATAATT
>CAZTHK010000031.1:0-27245 GCA_964613215.1 uncultured bacterium | reverse complement strand
AGCGGGAATTGCCACCCGGAACCTGTAGCAACGGCGCCTGAATCCTACTCTACGATTTTGACGGGATGGCAGTGAAAGGAGGGATAGACCGAGGATATAGAAAGTGCCAGTTGAAGGTTTTAAGTTTTTGCCTACGAAAGGAGGTCAACCCAGATGAATAACAGAAAGATACGTCTTCTCAAACTGTCGCCTGTTATTGCTGCGGCACTGCTGCTGTCGGTGTTTACCGCCCTGTACAGCTATGAACCGCAGACTGTGACGGTTGACGGAACCAACGATTTCCTGTTGGCTAATGTAATGGATCCGGACGGTTATGACTGTGAATTTCAGCCCATAGACTTCGATACCGTTTACGTGACCAATGATGCCAACAAACTGTATATCGGTTTTTATTACGACAAGGATGGCTGGACCAACAACCATCTGGGTATCATGATTGCGGATACCGATACCTTCGGTGGAACCACCGATGCCTGGGGACACGCCATAGCGTGGAATAATGCTCCCCACAAGCCCGATTTCCAGGCCTACTGTAACATGGATAATTCATGGCAGGAGCTGAGGGAGTGGAACAGCAACACCTCATCCTGGGATGTGATATATGACGGAACCAGTTCCCTGGGCTGGATCAACAACACCGGCTTCGAAGAGGTCAGTTTCAATCTCAGTGATCTGGGTGTAACAGCGGGAGATACCATATTCATAGAACTGGTATCCACTCAGGAAGGTTCCACCAAGGGTCCCCTGGATGCCATGGCCAACGACGACCAGCAGCTCAGCACTCCCTCCGGGACTACCTGGGATGTGGCATCACCGGTTGAGCTTGATTCCATGGTTGCTTACATAGTGATGGCTTCCGGAGATACCGTCCCGCCGGTGGTTGAGAGGTCAAGACACCTGGGAGAGGCCATCGGTACCCTCAACCCGGATGTTCTGGAGGTGGAGTTCAGCGAGCCGGTGGATGAAACTACTGCTGAGAATAGCTCCAATTACGCTCTTACCGGCACCTCGGCTTCACTGGACAGCGTCAGGGTGAATGACAGTTTCCCCAGCCGGGTGAGCCTGTATCTGGACTCCGGAATAAGCCCACAGAGCAGTTTCTACCAGGTGGAGGTTACCGGGGTTAAGGACCTGGCCAACAACACCATAGTGGATAATAATGACACCAACGTGGGCTGTTTCTTCTTCAAGGGTGTTCTGTTCAGGGGCAGGATGAAGATGCACCTGAGGAACCATTCCTTCCCCACCGATACCTTCACGGTGGAGGGAAGCCTGAATCCGCTGACCTTTACCTCCTGCGACAACGCATTCATGACAGCGGTGGGCGACAGTGTTTATGAGGTCCTGGTGGGCTTCTCTGTACTGGGAGAGGATTGCGCCGGTACCCCCTCTGCGGATACCACCCTGGAGTGGAAGTTCATGCATCAGTGCACCGAGTATGAACCCCTTCCCGGCAACCGGCAGCATCTGCTCTCCAGCAGCGAGGGAGCCTACGACACCCTGGATTACTGGTGGAATGACGAGGATCCCAGCCAGTACACCGATCACCAGATGGATGTCATATTCACCGTGGACATGAACAACTTCTCACCCGGTCCGGACAGTGTGGTGGCCATCAACGGAAGTGTATCACCACTTACCTTCGATGTCCCCTCCCTGAATGAAATGAAGGATGACGGGAATCCGCCCGACGACACCTCCGGCGACGGGATATACAGCATAGCGGTAAGATTCCCCAGCTTCTCCTTCAAGGATGTGGAGTACAAGTATCTCTACAACGGGGAGTATGAATGTGCCGGTCTGGGCAACCGGGAGGTCTGGCTCAACGATGCCGAGTACGATACCATCGGCGGAACCAAGGGGCCCCTGGAACTGCCCCTGGCATACTTCGACCGTTGCAATACCATCGGCAGGGATGTGGAGGTTGTCTTCTCTGTGGATGTGAGATGGCTGCAGCCGGGACCGAACGATACGGTGGCGGTCAACGGCACACCCAACAACCAGACTCCGGAGGTTATCAACTGGGATATCCCGTCCATCAATCCCATGCGCGACGACGGGGTGTATCCGGACGGTACCGCCGATGACAACATCTATACCACCTCCATTATATTCCCCGATTCGTCGGACCGGTACGTGGAGTACAAGTACCTGTTCAACTCGACCTATGAGTGTTCCACCCAGGCGAACCGCTACTTCTACATCGACGATGCCTACGACGCATCCGGGAATCCTCAGGTTCTGGAGACGGACTACTACAACCACTGCAGCGTTGACGGACACCTGGAGACACCGGGACCAATATTCCGTCTCAGCCAGAACTATCCCAACCCGTTCAATCCGGTCACCGAGATATCATTCAGTATTCCCAGTGCCGGAAGAGCGGTGCTTCAGATATACAATGTGAAGGGACAGCTGGTCAGAACCCTGATGGACAGGGAGCTGCCGGCGGGCGAGGTTAAAGTGACCTGGGACGGCAGGGACAACGGAGGCCACCGGGTCTCCAGCGGGGTGTACTTCTGTAACCTGCGCACCGGTGATAAGAAGGCCACCAGAAAGATGATACTGCTCCGATAAGTCTCTGGTGCAGTACGATTACATTTTATCCGGCCGGTTGTTCTCAGCCGGCCGGATAATTTTTTGTGCTGCTAAAGACTTCTGATAAACCGCAGGGCAGAGTTCCACGGGCTTGCCCGTGGGTGAATGAGAACTCCGCCCGGATGGACGGCGAGCGAAGCTCGTATTTTGATTGAGTGCCATGGGTCTGTCCATGGTTATCCACAAAAGTATGGAATAGTGATAACAATAAGAAGGAAATGGCTGTTTTTAAGAGAACAGGATGAACATGGTTACTGTTCATTGCACTATTCCGGAAGGGGTGCATGTTGTTCCTGACATATTGGATGTATCGGGCCGGAGGATGATCCGGCTGGTTGATTCGGTGGGGGAGGCGGGTGTACACAGGGTGGAGTGGAAGGGATGCAATGAAGATGAAGCGGCTGTTTCCAGCGGGATTTATTTCTGCAGGCTCACCGCCGGAAAGAAGAGTGTTACACGGAAGATGATAATTGCCAGGTGAATGGATAAGATAATCCGTTATTCTGCCGGACACTTTGCCGGGCTTAAATCCGGGAAAGACCTTTTCTTTTTTCTGCTGTTCTGATATAAAAAATATAGTTGGTTTGATAAAATACAGTATATAATTTTTATTGGCAGCGGCGGAAATAACAGATGGATAAATATACTTATACGCTGAAGTATAATGTAACCATGGCCTTAACCAAAAAGGAGCAGAAATGAGGGGATTACTCAAATCAGAGATCATAGTGGCGGTTCTATTATCATCACTGCTTATTCTGGCAGGTGATGCGGCAGCACTGCCGGTAAACCCGCCGGCGCAGGAGGTGGAGGTAACCTTCACCTTCCGGCCCCCGGGAAGTCCCTCCGATGTCTACCTGGCCGGCAGCTTCAACGGCTGGAGTGAGTCGGAGACCAGGATGACCGACTCCGACGGAGATGGCATCTATAAGGTCACTCTGGAGCTGGAACCGGGAAGGTACCAGTACAAGTATATCGCAGACGGAAGCTGGACCGAGGACCCTTACTCAGAGTCCTATACAGACGACGGATTCGGGGGACAGAACTCGGTGCTGAATGTTCCCTCCGGGGAGTCATCCATAACTGTGGGAGTGGCGACTGAGATGGAGGAAGGGGAAGTTGAGAAGGAGGAAGAAGTAGCTGAAACGAAGGAAGTGCCCGCAGGGAGGGTGCCGGTGACCTTTCTTTATCAGACCGATACAGGCGCCAGTGTCAATCTGGCCGGCAGCTTCAACGACTGGAGTGACAGCGCCACCCCCATGACCGATAGGGACGGGGACGGAATATACATGGTCAAAATGAATCTGGAACCGGGAGAGTATCAGTACAAGTTCGTACAGGGTGGTAACTGGATTACCGATACCTCCGCCGAGAAACTGGTCGACGACGGCTTCGGAGGTAAGAACTCGGTACTGATTGTAGAGCCCGGGGATGCTGAAGAAGGGCTGATAGTGGGGATGTACCAGGAAGTGCCGGAAAATATAGAGGGGACTGGAGCTGCCGGTGAGGGTGGGGAGGAAGAGGCCCCTCCGGAGAAGGGGCTGAGAAAGGTAACCTTCACCTTCCAGCCCAGGATAAGCGGAGTGGAGAATGTCTTCCTGGCCGGTACCTTCAACGACTGGAAAGAGAACAAGACCAGGATGACCGACCAGGATGGCGACGGCACCTACCAGGTGACCCTGCTGCTTCCACCCGGCAAGTACCAGTACAAGTTCGTGGTGGATGGGAAATGGACCACCGACCAGAGCGCTGAGGAATTCGCAGATGACGGATTCGGCGGTAAAAACTCGGTTATAAATGTGGATGCCAGCTACGAAGAGGTAAAGATCGAGAAGGGGGACGGGGATATGATGCGCAGCGATATTCCCCTCCGCCTGGATTACTCCATGGTAAACCCCCTCTCCGAGAAGAAGATCGCCTTCAGTACCCGCTCCCACATAGATGATGTGGAGGAGGTGGAGGTGCTCTACAGTGTGAATGGGGGGGATACCAGGTCGGCCGGCATGAAGCAGGAGGAGAGTGACAAGGTATTTCAGTACTACCGCACCGTTCTGGATATTCCCTACACCTCAGAGGTAAGTTTTTCCTTCCGGTACACCGACGGAGGTAACCACTTCTACGCTCGGCCGGGTGGTATCAGGGAGGAGAAGCCGGAGCGGGAGGATATGTTCGTATACAGCCGGGATGTGCTGGAACCATTCTTCACCCCCGACTGGGCCAAGAACGGTGTGCTGTATCAGATATTCCCGGAGCGGTTCAGGAACGGGGATGAATCCAACGATCCCGACTTCTCAGAGCACTACTATGAGGGAGTCACCGAACTGCCTCCCGGCGGAAAGACCAACGGGGAATACTTCCACCTGGTGGAGCAGTGGCAGAATATCAGCGGCCTGAAGCGAAGCCCCTACCGGACCGACGGCAAGCCGGATTACTACTCCTTCTACGGGGGAGATATCCCCGGAGTGATGGAGAAGCTTCCCTACCTGGAGGATCTGGGAGTTACCATCATCTACTTCAATCCCCTCAATGAAGGCAGGTCCAATCACAAGTACGATCCGGTGGATTACCTTACCATCGATCCCCACTTCGCAGATGAAGGTACCTTCAAGGAGTTCGTCAGGAAAGCACACAGCAGGGGGATTCGAATAATAGTGGATCTTGCCCTTAATCATACCGGCAACTATCACTTCGCCTTTCTGGATGCCAGGGAGAATGGCCGTGAATCAGAGTACTGGGACTGGTACGAGTGGAAGCAGTGGCCCCTGCCTGAAGGGGACATACCAAATCCTTCCGATTACTACTCCTGCTGGTGGGGTTTCGGGATTCATCCCAACCTCAACTTCGACCTCTCCAGGCCCAACAACCAGGAGAATAACATCAGGGACATATCTAATGCGGAGCCAAATATGGATATGGTGGAGTACCTGCTCAAGATTCCCGGGTACTGGCTGGGTGAGCTGGGGATAGACGGTTTCCGCCTGGATGTGCCCAACGAGGTGCCCTTCTGGTTCTGGGATATGTTCAGGGATGAGGTGGATAAGGTCAAGCCGGATGCCTACCTGGTAGGTGAGATATGGGGCAATGCCATGCCCTGGCTGGGTCCGGACTGTTTCCATTCCACCATGAATTACAAGTACTTCAGGGACCCGGTAATAGATTTCTTTGCTCTAAGAAACAGCAGCGCAGCCAGGTTCGACCGGGAGATAGCTCCGGGAAGAAGCATATATCCCATCCAGGCCATCCGGGTGATGATGAACCTGTTTGACAGCCATGATACCAAGAGATTCGTTACGGTGTCCCGGAACAACGATGAAAGATTAATGCTGGCAGCCCTCTTCCAGATGACCTATGTGGGGATACCCCAGATATACTACGGAGACGAGGTGGGTTTGAGGGGCGGCAAGGACCCGGACTGCCGCAGGCCTTTCCCCTGGACCTGGAAGGATAATCCCCGCCGCTCTGAGATCCATGAATTATACACCAGGGTGATATCCTTGCGCCACCGCCATCCCGCCCTTAGAACAGGAACCTTTACCACGGTGCTGACCGAGGGTAAGGTCTACTCCTATCTCAGAGAGAAGGATGGAGAGAGGATTGTGGTGGTGCTGAATAATGAAAACAGCAGCCGGGAGATAGATCTGCCCCTGGGTAAGTTAGAATTCGAGGATGGCCTGGACCTTACCGATGAACTTAACGGAGGCTCCTATACTGTGGATGATGGAACAGTAATAATTACCCTGGAGCCGGTAAGTGGTGCGGTATTGTCGGTTAAGTAACAATCTGTTGATCCGGAAGCCGGGTTTTAACCTTAACGGCGGGGTGCAGCCTGCCGATGCATTAACATTTAAGGGGACTTCCTGGGGTGGGAAAGTAATTTGATCCAATCAGGGCCGGCCTGTTACCGCACTATCAGAAGGGAATTAGTATAGGGGCCGTCCTGTTTGGTGTTGGGGTTGTTGGGGTCGAGTTCCCACCTGACCGCATGGTCTATCACGAACTTGTACTGATACCTTCCCGGCTTGAGATCCTTCACAATAGTCCAGATTCCATCTCCGTCCTCATCCGACATGGGGTCTATAGTGGGATCGAATCTTCCGCTGCCCTCCGTTCCGCACCAGCTGTTAAAGGAACCGGCCAGGTTTACATACTTGGCGGAGGGTGCCTCATACTGAAACAGTATTCCCCCCTCCACCCGGTGGGGGGGAGGTATCCGGTTTCTGATTATCCGGGTAAGGAGGCATCCATTGGAGAAAAGGCCGAGCATCAGTAGAGAAAAGCAGAGGATCGATATAAAAGCCTTTTTCCTGTTGATAATATTTCTCATGATGGTTCCCCTCTAGAAGTTGAACACAGCCCGGAGGGTGATCACATTAAGATCCGACAGTGCCTCTTCAGCGTCCATGACTGTACTACCTGTATTATTATAAATATAACTGTTCCTGTAAAGGTATCTTCCGATACGCCGTCCCTGATAATCTATGGAGAAGTCCATTGGATCAAGTCCGTAAGCCAGCAACAGGCTCACCCTTCCGGCGGGGAGGTACTTGAAACCTATAAAGGGGGAGGTGAATGTTCCCGACTCGTCCTCATCCGGGCCATTTTCGCTCTCCAGATGAATGGTCCTGATATCCAGGAAGGCGGATAGTTTATCCGACAACTTGTAGTTGCCCCGCAGAATAGTCTCCAGCTCGGATCCATTACGGGCGATTGAGGAAGAGCCTTCGTAGCTGACGTACTGTTGTTCCAGCTCTACGTTCAACCTGGAGATGGGTTTCCAGCTGAGCCCCGATGCCAGCGACCAGTTATACCTCCACTGATCATTCTGATCTCCCGGATTATCGTAATCGTACATGTTTCGCTGCAGCCACAGTTTGACATCCAGGCCGGAGAGTGTACCCGACTTGAATCCGTACTGGAGAAACAGTTCGCTGTAATCGTGGGTAACAGCTGCAGGTCCCTGTTCCAGAGTATAGAATATATGCTTGTTGGCCTCTTCCTGCTCCTTGAAATCAACGGTAAGCCGGGTTTCATCCGCCTGTGAGTGGAGATGCTGCCTTCTGGTATGCTCGGCATTTACCAGCAGGTTTTCCACCAGTGTGCTTCTTATGCTGCCGTGATAGATCCTCTGATCCTGCTGCATTATGGGTACATCGATGGGACCGTTGCCCAGGTCTATACCCGAACTGTTACTGGTTACAAAGGTCTGGTTCATTTCACCGGCCAGGAATTCGAATTGTGGAACCAGATCGCCCTGATAGAGATGGGCGGTGAGATCCAGGCCCAGGTTATATGATTTGTCGTCCAGCTCGAACCAGTCACTGGGATCACCGGTTCTGTTAATATGTTCATCCAGACTCTCTATTCCGGTATTGACCGGGTCGGTGCCTACCTTTTCGGTAAAGTCCAGCCACCACATATTTCTGGTCATGAAGAAATTTGCTCCCAGCACCAGGGGATCGAAGTCCCTGGTAATCCTGGCAGCATACAGGTCGGTACCGGTGTTATCGAAAAGGTCGGGATCATTGTAGATGTCGTAGTCGTGTACATTGGAGAAGAAACCTTCCACATCGAAACCATAACTGCTGAAGTTTCCGGTTATACCGGCGGTACCCTTGCCGCTCTTGAGATGGTCGTCGAATATTGTTCCGGCAAGATCCTCGTCTCCGAAGAACATCAGGGGATCCCGGCTTTCCAGTATCTCCTCACTGTAGTAACCAGTCACTTCGAACTGTCCCGGGGTAATCTCTATGTGAGTTTCGTCCAGTATGGCCGAGATATTGTTAGGTTCCAGGAAGTTCTTCTCGCTGTCGACCCTCAGCCGGGAATATCCGTGAACTATCTCGCTTATCATTATGTCGAAGTTCATATCGAATTTATTCTGAGGCCTCTGCATCCGCCATCTCTGGTCGTCCTCCTGGCCCTTGATGATCTCCGTTCTGTTGAGATAGCGGCCGCTGAAATGTACCTGGGCGCTGAGGGCGGTGTTGGCTCTCATCGCTTCGCCTTCGCCGGATACAACTATCTCCCCCTGGCTGTTTATTTCCACTATCGAGTTCATTCCTCCGTAGGGGTCCGACTTGGTGTTGGGATTCTCCATATCGGTTATCCAGGCCCCGTCCACCACAAATTTATATTCGTGTTCTCCGGGGTCCAGATTCAGGGTGGTGCTCCAGGTGCCCTCCTGGTTCTTATTCATGGGGGTCTGGGTGGTACTCCAGTTGTTGAATGAACCTGCCAGGAAGACCTTGCCGGCGTTGGGGTCGTAGTAGGTAAACTTTATCCCTTCATCTACCACCTTTACCGCACCCCGGACCGGGCTGTTTAAAGTCATGAGCATCAGCATGAGGGAGGCGGCCATAAGGCACAGGAAGATTCCGGTGTGAATATTTCCTCCTTCCCCTGTTCTACCCGGTGTTTTTACACCGGCGGAGTAACTATTCTTCCCAAGTAGATTTTTTTCATTCATAGTGCAATCCTTCTAAAAGTAGAGTTTGAGATACGTTTTTACCATGTTATTAAGCCGGGTGCCGGAACCCTCGTTGACGAAGCCTTCAGTATTGACCAGATGATCGCTGTCCCAGGGGGCTCCGTATTCAACAAAGCACTCGGCCCCGTATCCTATATCATATCTTATCTGGGCGAAAACGGTGGCTCTGGCTTCTGTTTTCTCATTTACATTGAGCAGCCTGAAATAACCTTTGAGCTTGCCGGTGGCGTTGAACTCCATATCGAAACCGTAGGCGAATACTTCCCGGAAGGTGTTTAAATCACGTATCCTTCCCTGCATCCGAACCTTGGCCAGTTTGTTCTCCACCGAAAGTTCGGCGAAGATGTTGGGATAGGTGAAGAAGTCGAACACCTCCGCAGATTCATCGAAACCGTGCCATCTGGTATAGCCGATCTTGCCTTTGAAGCCCTTGATGAATTCAATGTAGAGCTCGGCATAGAGGTTGTAGGTGGGACGGAGATTGCCGGTTTCATTACCCTTCTCTACCACTCTTCTCTCGTAATAGTCGTATGAGACGGTTCCGGTGATAGCCTTTTTTGGGAACAGATAGAAACCCTCGATATGATACTGCCTCCGGTTATATTCCCTCCCATCATCGAAACGGTAGGAGAGGTAATTCCTGAAATTTTCGCCGAAATCATTGTACCAGGCATGAAGGGTAAGATCGGCAATGCGAATATTTCTTACTTCTGCGGAGAAGGCAAACCTGTTTTTATTACTCCTGGCATCGCTGGTCTCCACCTGAAAGGGATCCCGGCTAACAGCATATTGAAAGATCCAGCTGGAGTTATCTATCATGATGGGGCCCAGCCTGGTTCCACCTTTCATCAGATTCCGGGGGTAGAAGGTAAGGTCCCAGGAGAGGACTTCGTTGTAACTGGTACCCAGATAGTGTTTGGATACCCCGGTATTGGTCCAGTCTTTTCGCAGGAACATGGTTCCTACCCGGAACCGGTTATTGAATGATTCCTTCCTGAGCCTCAGTATGTAGCTGTCAGTACCGTCGGGGATTTCATTGTCTATATCATCAGTCCAGTTGAAGGTGCCCCCGTCATCGGAGTAGATTACCGTACCGCCAAGATCCTTGATCTTCCAAAGGTCGGTATCCCAGAAGTCCAGCCTGACCCCGCTGGACTGGGGACCCCAGTTGTCGTTTTTGAGCTTGTTCTGATCCACCAGGCCCATGATCAGATTGTCATGAATCCAGAACCGGTTCTGGCGGTAGAACAGAAATGACTCCCATTTATCCCCGTTGAGCTTGAGATGGCCTTCCGCTCCGATATAGGCGGGATTCTTGAATTCACTCTCGGGGGTGAGATTATCGTCCCGGTTGGATTGAGCCCTCAGCTTGAAGAATGTCTCCAGATCGGTATAGGGCCAGCCCAGGAATTTAAGCTCCAGGTAATGCCGGGGCATTCCCTCGCCGCTGGGAGGGCCGAACTTCCAGTGCTGGTCGCTCTTCTGAAGGGAGGCCTCCATCTCGTAGTAGCCCTCCAGCTTGTTCACCCCGGCTGCCGGTACGGCGGCCAGTGATAACAGGGAAAAAACAGAAATAATTGTTACTATTCTTCTTCTCATAGTCTTATGGTTGCTGAAAATTGGTACATGTTACCCAGTTCATTATGGGTCTCCAGCATCAGATCCACCTGCCAGTATTCATGCCTCAATCCGAATCCGGCGGTCATCCGGTCCTGCTTGAATCCTCCCCTCAAACCTACCGCGTTGAAGAACCATAACTCGCCGCCGATCCTCCCCTCGGTATTGGATAGCTCCCCGAACCTGGTCCGCAGGTCGTAGGTCATAAGAAGCACCCCCCTGAATATGTAACTAACACCCACTGCAACGTTGCGGTATACCGGATCCGGGTTGGTGGTGGTTCTCAGCAGGGCCATTTCCGGCTGGGAGATATTGTATACCACAGCCCCCAACGACCAGTTGTCTGCCGGACTGTAGTGTATTCCCAGGTCATAGCTGGGTTCGGTAACCCTCCCCTCATAGGCGGGATCGTTGTACTTTTCGTAACCGGGAGCCGACAGTATGAACATCTTGAAACTGGCTCCCACCGATAGGCCTTTTATGGCGGAGATCCTTCTGGCCAGGGAGAAATTGATGGTATCCTCATGATAGATGTCCTCCAGCCCCAGCCTGACCCAGCTCGTTCCCAGGGCCAGAAAACCCAGGTTATATACAGCGGTGATGTAGTCATTGGATAATCCGGAAACATTGTAAAGTATGGTCCGGCAGCCCAGTGCCTCGAACCGCCCTATCTGGGTCATACCTGCGGGATTCCAGTAGACTGCATTGGCATCGTCGGCCACCGATACAAACGCCGATCCCAGCGATCTGGGCCTGGGTCCTGAACGGGCGTGCCTGAAATCGGCCATCAGATTTTGCGCGGTAACGGCAATCAGCAGCAGGACAATGCCCAGGCACATTACCGTGCAGCCCGTCAATCGGCAGCTCTTCCTGCAGATATTTATATTTCTTAAAACATTCATTTATCTCACCACTGCCAGGGCCTTGTTGGTTCTGATGGTTCTCTCGCCGCCGGCCTTCTGATAGGTAATGGTAAACCTGCAGATGTATATTCCAAAAGGAACTATCTTGCCGGTATTGTCCCTGCCGTCCCAGAACATCCCGGTGATTCTCCGGGGTTTCTTGTCCGGGGTATCCTCGGCGGTATAGGGGAAGCGTTCCTGCAGGATCCTCATCCTGTTCCCCTCGATATCGAATATCTCTATAGTGACGGTAGCCTCTTCGGTCAGGAAGAAACTGATGTTGGTTCTGTCATAGACCCCGTCGTTATTGGGGGAGAAGGGATTGGGAGAGAAGGTAACCCCGGAGAAAACCTCCGCCGGCTGATATCTGAATGCGGGACTGTGGAATATACCGTATGTTCCCGGTTCCCTGGTCTGGATGGTGATCAGGTTTCCGTAGGGGTTAACATTGCCTCCCTGGTAAATCCATGTACTGGTGGTATAATTGTACTTGTATATGGCCAGCAGGTTTTCATCCACATCATCCAGGGCGTACTGGGGATAGTGGAATGAGATATTTATCAGATCCTTGAACTCAACCACCCCGTACACATCACCCTCATCGTCGGTACCTTCCACATCCACGGTTCTGATAACATTTATAGAGGATACCTCACCGGGGGGAGAACTGAAACCGGACAGGTAATGGGGGGTAAGCCTCAGCGAGATAGCCATTTCCCTCATGGGAGAGGGGAGTGAGTTCCGGGGTATATTTATGAAGGTACCCTCCGGGCACATCACCTCTATGCCGGTTTCGGCGGTAAGGCTGTCCACCTGATAGTATTCCACGCTCCGGGGTATCTCCATGGTGTAGAGGGGAGTGCTGGCAGTGTTTCCGGATGGGTCGGTGGCATCTATGATAAATTCGATATTCCTGGTGCTGTCATACCTGGCGACGGGCACTTCCTGCTCGATCTGATCGACCGGCAGATCAACACTCCATATCTCCCTTCCGGCGTATCCCATCTCCAGCACATTGGGCCATTCTCCGGTGGTAACAGAATCCGCCCTCCAACGGAAGGTGGCGGATTCTACTTCGTCATCATCGGTTATTTGGGCAGTAAAGTATAGGGGTGAATTGACCAGGGCAATAAAAGGAACTGTCTCCTGGGTCCTTTCCCTGACCTGAATAACCGGAGGCCCCTGATCCTCGAAGGTAGTGGTTTCCAGAATTACTGCAGTTTCTCCCTCCTCGGAGCGGGCCACCGCCTCCTTTGATTTGTAGTTGAGCATCTCGCTCTGGCTTCTCCCCGGATTCTTGCCCACTCCCGGAGCTCCCATCAGGTCTATGATATTGGGATCGCGGTCGCTGTTATCTCCGCCGCCAAACTGCCACTCTCCTGTGCTTTCGTTTACCCATCTGGTATCACCGAAGTTGGTGTTGTCACTATGGCCGTCGTGACTGGTCATCACCACCATGATATCCCAGTTCTGGATATCTTCGATAGTGGGATTGCCCAGCGATTCGCGGGAGACCACTCCGGTTATGGTGTTCTGCTCGAAGTCGGTCAGCAGGATGATATCCCGGTCCGACCGCAGAGCGGTGGTACCCCAGGCTTCGGGGGTGTTCTTGCCCTCTGAGGCGATTACCCCCTTGTACCAGCCCTCCATAACTATGGTATAATCCCAGGCATCCCATTTGGCGAAATCATTCTGCCGGTTGGGCAGCCCTTCGGTAGCCCCTCCCTTGAAAGCATCTATATAGATATCCACTTTGTGTATATTGATGTCGGCGTAGAGGGGATTCCAGTCGGCGGTACCTTCGTCTGCGGGGTCGGGGACACTACCGCATCTGACCTGAAAGGCAAAGCTGGGTACTACCTCTCCTCCAACTATCTTGGTGGTTTCGAATATCCGGCAGTCCAAAAGGTCGAAGGCCCCGTTTACGAATACACTGTTGGTGGGGTAGAAGTAGTAGAGACCGTCCCTTCCGAACAAGTCGGGTCCGTGGTCATCCCCGGTTGAATCCCGGAATGCCCTTATCATGGTAACGGTTCCCTCAACATTGAAGGATATGGTTGTATCTGAGCTGGCGACATTGGTGCTGTCCCTGGCCGATACACCCGCCCGGTATTCCCCGCCGGAGGTCTGGGGATCCACCATGTACATGTGGCTGAATATCCCGTCACCGGCGGATTCATCCCCGTTGGTACCGTCATCCCTCATTCTCTGAAAGCGGGAACCTCCCAGGGTGGACAGATCGATCAGCACATCCCCGATCCCGCCGCCGGCACCGGTTACCTCCACGGTGAATGTTACCGGTTCGCCGGCTGATACGTTCCCCGGATCCGCAGCAGGGTTGGAGAGAGTGGGAGCGGGGGGGAAGTCCAGTTCCATCTTGTATCTCTCTGCGTAATGATAAAGCGACACCGGGGTTTCTGTAACCGACCAGTCGGCATCCGGATCTGTTGGATCGAAATCTATATCCAGGGTGGAGTCGTGGGGTGCGGAGTCGAAGGCGGATCTTTTAACATCCTCCTCCTGGGTGATATATATCTCCACTCCTATGGAATCCGGAATCTCCAGCGGATCGAATATATAAAGGGGAATTTCAAAATCTGCCGATTGTGAGCCTTTGGTGATCCAGCCGGACTGGACATTAACACCCTCCACCCATCCCTGACTCTGGGTACGGTATTCCAGGGCGTCATCGTCCCACCATACCCACTCCCCATCCCAGAATCGCATGTCTGCATAGTCGTCGGTGGAGTATTTATAGGTAAGTGCAAAGTCGGGTTTATCAGAGTGCTGATATGATACCGGAAAACCGAAGGGATCACTGGTACCACCATTAGAGATTCCGCCATAGCCGGTCTCCAGCAGGCAGATGATATGAACTCCATTGAAGTTACTACTGAAATCAACACTGATATTCAGGGCTTCGGAATTGTTGCCCACTGTCACCGAGGTGAGATCCATCTGAGCGATGCTGTTATGGGCCGGGTCGGGTTCGGGAGCAGGTGGATCGGTGAACAGAAGCACCTTCTCTATGAGAAAAGAAACGCTCTCCACATCCATGCCGGGAGAGGATTCAGCGGTTACATTAACCGCAGACCTGAGTGTATCCGAGGTAAAGGTTGCCGATGCTCTGCCGTTACTTCCCAGATCGGCCATGGAGGGTGATATGGTGCCGGCCCCGGCGGGATCATGCGAAAAGGCCAGGGAATAACCCCCCTGGCTCACCGGATTTCCATTCATATCCACCAGCTGAGCGGTTATCTCCATGGACTGTTCCAGACCGATCCGTTCGGATTCGCTGTCCAGTATAATGTAGGCGGGGTCGCCCGGAACAGCAGCTACCCTGACATAAGCGAGCTCCTGTTCTCCCAGAACGTCCAGTTCCCTGTTGTTGTATATGCAGGTAGCAGTAGCGTGAATCTCCCCGGCGCCGGTGGCGGTCAGGGTGGCGGAGAATTTCCCTTCAGCGGTGGTGACCACCGAGGGGATCTTGAAGTTGCCTTCTCCGGTAGAGGAGGGAGCCACCGAGAAGCTTACATTTATACCTGCGATACGGACCGGATTGCCGCTGATATCCAGCAGCCGCCCCTCTATGGTTACCTCATCGGATCCATCTGCCACTATGGTATCGCCAAGGGCATTCAGACTGATGAATTCAGGTTCCGCCGATCTTATCCCCAGTTTGAATTTTCCCCATACGCTGGTATCGGCCGAACTTTCTGTAAATATACGCAGAACCTCTATCTGATCATCCGAGATCAGGAACCGACCCCTTCCCTGACTGAGCGAGATGGTGGAATCGGGCAGCGGAATGGTATCACTGTCATAGAAGGTTACCTCTCCACGGGGAGGAGAAAAGTTATTCAGCTTGGTGGCATCCAGTTCTATCTGATCCAGTGTCCCCGCCGGATCGAATAGATCACGCCTTCCCGCCTGATCCCTTGCTTCTATCATGGCGGAGGCATAGAAATAAATGCCGGAATCGGGGAAACTCACCGTAGTGCTTATGCTGGGTATCTCTTCCCCCTCCTGGTCGATCAGAACCAGATCGGTGGCCCGCACCGCACTCAGACTTAGGGTGCCCACATGCACGCTGTCGCTGCTCTCTATCACAGCTCTGGTGGTATCAGGGACATATCCGGGGGACTGTGCTGTTACATAATAGGTTCCGTCCGGGACCAGCAACTGGAAGTCCCCGCCGGCGGGTGGTATGTCGAATTCCCCTTCCCCGGCAATAAGGCCGGTAGCGGAGTCGTAAGCGGCAACGGTGGCATCGTTTCCGGGCCCGTCGGCGAAACTTAGCTGGCCGGTGATCTTGCCCGCCCTGGTCATGGTAAAGTCCACTCCGGTGACATCATTCTGCCCGCTGATGGTAATCCCGGACTGGCTCAGCCTGGCATAGCCGCGGGCGAATGCCTCCACCCGGTAGGTTGCATCACCCAGGCGGGAGAAGCTGTAATCGCCTCCGCCCGGAGGCGTGCTGGTGGTATCTATCAGTTTATCGGAGCTTTCAATATACAGGGAGAGGTCCACTACAGTGGAATCGTTGCCGGGATCTTCAAGCTCCACCGTTCCGGATATGGAACCCCGGAATGAATCCGGCAGTCCGTCTCCATTCTTGTCCAGGGGAAGGTTGTACATATTATATATGGTGGTAGGACCACCCATTCCATCCATACCCGGGTTGTCCGGAGCAGAATCGGGGCCATTGTAATTGTCCCCCCCTGCAATCACGGTGACCAGCCGGATGGTTGCATTCTCCTTGACCACTCCGGGGCCATTTCCGTATATGACATCCCAGGGGATCTTTATCTCCCCTTCATAGAAGAAGCCCTCCGCCGCCTGATTGGCAGTCTGGCACAGGGAGGTGATGTCTTCAGTGGATGTTTCCCCGGTTATCTTCCTTACTCCCAGATCACCCCCGTTCCAGTTGGCTATCAAAAGGTTACACAGCAGTGAATCGGGGAAGTTGAAGTTACGGGGATACCAGTCCAAGGTATTTATGTCGGTGGTACCGCTGTCTATTCCGGCATCCACCATAACCAGCATGGCGTTGTTATTTACCTGATACCTTACCCCTATATAGAGGTTGAGACTGTCGTAGGTGGCCCATAGATCGTCGATATCATTGGAACCCCAGGAGGTATCTCCCAGGGGATCATCCACCCTGAGGTCGCCGTGATCCCAGTCGGTACCGTCTCCTGTGATAACGCCATCTATCACCGGAGACTTGAACGGCCTGGCTGCCGGGATGGATACAACCACTATAAGAGTGAGGGTTATGAGAGCAAAGTGTTTCATAAGAAAGCTGATTCTTGCAAAGTGTAATAATAATGTTATTGAATGTATATTATCTGTAACGGTTGATTGATTGCAAGGGAAATATTCTTCCCTGACCGGGTGGATGGGTTAAACTGATTATGATAGTTCTGGCCGAGTGCGAGCCGGGGTGCTTTTACTCTGATCTTCTCAGTTATAAAGAGGGTCCGGTTTCCCTGACCGGCGACTTGAACGGCCTGGCCGCGGTAAGTGAGATGACGGAGATCATAATAACAGCAAACAGAGTCGTCCTTTTCATGAGAGCCCCTTTTCTCAAAATGGTCAGAAGAACCACTTGCTCATGGAGATACTTTATATGGAAAGACAGGTTTGTTTCAAAATACAAAATGGAATAATTTTTATTGATAAATTCTCCCATCTGGTATAAAAATTATCACATCCGGGAAAATTTCGTTAACCGGAAGCATATCGAAAGGAAGTAATAATATGATCAAAAGAATAGTCCTGCTCTTTGCAGTATTATCCCTCACCATGGCCGGATTTCTGACAGCCGGTGAGATGAAGGATTACATCTCCCGGGCGGAGAAACTCTCCGGGGAGGGGCGGATAACAGAGGCCAGAGAATTGATGCAGCAGGCGGTGGATGAGCACCCGGAGAGCTCCGATGCCCATGCCTATCTGGGCCTCTACACCGGCATGAGCGCGGGCGGCACCTCCGACTATATGGAAGCGGGCAGGCTGGTTACCGAGTCCTTCCGGCTGCTGGACAGGGCCGTTGAGCTTGATGAGAACTACCCCCGGGCCTATCTGTTCAGGGGTATAATGGGGGTTCAGGTGCCCAAATTCCTGGGATATCTGGAACAGGGTATCGCCGATCTGCAGTTGTTGACCGGAAAGGGGACGGAGGGAGGGGATGAGATGATACTGACAGCTTACCGTAACCTGGAGGAGGGTTACCGCAAGAAGGGTGATGTGGCCGGGCAGATGAGGGCGCTTCAGAATATTGCAGCCCTCTCCGGCAGTGAGGAGGAGGTGGAGAGAGCCAGAAGCAAGCTGGCTGAGATATCAGAGCAGTCAAAGAAGACGGATGCACTGTTGGCTCCGGATGAAAATGACAGCGAGAGAATTGAGCAGTTAAAGGAGCAGTACAGGAACAACCCGGACGATCCCGCACCCCTTCTGGATATGGGAAGAATATATTACCATGATAAGGAATATCAGAAAGCGGTGGAGGTGCTGGAGAGTTATACCATGAAGGATACCACCAGTGCGGAAGCCTACAAACTGCTCTCCTTCTCGGTTTCGGGAATGGCCGAGCACGGCTACGATGAGCGGATAGCGGAGGATACCAATCTCCGCACCAATCAGGCATTCAAGGCCATGAACTATATGGACAGGGCGGTGGAGCTGTCCCCCCATGATATCGAGCTCAGATTGATCCGGGGTATCTACGGGATCATGTTTCCCTTCTTCGTGGGGAAGCACCAGCAGGGGGTGGAGGATCTCCGCTATGTGATGGAGAGTGATGCCCCCGACAGTGTCAGGGCGGAGGCTACCTTCTATATGGGACTGGCCCGCAAGAGGGAGGCCACCGAGTATTTCCTGAAGGTGACAGATAAATATCCGGAATCGGAGGCGGCCGGTATGGTTTACCGGGAGATGCGCCCTCCGGTCAAACACTTCAATCCCGAGGATTATGAGAAACCGCTGGTAATGATCGATTTCGTGCTTGGTTTCCAGGATCAGCTTCCTCCCCAGACGGCGGTGTGGGTAGAGGATCAGGATGGTAATTACATCGCTACGGTATACGTTTCCGGGTTCAGCGGATACGCCGGGGATAAGCAGGTTAACCTCCCGGTCTGGTCGGCCATTTCAGAGTACCGCGGAATCGACGCAGTGACCGGAGCCAGCATAGATGTGGGGCATCACATATACACCTGGGATCTCAGAGACAGCGAGGGATCAAAGGTGGATGATGGAGACTACATGGTAAGGGTGGAGGCCTCCTTCTGGCCCAGCATGAAGTATCAGCTGGCTGAAACTGCTGTCAGGGTGGGAGGGAAGGAGGATGTATCCTCAGTGGAGGATGGTGATTTTGTACCGTATTTGAAGGCAGCTTATATACCTGAGTAGAATTTTCCGGGAAGGGTGCATTTCAGATAAGGAGGTAGAGTTTGAATTGGTCGAATTATCTTAAGTTGATGTTATTGATTCTGGCGTTTTCCCTGAGTGGCTGCGGCGGCGGTGAGGAGGGTGTTACCAATATTGTGATATGGGAGCAGAAGGACCCCGAAGAGCAGGTGCTGCTGCAGCGGCATATCGATAATTTCGAAAGCACCCATGTGGATGTCAGGATTTCCACCAGCCATTTCGAAACCGACCAGCTGCACAGCCAGTTTCAGACAGCCGCTCTGGCGGGGGGAGGGCCCGACCTGGTGTATGGTCCCGGTGACAAGGTGGGGCCCTACTCGGTAATGGAGCTGATAATTCCGCTGGAGGATCAATTTCCCTCCGGTTATTTCGACAGTTTCAGAGAGGGGAGCGTTCCCTCCCTGGAGGGTCATATCTACGCCATCCCCGACCAGGTGGGAAACCACCTGATGCTGATATTCAATAAGGATCTGATCGAGCGGGCGCCTGAGAACACCGACCAGTGGATAGATATGGCCATGGAGCACACCAGGGACCTTGACGGAAACGGTATACCCGACCGTTACGGGGTAGTGTTCAACTTCATGGAACCATTCTGGCTGGTGCCATTTCTGGGTGGATTCGGGGGCTGGATAGTGGATGAAGACAACAATCCCACCCTCAATACCGAACCCATGGTGGAGGCGCTGCAGTTTCTCTCGGATATGCGAAACAAATACCAGGTCCTTCCCAGGGAGAGCAACTATGAGGTAAGTGATGCCATGTTCAAACAGGAGAATGCAGCCTTCATCATAAACGGGCCCTGGTCGCTGAAGGCATATCTCAGAGCCGGCCTGGACATAGGGGTGATTCCCATACCCAGGATAAGCGAAACAGGGGAGTACCCTACCCCCACTCTGTCCAGCAAGGGCTACTCCATCAGCGTCAATGTGGAGGAGGAGAAACTCCCCCTGGTAAAGGAGCTGGCATCCTATCTCACCTCCGCGGAGGTTCAGCGGGAGATCACCACAGAACTGCTGATCCTTCCCAGCAGGAAGGAGATCTATGATGACAGGGAGCTGTTCGAAAACCCGGTGCTGAGGGGTTCCATGAAACAGGCTGAGTACGGCAAACCCATGCCCCTGATTCCCGAGATGAGAGCTATCTGGGATGCCATCCGGCCATTCTATCAGAGTGTGATGGGGGGGAGGATGAAACCTGAGAAGGCGGCCAGGGAGATGCAGGAGAAAGCCGATGAGAAGATTGCTGAGATGAAAGGATAAAAACAGGTGACAGAGATGCCATAGCCGGAACAAATACTTGAACAGGTACGCCCACCGGTGCTATGGATATTAGTAATGAAGTCAAGGAAACTTATATGGCTGTTTCTGCTTCCTTCGGTAACGGTGATCGCCTGTGTGGTAGTTTACCCCTTCATATATAATTTCTACATCTCTGCTACCAACATGAGCCTCTACCACATCCGGGATTACACCTTCAAGGGATTTGCCAATTATACGGAGTTGTTCACCGAGCCGGACCTGTACTTCTATTTCGTCAAAACACTTATCTGGACCCTGGTCAACCTGTTCTTTCATCTGGTCATCGGGATATCGGTGGCCATGCTGCTGAACCAGAAGATAGTGGGCCGTTCGATATTCAGGGCCATGCTGATTCTTCCCTGGGCCATGCCGCAGTATATCAGTGCCCTGACCTGGAAGGGGATGTTCAACTACCGGTACGGGTCCATCAATTTGATGCTACAGAAGCTGCACATCCCTCCCATAGAGTGGTTTTCCAACGAGCACTGGGCCTTTCTGGCTCCCATACTGACCAACATATGGCTGGGTTTTCCCTTTATCATGGTGGTTACCCTGGGGGGGCTGCAGAGCATCCCCCGCGACCTCTACGATGCCGCAGATATCGACGGGGCATCGGCCTGGCAGAAGTTTGTAAATGTTACCCTTCCCATGCTCAAGCCGGTGCTGGCTCCGGCTCTGGTTCTGGGAACCATATGGACATTCAACAACCTTAATGTCATCTGGCTGGTCACAGAGGGGGGGCTGCCGGCGGATAAGACTCATATTCTGGTAAGCTACGTGTACAAGGCCGCCTTCACCTACTACCGGTACGGTTATGCGGCGGCCTTCTCGGTGTTCATATTCCTTATCCTGCTGGTAATAGTTCTTATATATCTGAGACAGACCAGGACTCTGGAGAAAGCATACTGAGGTGAACATGGGTGTTAAACAGGACCGGGTAAAGCAGATCATCAAGACCATACTGCTCTATTTCATCCTGATAGTTGTGACCATAATAACAATATATCCCATAGTGCAGATATTCGGGATATCGCTGCGTCCCTCCGATCAGCTGTTTTCCACCTCACTGGAGATAATACCCGACCATGCCACCCTGGAAGCATACCGCATTGTGATGTTCCAGAAGGACTTCTTTACCTGGTTAAGGAACAGTGTGATAGTAACCCTGGCAGTTTCCATCCTGGGTGTTTCCTTTGCCTCCACCTCCGGCTATGCCTTCTCCCGCTTCCGGTTCAGGGGGAGGAAGACCGGAATGGTGGTGGTTCTGGTAACCCAGATGTTCCCCGCCACCATGCTGCTTCTGCCCCTGTATGTGATAATGAAGAAGCTGGCCCTGGTGGATACCCTGATGGCCCTTATCATATCCTACACCGCTACCGCACTTCCCTTCTGCATCTGGATGATGAAGGGGTACTACGATACCATTCCGGTGGGCCTGGAGGAAGCGGCCCTGATAGACGGCACCACCCCGGTGGGCGCCTTTGCCAGAGTGACTCTGCCGCTGGCTGCACCGGCACTGGTGATCACCGCCCTGTTCAGTTTTATCACCGGATGGTCGGAGTTCATCGTGGCCAGGGTGCTGATCAATACCAGAAGCCTGTACACTCTTCCCCTGGGGCTGGAGAGCCTGAGCAGCACCTTCCAGACGGAGTGGGCCAACTACGCCGCAGGCAGTATACTGGTAAGCATACCGGCGGTTATACTCTTTCTGATACTGAGCAGATATCTGATATCGGGCCTTACCCTGGGTGGGGTGAAGGGTTAGAAAATTAACCTGTGCAGAAAACCTTACAAATGGCTGAACTGCTGGTCTGGCAATTTGCCATCCGGAGAAAGGGTGGGAACGGTTTTACCACCCCGGAAAGATCAGTATTGTTGCAAAGTTGCGGCAATACTACAGGGATCGGAGATGTGCAGCTTTCCCCGATGACCTGCCGGTATGAATTGCTGATTAAGTGGTGATTAAAACTGTTATGATGAAATCAGCTCATCCGGTGCTGGTTCCGGGCGGGGTTTGATTTGCCGGTCAATTCAGCAGGGACTTGCCTGATTCCGTTTCGAAGAGGTGTATCTTTTCCAGATCCACAAAAAGTTCGATGGTATCCCCGTGAGATAGATCCACCTCCGAGGAGTCCCGGGCCACCAGCTTGTGGCCGTTGCAGACCAGGTGATAGATTATCTCGTTGCCCAGGGGCTCGGACACATCCAGTTCCGCTTTGAACTCGAAAACTTTTTCAGTGGTATCGGGTTCGGTCACGTGGATATCCTCGGGACGCATTCCCAGGGTGAAGGAATCTGATGAGAACTCCTTCAGGGGCTGGTGGAACCTCTCCGGCAGATCCAGGGAGACCGCCTCCGATTCGAAACGCGGGGAATCGGCGCCTGAGACTTTCCCCTGCATAAGATTCATTTCGGGAGAACCTATGAAGGACCCCACGAACAGTTCGGAGGGGTTGTGATACAGCTCCATGGGGGTTCCCACCTGAAGTATTCTTCCCTCGTTCATCACCGCCAGCCGGTCGCCCAGGGTCATGGCCTCCACCTGGTCGTGGGTTACATATATCATGGTGGTCTTTATCTCGAAGTTCAGCCTCCTGATCTCGGTCCTCATCTGAACCCTCATCTTGGCATCCAGGTTGGAGAGGGGTTCATCGAACAGAAAGCAGTTGGGGTTTCTCACTATGGCCCTTCCCAGTGCCACCCTCTGACGCTGCCCCCCGGAGAGGGCCTTGGGTTTTCTGCCCAGCAGCTTGTGGATTCCCAGAACATCCGCCGCCTCCCTGACCCTCTTCTTCCTCTCCTCCTTATCCATCTTCCTCAGTTTCAGACCGAAGACCATATTCTCATCCACGGTCATGTGGGGATAGAGGGCGTAGTTCTGAAAAACCATGGCGATGTTGCGGTCCTTCGGCGCCAGGTGGGTGATCTTTCTGTCGTCGAAGTAGATCTCGCCCTCGGTGACATCCTCCAGGCCGGCCACCATCCGGAGAACGGTGGATTTGCCGCAGCCGGAGGGGCCTACCAGCACCAGCAGCTCCTTGTCCTCCACGGTCAGATTAATATCCTCGGCAGCCAGTACCTCACCCTCGTAGATCTTCTTTACATCTACAAACTTGACTTCAGACATCTATATTTCCCTATCTCTTTTATCCTGCCGGATTGAAATGTTATTCCGGTTTACTTACCGAACTTTATCCATATCCCGACGGTTAGTCAAGCGGGGAATTAATATCAGACTTTGAAAATATCACCCCGGTTGTGGTATTATCCCGGGCAGATTCAAGGTGTTGGATTCTGAGCCGGCAACATCAGCTATCTATGAGCGGCAATTTGCAGATGACCTGTTTGACCGGTAACCGGATTTTGCAGAAACGGAGCTGTTATGAAAAAATATAGCAGAATGTTGGATAAGTGGTTGAATGGTTGTGTTCTGACCGGCTGCCTGGTAGTGGTTCTGAATACACTGATATCATTTTCATATCCGGGTGCGGCAGCTGCCGGCGGAGCAGGAGGGAGGCAGGATTTGATTTCGAAACATGCCGAAAAGTCCGGGGTAAGGGAGAGGTGGGAGATTGAGGTCGGTCCGGGCGAGAGAAGGGAATTTATCTTTACCAACAGGGAGGCCACCCACTTCAGCGGGGAATCGGCAGGGCCCAACAGCAGAAGTTACCATGGCCTTTTCTGTTCCATGCATGAATATCTGGATTCCTGGGAATTCAGTGTGGGGGGAGTGCCGGTAGGTGCCGGTGATATCTCCACCTCCCTGGTTTATCCTCACCTGATCACCAGGATATACCAGAATGCCGGAGTGACCGAACAGATACTGCTGCCGGATGGTGAGAATGGCCTGATGGTCTGTTTCGCCGGCAACACCGGAGGCAGGTTCCGGCTGCGCCCCTGGGTGGATATGCGGTTTATCTGGGAGGTTCCCCGGCCGGAGTACCGGCTTTTCTGGGAGAAGAGCAACAACACCCTGCTGATCTCAAGGGCGGATAATTCATTTCCCTCCAATATCCCCCGCTGGATAGCAATAACCTCGAATGTACCCATGGAGTTCAGCTTCGGCAGGAAGGAGCAGAAGAGGCGTTACCCCAAGGATGCCGCCCGCAATGCCATGGGAGAGACCTTTCCCTTCTCACCGGGTTACTTCCTGATCGGTGAGGGGGAGAGGGGCCGTAAGCTCGAATTCGTCTTTGCCCTGGGGGGCAGTGAGGAGGAAGCGGTGGAGCAGGCCCGGAAGCTTTCCGGCAGGTTCGATGATAAGAGGAAGGAGAAGCTTGCCAGGATAGAAGACCTGCTCGAAGGGGTGGGCAATCCCTTCGCCGACCGCAGATACCAGAAGGCCTTCCGCTGGGCCTTTGCCTCCATGGACAACCTGATCATGAACCAGCGGGGAAGGGGAATATATGCCGGATTTCACTGGTTTCCCAACTTCTGGGGCAGGGATACATTTATCAGTCTCCCCGGAGCGTGCCTGGTGACCGGCAGGTTCGATACCGCCGGGGAGATAATACTCTCCTTCATGGAGTATCAGAAGACCGGCCGGGATGACCCTCAACTGGGCAGATTTCCCAATATAGTAAACCCGGATAACCTGCAGTACAGCGGGGTGGATGGCACCTGGTGGCTGGTGAGGGCGGCCTGGAAGTATGTTATCCGGTCCGGTGACTGGGATATGCTGGTGAGGGGATTTCCCCGGATCAGGCTGGCCATAGAGGGGGCGCTGGAGAAGGCAGTGGACCAGGGGGGGTTCCTTATCCACCAGCCATGGGAGACCTGGATGGATGCCGGAGGTTCCTCAAATCCCTACTCACCCAGGGGAGACCGGGCGGTGGAGGTTCAGGCGCTGTTTCACTACGTGCTGCTGGCGGGATCAAGCTGGGCACTGACCCTGACGGATAATTACTCAGAGAGTGATATTGGTGAGAACATCGATCTGTCCCGGGAGCAGCTTCTGAACATGGCGGAGAGGTGGCAGAAGAGGGCCGCCCTGCTGGGGGAGAACTTCAGGTCGGAATTCTGGAATGAGAAGCAGGGATATCTCTTCGACCATCTAAATCCGGACGGCACCCCCGACGGTCAGATCAGGCCAAACGCCCTGCTTGCCATGTGGGTATCCCTGGATGAGAGGAGTGATCTGAAGGGGGAGGGTGAGAGGCTCTACACCCCTCCGGGAGAATGGACCCCTCTTATTACAGCAGAGATGGGGGATCAGATCGTATCTACAGCTCTGGAGACGGTTATTCTGCCTCACGGGGTAACCTCACTGTCACCGGAGGATCCCGGCTTTCATCCCCGTCATCTGGACCTGGACAGGTACTTCTATGATGAGGCCTATCATAACGGGGATGTATGGGAGTGGCTGACCGGGCCGGCCATAAGCTGCCTGGTGGCAACCGGCAGGATGGACCGGGCCCGGGAGCTGTACCGTCCCCTGGTCGACGAGATACTGAATCAGGCCTGTGTGGGAAGCCTGAGGGAGATTCAGGACGGCAGGCATACCCCCGGCAGGGAGGAGTTCGGAGGAGCTACCAGCCAGGCCTGGTCCCTGGCTGAATTCATCCGGGTCAGCCTCACCGGGCTGAACCGCCGGCGGTAGTTATACCCCGGAGGCCAGAAGATGCTCCTGTGTTTTGAATGTTTTCATCATCAGCGGGTGAGATAAATGAGACGAAACGCTCTTTTTTTCGCATCCACAGGCTGGTTCATGGTGCTGGCGGGAAGGCTCAGTATCTCCACCCTGCTGGTCAAGATAGAGGACAGTTTCAACATCGATCATGCCCTGGCCGGGATGGCTCTGAGCGGTATGTGGCTGTTCTACGGCATCATGCAGTTTCCCTCCGGGATATTCTCCGACATCAAGGGGAGAAAGGTTACCATATTCTGTGCCATGATATCTTTTTCATTGGCATACCTGCTGATAGGACTCTCCTTTCATTATCTGATGTTTCTGTCCATGGTGATAGTTCTGGGACTGGGCAGCGGATGTTTTCAGACCGCCGGGATATCCATGCTCTCAGACCTGTACAGAGAGAGGAGGGGGCGGGCGCTGGGTATCCAGGCCAGTTTCGGTTCCATGGCCGGGCTGGTGCCGATAGGGGTACCGGTGCTGGCGGCCCGCTATAACTGGAGGGTGGTATTTCTGATTCTGGCTGTAATAGGAATCGTGCTGGCCTATTTCTTCCGTCTTTATAGCACTGAGACTACCCGGCTGCCTGAGATGGTATCCATAAGGGAACGTCTTTTTGACGGTATCTCAGCACTGCGGAGGAGGGAGACACTGCTGCTGTTTGTGGTAACCCTTCTGGTGGCATCCACCTGGATAGGTTTTACCTCCTTCTATCCCGCCTATCTGATCGACACCAAGGGATTCAGTGAGCTGCAGGCGGGGCTGTCACTGGCCCTGCTCTCGCTGGGTGGTATATTCCTTAAACCCGTGGTAGGAGTGCTTTCCGACCGGTACAACCGTAGGGGAATAATTGCCACCATGCTGCTGATGACCTCGGTGGCGGTGGGTCTGCTGGTGAGGGTGAGTTCGCTTAAGGTGGTTCTCTTCATCAGTGTGGTGCTCTCCATCAATACCTCCATATTCCTGGTAATAAATTCGCAGCTGATGCAGAATTGGGAGGAGAAGGGGAGGGGAGGCAAGCTGGGTTTTTACCGTACCCTGACCATACTTCTGGGAAGTCCGGCTGCGGGGCTGATCGGCTATTCCGCCACTCACTACAGCTTCGATTTCCCCTTTGTTATAATATCCGTTCTTCTATCGGCCGGAGCTGTGGCTGTGCTGATAAGCATTTTTGCGGGCAGGAGAACTGAACCTGCCGGGGATTGAGGCGTGTCTGTAATTATTATTAAAACCTAAATTGAGCGATTTTATCCATGAAAAAACCCACCTGATGAGTTAAACTC
>CAZTHK010000030.1:0-27446 GCA_964613215.1 uncultured bacterium | reverse complement strand
TTATATCATATTTCCGTCTTAAACAAGCCCTGCGGGGACTTTTTAGAGTGGACTCAAGCATAGAAGAAAATCCACAGGAACTTTCAACATCAGAGGCAAGTAATCCTGACATATATATGACCCTCTCACATGGTTTCCCATCCGAAAGCTCAGAACTCCATTATGGAAAAACCATTACAAAATTTTGCAAACACGGAGGCAAGTGGGCAATTGAAGGCAAACACTTTAAAAACCCGGTGATACTCTTCGAACCCGGGTCCACATTTAAAATTAAAGAGCAAAAAGAAATATTCGGCAGATCCTTAACCAACGTTTCTAAAAACCCCGGTTCTCATCAACATAGCGCCTGGATGATTCCATTTTTAATAAGACTCAAGGAGGAATGATGAACCGTTT
The DNA here is from genome assembly GCA_964613215.1 of uncultured bacterium. Classification (GTDB taxonomy): domain Bacteria; phylum Krumholzibacteriota; class Krumholzibacteriia; order Krumholzibacteriales; family CAZTHK01; genus CAZTHK01. The sequence goes on along the minus strand of CAZTHK010000030.1, from coordinate 27,050 downwards.
CGATAGAGCATTCTATAAGATAAAAATATTGACTCCTGTTCATATAGGCTCAGGCGAAGAGCTCGACCCATTTAGTTACGTGATAAGAGATGACAAACTACATTTTTTAAACAGGGATTTATTTATCGAATATCTCGACCTTGAAGGCAAATATGAACAATTCCTGGAGGTCTGTTCATCAAAATCCCACACTGCAATAATTCCAATTAGAAAATTCATCATGGCTAATTTTACCAGCGAATTATCCCGGGGAACCATAGAAGTAGCTGATGTAGTGGCGGAAGAATACAGGGAAAAAATCGATGCAGTTTCAAATGTAGAAAGAGACGGATCAAAAATAATAAACATGCTTGCAATAAAGGCTATGATTCATCCCGGGGCAGATCCCGATGCAATCATACCGGGATCTTCCCTGAAGGGTTCAATTAGAACAGCCATTCTGGATTATATCGTTAAAAACCAGAATAATAAAAAACGAAAAGGCACAAAAGTAAACGGGAAAAATCTGGAAAATATCATCCTGGAATATCGAGACATGTCTGACGATCCCTTCAAGGCACTGAAACTGTCAGATTTTGAAGTTACCTCAGGAGGTTCATATGTAGACAAATGCTATAACATAAAAAGCTCGACCGATCCTTCCTCAAAAAGCAAGGGAATCCCAGTTAATATGGAATTTTTTAAGCCGGGCACTGAACTTCTTGGTTCAGCTTCAATTGATACCCTTGCCAGAGTCAGCAAGCCATTTTCCAGCTCAGATGGTTTGACCCACAAACGCATTTTCGAAGCATGCAGATCACATTACTCCGACACATATCAATTTGAGAAACGCAAATTCAAGATCGAAATTCCAGAACTGGAAAATTTAAATGGAAATAAAGCACCTATCAAGATTGGTGCCCATTCCGGCGCCTACGCTCTCACCCTGGAAGGATACAGGAAGGGCAATATATCCAACCCTGCAGCCAAAAAGAAGATGGATCATCAAACCACAACATGGATCACTTCAGGAAAACAGATAGGATGGGCAACAATTGAAATAATAAGTGAAGATAATTATAAAAGTGCGATAGCACAGGCAAGGAAGTCGAGAAAAAACATAGCACAGAACATAGAACAGAAGAGAGCAAAAATATATCAAGAACAGGAAAAAAGAGAACAACTGGAGAGGGAGAAATTAGAAAAGGAAAAATTAGAGCGAGAAAAGGAAAAGAGAGAATCAGAACGCATAGAATCGCTTCCTCCTGAACAGTGGGCTGCAGAAATGATTGACCATTATGCAAAAGACTTCAATGAATTCTGCTCTTACATTCAGGATGAAAATAACCCTGAGGAACAGCGGAGAGAGTTGAGCAGGAAATTCTTCCAGGAAACTCCACAGGGCAAAAAGAAATTAAAGAGTTACAGAAAAAAGCTAAAAAAGGGCACGGATAAAAAAACTATCTTGTTGGTTAAGACCCTCTTGCCGGAATTGTTCAAATAGGAGGAATCCATGATCAAAGCCATGATAATCACTGTGGGTGGAACACCGGATCCGATAATAAAAACAATTCGTGAAACAAAACCTGATCTAATAGTATTCATAGTCAGCGAGGTCACCGATAGAAAAAGCATGCCGGAAATTAAAGAGTCCATTGCTGAAGAAGAAGTTGAATATAAAAAAGTAGTGGTCGATGATCCTGATGATTTGGATGATTGCTTCAACGCAGCTCGAAAAGCATCTGAAATAGTTGAAAACAGAAAAGAATATTTCAAGGTTACAGCTGATCCAACAGGTGGAACGAAACTCATGACCTCTGCTTTATCAATGGTATCCGCACGAAAGGGATACAAGTTTTCATATGTCTCGGGAGAAAAAAGAAATAAAGATGGAGTGGGTACTGTAATCACCGGAACGGAAAAGGTTAAATTTTTTAATAACCCTTATAGATCATATGCCATACTATTACGAGATAATCTGTTAAACCTGATTAATCACGGACAATACGAAGCTGCTGCCAGACTGGTTGATAGTGATATTAAGAACATATCAGAAGGAATCAAACCAATATATGAATGTATGAGAAAAATCTGTAAAGGTTTTAGCAGTTGGGACAGCTGGGATCACGAAGCGGCATTAAGAATTATTGAAAGATGTAAATTTGAGGATATAAAACTAGCCGCAAAGAAATGGAACGAAGAGAAAATAACAGATTATATAATGGAAACAGAAGAAATTATTAAAATCTTAGAGGTCATCCAGAAAAAGTCTTATCGGAAACAGAAAGGGCAGGAAACGACAATTATTCCAACTGAAGAATTAATATGCGATCTTCTGGCAAATTCGAGAAGGAGGCACAGGGAGTATAAATTCGATGATGCCATGGTACGAATGTACAGAGCAATAGAGCTTAAAGGGAGGATGGAACTTTTAAAATTGGGAATAGACAACTCAGATGTAGATCTTGAGAAAATCCCGGATGATGAGCTAAGAGACAAAATAAAAACAAACAACTATAATTCTAAAGAGAAAAAATACAAGCTGGGGTTATGGAAAACATATGAGGTTCTTAAATCTCTAAACAATGAATCAGGCAAGAAATATTTCGACCCGGAACATCTAAAACATATCCGGGATATTCTAGGGAAAAGGAACAACAGCTGGCTTATCCACAGCAACAAGAAAATGAAAGAGGAGGATTTTGAAAGACTTTTCAAATATGCTCTGGATTTTCTTGAAATAGAAGAATCGGACCTGCCCGAATTTCCAAAACTGGATATATAGTAATGGCACATTTATATATCACCGAACAGGGTGCATACCTGAGGAAAAAGGGAAATACAATACGTCTTGAAAAGTCCGGGGAAAAGATTCTGGAAATGCCCATTAAGGAAGTTCATCTCTTGCTGCTTTTCGGCAAAGTACAGATAAGTGTCCAGGCAATGCTTGCTTTACTTTATCAGGGTTGTGATATCTCGATGATGACGTCTGACGGACACTTCAGGGGAAGAGTCCAATCCGCTCTTGGTAAAAACTCGGAACTGAGGCGTCTCCAGCATGAAAAAACCAAAGACATAAAATATACATTGGAATTTACCAAAAAGGTTTCTTCGGCAAAGATAAGCAATGGAATGAAATTGCTGAAAGATTTCCATTACAATAAAAATAACCCGGTTAATATTGATTGCTTCGATAAGTTACAGGAATATATAGAAAAGATTTCAAATGCGGAATCTATCGAGGAAATAAGAGGATACGAAGGAAATGCTGCTAAGATCTATTTCAGAGAAGGCATCTCTGAATGTCTGATAAACAAAATGGGTTTCAATACCCGGCAGTACTTTCCGTCTCCTGATCCAGTCAACGCTCTCCTTTCCTTTGGATATTCATTTATCAGCAGGGAAATGCAGGGAATACTGGATGCGTTTGGATTGGATCCATACATCGGTTTTTTTCATCAAATTAAATATGGCAGAGCATCTTTGTCACTGGACATGATAGAGGAGTTTCGTCACTGCTACATCGACAGATTGATACTCAAGCTGGTTAATAAGAAAATTCTGGATGAAGATGATTTCTATTATAATGAAAAAAGAGGAGGATGCTATCTTAAAAAGGATGCTCTCAAAGTTTTTATAAAACACTTTGAAGAATACGCAGATAAGGAAAATGTCTCCTACGGCGAGGGGAAATTTTCTTTCAGAAAAATTCTGTGGAAGCAGGCGGAGAAAATGAAAGAAAGTTTGGAGAAAAACGTACCCTACCAACCCTACGTTATTAAATAAATGAGATGCTTGATAAGCTATGATATAGTTAACAATAAAAGAAGACAGCGGGTTGCAAAGATACTGCTTGGATATGCATACAGAGTGCAAAAGTCTGTCTTTGAAGGGCTTTTCTCAGAAAATGAATTTAATGAATGCCTGAAAAAGATAACTGCTGAAATTGAAAAGAAGGAGGATTCAATAAGAGTCTATCGATTATGCGAAAAGTGTTCAAAAAAAATTACAGTTTCTGGAATCGGCAAAGATATCAATGAAATCGATTATATTGTTATATAGCAATATAACTGTTTAATTGAATATAAGTTAGCTAATTTCAGCAGCAATAATCAAACATCCCGAAAGTGACGAAAACATGCCGAGTTGTTGAATCTTGTAACTTGTTAATATTAAATAACTAACGAAGCAGGCTAAAAAAGGGAGGTGATTGAAAAAGCAATGAAAATTAGGATGTTGAATTATGGTTTCCTAACAAATTGTAACTTAACCGGTTACAAATGCACCTGTGAGAATGATTGACCTTATGAAGAAGGGATTGAGACTGTATGGTACAACGTCACTATCCCTACGAAGTTCTTTTAGTGAGAATGATTGACCTTATGAAGAAGGGATTGAGACCTGCATGGTTCCTCCATTCCAGGCAAGGTATATCATAGGTGAGAATGATTGACCTTATGAAGAAGGGATTGAGACTTTTTTCATCTCTCCTCCTTTCTCTGAGGGTCTGCCTAGCGTGAGAATGATTGACCTTATGAAGAAGGGATTGAGACGGAATCCCCGTCAACGGTTGCCCAGTTGCTCCCCCCGTCCCGGTGAGAATGATTGACCTTATGAAGAAGGGATTGAGACCGGGCGGACAGCTATGATTACAGGCGAGAGCTTTAAAAGTGAGAATGATTGACCTTATGAAGAAGGGATTGAGACTATCCACACCCTATGTAATGTTGCGTCTGTATCGAGCTTCAGTGAGAATGATTGACCTTATGAAGAAGGGATTGAGACTATCACGTATTTTCGGCAAGAAACGCGTATCGTGCCCGAAGGGCTGTGAGAATGATTGACCTTATGAAGAAGGGATTGAGACGGGGAGGAATTTCCGGCGGATCTGTTTCACGCTGTATAGCGTGAGAATGATTGACCTTATGAAGAAGGGATTGAGACGTGATCCTGTACAACGTATAAGTTCATAATACCCGTTACCGTGAGAATGATTGACCTTATGAAGAAGGGATTGAGACATCATAATTATAATGCCTCCCAATTCTGAAAAGATTGGTAGTGAGAATGATTGACCTTATGAAGAAGGGATTGAGACCTATTACGTATAGCGGTCTGTCTGGGTCTTGTACTAAAAAGTGAGAATGATTGACCTTATGAAGAAGGGATTGAGACTCTTTCAAAGCCTTGTCTTCCATCGTTCCTCCAGTCCGTGAGAATGATTGACCTTATGAAGAAGGGATTGAGACTTTGCGGGCAATCCAGTATTCAGGAAGCACGGTTACACCGTGAGAATGATTGACCTTATGAAGAAGGGATTGAGACGAATTACATGGTGTTGTAACTCTAGCAACAACAGAAGGTTCGTGAGAATGATTGACCTTATGAAGAAGGGATTGAGACTCTGTCTATCCCCTAACTTTACATAATTCCCCGTACCCCGGAAGTGAGAATGATTGACCTTATGAAGAAGGGATTGAGACGTGTATCCGGCAGGCAAGCTCTTCCATCTCGTCTAAATCCGTGAGAATGATTGACCTTATGAAGAAGGGATTGAGACTTACCTACCTCCTGTAGGTTAAAGATAAAACAAATGCTACGTGAGAATGATTGACCTTATGAAGAAGGGATTGAGACTTCTTTTTGCTTTTGCAAGATCGTCAAATGTTTCCTGTTGGTGAGAATGATTGACCTTATGAAGAAGGGATTGAGACTTACTATTACTTATATCATAGGGAATCAATGCAATATCTGGTGAGAATGATTGACCTTATGAAGAAGGGATTGAGACTCGTCTGTTTTCGGCTCCGGGGATTCCTTGTGAAATATCTTTAGTGAGAATGATTGACCTTATGAAGAAGGGATTGAGACTAAGTATAGCTGCTACAGTGAAGAATCCTGCTAAATGACACCAGTGAGAATGATTGACCTTATGAAGAAGGGATTGAGACAGCTTGAAATCACCTTTGGACATTAATATCATTTCTTCCGTGAGAATGATTGACCTTATGAAGAAGGGATTGAGACGTATATCGCATTATGACCTCCTTGTTTGTCCCAATGTCAATGGTGAGAATGATTGACCTTATGAAGAAGGGATTGAGACGAATCCAGCAGTGATAATATCCACGCATTCACGCAGGTGAGAATGATTGACCTTATGAAGAAGGGATTGAGACGCAATATTAATAATGCTAAGCACGAAGAGCTGAATTTCAGGTGAGAATGATTGACCTTATGAAGAAGGGATTGAGACTCACACGCCGCTTAACGCTATGCAGCTGATCCATCCGGGTGAGAATGATTGACCTTATGAAGAAGGGATTGAGACGTATATCGCATTATGACCTCCTTGTTTGTCCCAATGTCAATGGTGAGAATGATTGACCTTATGAAGAAGGGATTGAGACGAATCCAGCAGTGATAATATCCACGCATTCACGCAGGTGAGAATGATTGACCTTATGAAGAAGGGATTGAGACGCAATATTAATAATGCTAAGCACGAAGAGCTGAATTTCAGGTGAGAATGATTGACCTTATGAAGAAGGGATTGAGACAGACAGAAAGAAGACAGTAGAAAAATACTAGAATACTTAATGGAGTGAGAATGATTGACCTTATGAAGAAGGGATTGAGACTCTGCATCTATTGGGGCAGTACTTCGTTTCATACCTACTGGTGAGAATGATTGACCTTATGAAGAAGGGATTGAGACTCTCGTGTCGGATAGTAGGTGTTACCATTCACCTTAATTGGGTGAGAATGATTGACCTTATGAAGAAGGGATTGAGACTCTCGTGTCGGATAGTAGGTGTTACCATTCACCTTAATTGGGTGAGAATGATTGACCTTATGAAGAAGGGATTGAGACGCAAACATTCCCTTCATAAAGAACGGGTTCTAACTGATGAGTGAGAATGATTGACCTTATGAAGAAGGGATTGAGACGGATCCCCGTTAGGGACCCAGACCCCGTTGAAGGAGTCCTCAGTGAGAATGATTGACCTTATGAAGAAGGGATTGAGACTCATTCAAGAGATTTTTTTGAGTAAAAAGGTTTTTGAAAGTGAGAATGATTGACCTTATGAAGAAGGGATTGAGACTCAATATAGTTAATGCCTTCGGATTTGCGTATCTCATAAAGTGAGAATGATTGACCTTATGAAGAAGGGATTGGATTAAATCAGAATTCATTCTCGATTGATTAACGGCTTCTTTTATGATGGCAAATCATAATCAAAATTAATTGAAAATAATTTCAATAAAAAGATTGACTTGAGAATTTCGCTGTATTAAATAGTGGATAAAGGAGGTTCCAGTATGAGAAAGTTCAAGCTTTGCAGCGATGAGAAGTGCTGCCCCGAGGTAATTGTGGACAACGATAACATCACCATCACCGATGACTTCGGCGGCAAGGTCAAGCTGACCAGGAAGCAGCTAGACATTCTCTGGAAAAAGATCGGCTGAGCGGTCTGAATCAGAAGATAATCCAAAGGGGAGTATGAATGCCGTGCTCCCCTTTTTGTTATATTCCCTGAAAATTTATTAAAATTCCCTTGAAGCCTCCAGGCGGGGATCCGGCCTTAACTCCAATAATATCGGGCCAACAACGAATTATGTCTATTTAGTATGCCCGGCTTTCTGTAACTTCAGGATTAACCCAGTTAATTCATAAATTTGCTACGGCATATCAGAGGGGTAATGGTAATAATATATCGACGGCACATCCTGCTGTTTTTATGAATTATTCGGGTTAAAGATACTTTTCGCATAAAAACTCTTTTAATTGTCTCTCAAGTATAATCCGGCCACACAGATCCGGTTATTTTTATTTCACAGATAGAGTTACCCGGAACTTAATTGCCTTGACACCTGCGGTTAATCTCTTTAGGGTCAGAAAAAAGCAACCATTGGGGCGGTCTCAGGATACCGGTCACAGTCAGAACCGCCCGTATAGTTTAACCGGAAAATTCAAAGAGGACTGTAAAAGAAGGGAGGGGTAAATGTTCAAGGGACTGTTTGTCGCACTTGTTACTCCATTCAAGGATGATGGAAGCCTCAACGAGAACAAGCTCAGGGAACTGGTGAACTTCCACATAGAAGCCGGCACCGACGGGCTGGTCCCCTGTGCCACCACCAGTGAGAATCCGGCCTACACCTGGGAAGAGCATTTCAGAATCATCGAGATTGTGACCGAAGAGGCTGAAGGCAGAATCAAGGTGGTTCCCGGCTGCGGGACCAACAACACCGGCCGTTCCATCAAGAATATCAAGAAGGCCAGGGAGCACGGGGCGGACGGAGCCATGGTGGTAACACCCTACTACAACAAGCCCACCCAGGAGGGACTCTACGCACATTTCTCCAGGCTGGCCGATGATGGTCAGCTTCCCCTGATGCTATACAACGTACCGGGAAGAACGGGCAGAAACATCGAGCCGGAGACAGTGGCCAGACTGGCGGATAATGAAATGATAGTAAGCATCAAGGAGGCCAGCGGGGATATCGAACAGATGTCCGACATCATAAGAATGTGCGGAGACAAGATCACCCTGCTCTCGGGCGACGATGCCTTGACCATGCCCACACTCGCTATCGGTGGAAGCGGAATAGTCAGTGTAGTGGGCAACATAGTGCCTCAGGATATGCTGAGCATGATCGAAGCATTCAACCAGGGTGATATCGCCCAGGCCAGGAAGTGGCACTACAGGCTTCTGCCACTGGCCCAGGCCATGTTCATCGAAACCAATCCCATGCCGGTCAAGGAGGCGATGAATATACTGGGCAGGGATGTGGGAGATGTAAGGCTTCCCCTGGTCAGAATGAAGGAGGAGAACAGAGACAAACTCCGGGATGCCCTGGAGGCGTACGGCCTGGAGCTGGAAGACAAGAAGACTTTGATTTAGCAGCTGTTACATCTTCCGGGATAATTAACAGTCTTCCCGGCAGAGGTGGTCATCGGTAGAATATGCCACTTTTGAGATGAGCTGCCGGGCAGATCGATTCAGTTGCCTTTCCGATGGGAATCTCCCGGTATAACTTATTCAGTAGCGGCACCTCCCCGGGTCCGGCAGTCTAAATAGTTCAGAAGCATCAGCTGCCTGTACCCGGCGGCCGGATATCCCGGCGGTGTTCCCGGCCGGAACCTGGCGGAAAGAATAAATCAGGGGCGACGCATGCTGTAACCCCCGGGCGGGAATAACCCGTCGGAATCTCCCGGAGTTTTTCATCAGGTTATTAATTCAGAGGGGATGATCTATCCATGAAAAATGTAATTCTGGTCGGTGCCATGGGTAATATGGGACAGACCATAGCAGAGGAGATCGCCAGGGACAGGGATTTAACCCTCGCCGGTGCAGTGGAATCACCAGGGCATGAAGACTTGGGGAGCAGGGTTCAGGGTGTCGAGGTAACTGACAGTCTTGGCGAAGTTATTCCGGACGGGGACATCGCAGTTGATTTTACCGTACCCGAGAATGCTATCCGTACCATCCGCACCTGCTCTGAGAAGGGAATAGCGGTGGTGGTGGGAACCACCGGTCTGAACCGTGAACAGCTCTTCGAGGCGGAGAAGGCGGCGGACAGAATACCGCTGCTGGTGAGCCCCAACATGTCCCTGGGGGTCAACCTGCTGTTCAGCCTGGTAGAGGAGATCACCACCGCCCTGCCGGGTTTCGATATAGAGGTCGCCGAGATCCATCACAACCGCAAGAAGGACTCTCCCAGCGGAACAGCTGCCAGGATAGGGGAGATAATCAAACAGGCCAGGGAGAATGCCAGGATAGTGCACGGCAGGGAGGGGGAGGCCGGGCCCAGAGACTCCGCCGAGGTAGGGATGCACTCATTGCGGGGGGGAGATGTTACCGGCGAGCACACTGTTATATTTGCAGGAGAGGGGGAGAGGCTGGAGCTGGTGCACCGGGCTCACTCCCGGAGAACCTTCGCCCGGGGTACTGTCAGGGCAATCCACTTCATGCTGGAGAAGGAACCGGGTTTCTACACCATGAATGATGTACTAAAACTATAACCTGCCCGGCGCATAAATCAACATAGCACCGGTTTTTCTGCTGGGTTATTCTTATATTAATCCGGTTAATTTATAAAAACGGCAGTCAGCACTTCTAAGTGTATGCTGTTTGAATGATTAAAAATGTTATCCCTTCATTTTTCAGCGGCCTGAGCATATCCAAAAACTAGCAACCTGTGCCGGCAAGATTTTATTATCATTGCCATACGCTCATGCAAAAGCGAGCCTTTGGATTAACCGGGTCAAAAAACCGCGGGCAATAATATATCGGCAAACTCCTTGACATATTTATTCTTAGTGATATAATTGTCTCGCATCTGAAGGGAAGAAGCAACAAAGCTAATTGAGGAAAATGGGGTAATCGCCGGTTCTACTCTATACCCACAACGGGGGAGGTGATCCTATGAATTTCCAGATGGACGATGTAATGTACAATGACATCGAATCTCTAGGTGCCGCAAGGACAGGTATTATTTGCTGCTATCCTTCGATCAAGCAGTCGAGCTGCACGGGTACCGCGAGCATTGGAGGCTATGACGTGCTGTAAGCACACATTGCCGCCATGAGTATAAATTAGCGGTATCATTTATATTCCGGAGTGCCGGGTGTGTTAATGACTTTTGCGGAGGATCCAGAATTAAACGCATCAAACTGATTTGATGTAGCGGCACACCGGAATTTAGAAGGGGTAAACATCGCAGGGGTGTGTATGGTAAGTTGTTTCCTGAATAGAAGGGAAAATTCCGTCATTACCCCGGACATTCACTTGAACAGGGCGTTCAGCTATCCGATACCATAATTAATTCTTCTTGAAGGAGAACCGGCGACACTCCTAATATATCATGCATGGAATTCTCGAATTCAAATATCGTTTGAATCCCGTCTTCTCTCTGACCTCACCGGATGAACTGGATCCCGATCTCAGACGCAAATACGATAAACTGGCCAAGAAAAAAAGCGACTACTATATTCTCCATGCTCCCCCCGAAGCAAAGCTGAGTGTAAAGATCATCAATAACGAGCTGGCCCATTTTCTTAATCAACTCAAAAAACCTTCGTATTTAAACGAAGTGGAAGGATCCTTCCGGCAGGGCAGCCGGGAAGATCAGGAGCAGTTCATCAGCGGGCTACTGCTGAACAGTGTGCTGGAGGCGGAGATGGTGGGGGAATTTATCTCCGGCGTTAACGCTATGAACAGGATACTGGGAGTGGGGCCAAGTTTTGCCGGCACCGCGGATTCTTCCAAGACATATATCCAGCTGCTCTCGGAGCGGGCGCTTCACTTCGCCTATCATTCCGCCCTTAAAAATCCCAGGGATATCTCCTTTCTCCTCTATGATTTCAACCGGCTCCCCCTGAGCCGGCGGTGGCTGAACCGCTTCCCTGACCAAAAATCGGTGACCGGTTTCTTTGATCTGGACCAGAACGACACCTGGCCGGGAATGCCTCCGGAGATCAAGACCTCTTCCTCCGGCCAGGAGGGCTCACACAGGGAGAGATTCCACCGGTTCTGGAGGTACTGGAGAAGGAGGGACAGAAAAAGGCCCCGGAGCGAACTATCATACAAAGTGTACTTAAGTTTTAAACCACTGGAGCTGGCAGGGATCTTCAGAGAGGTAAGGGAGATTGCCTTCGATGCAGGTGCCTACGCAATAAAGCTACCCCGGGTGCTGACCGGTCTGCTCAGGCCGGACAAGCTGATCGTCTATTTTACCGATTATCTCTCCGCCAGCGAATTCGCCGGCAGAATGATCCTTCAAACCGTTGATAACACACCTCATGGCACTCCCTTTACCTTCCAGCTGGACCCTGAAAATTCAGGTATCACCCTGGGAGTGGATCCTCCCCGGGAGAGATCGGAGAGACTCAGCTGGCGCCTTTACCTGACCGCCAAGCTTGCTCTGGCCATTCAGGGAGCCAGGAGGGATCACACCGGAGATTACCTTGACTATATCTATACCCATATGCGGACTATCGGGGTGGACAGTAAAAACTGGCGGCCGGCAAGCGACCACTGGGATATCGACTTCCACCTGGAGGGATTGGAAAATACCGCTGAATCACCACCCCCCAAACGGTGATGATATGTCCCGGTTATACAACCGGGCAACGGGGATGCGACCGGAGAGGGGAGACATAATGAGAAGATCAATCATGGATGAGGCGAAAAAATTACTGTAATAAACCGGAAATAATCCTGGAGTATCTCCGGGAGTGATTCAGAAACTGTCACAGACAGGCAGGTTATAAATTAAACAGGGCTGTTAATTATGAGGCAGAAGCTCAAAGCTCAGCCCTGGCAGAAAACAAAATGTCGATCAGAAGAACAGGTCAATAATGATCAATCCTCCCGAATCACTATCCCAGACCAGGGACAGATTCAACAAACTGGGGCAGTACACCTTCGAAAGCATGAAGATGATACACCTGCCCCCCCATCGTTCCATCTACTTCGGAGGTTCGGGAGTGGCCTACGCCTTCATGAAGGCTGCCTGTGCACTGGATGAGCCGGAATGGCTCCATCAGGCCAGATTCTGGATCGACCATGTGGATGCTGCTCCGCAGGACAGTTCGGTCATGGATATTCCCAGCCATCCGGAGGAGGATGTGAGGCTGAGTATAGACAACTCCCTCCTGTTCGGGAATCCCGGAGTCTTCATGGTGAAAGCCATGGTGGGAAAGACCCTGGACAACCCTGAGATGCTGGACCAGGCGGTGGAGGAATTCATCAGGTGCGGAAATAAGCCCAGAGAAGACCAGGAGATCATGCAGGGAATATCCGGGAGGCTGGTGGGATGTGCGGCGCTTCTGGAGCAAACAGGCAGGGAGGATATTAAGGATTACGGCAATCGGTTGTACCGGGAGCTGCTGAATACCGCAGATGGTCCCGGAGCAGTTAAACCGTGGCGCAGGGCTTCCCATCTGGGAATGGCTCACGGACGGGGCGGGAATTTGTATGCCCTGCTTCGCTGGTCCGGGCAGAATGGAAATGACCTGCCGGAGTGGGTCTTCCGGGACCTGGAAAATCTTCTCGGCATGGCTCTGTCAAATGACAGTGGAATAACCTGGCCGGTACTGGCCGGAGAGGATGACAGAACCATGGATACCTGGTGTAACGGAGCTCCTGGCTTGATTCATCTATGGTGCCTGGCTTATCAGATTTACGGTCACCGGCCCTTTCTGGATGCGGCCAGGGGGGCGGGCGATTATATCAACGGTCTGCCCGGTTATTTCATCGGCCATATCTGCTGCGGAGCCGCCGGCGCCTCCTACGGCCTGATCAGATTGAACAGAACTGATCCGGATGAAAAATGGGTGGAACATATCAACCGCAGGGCGGCCGAAGCGGCCGGGGGTTCCATAGATACCAACTGCAGGATCGGACTCTACCGTGGTGAAGCAGGCATCGCCTGTCTGATGCTGGACATGCACTACCCCCGATTCGCCCGGCAGCCTATAATGGAATCATAGATTAAAACAGACCACCTTGGGTTCGGTCATCTCCCGGAGGGCGAATTTTATTCCCTCCCGTCCCAAACCGCTCTTCTTCACCCCGCCGAATGGCATCATGTCGATTCTGAAATCGGAGGAATCGTTGACCATTACTCCTCCCACATCCAGCTCCTTTATCGCCTTGAAGGCCTCCCGGTAATCATTGGTGAATATGCCGGCATGGAGGCCGAATTCCACATCGTTGGCTCTGCGGATGGCTTCATCCAGGTCCTTGACCGGATAGAGGCTCACCGTGGGTGCGAAAACCTCCTCCCTGGAGACCTTGCAGCCCACCGGCACCTCTGCCAGAACGGTGGGATGGTATATGGCACCCTCCCGTTTGTGACCGGCAAGCACCCTGGCACCGTCAGCCATAGCTTCCTCCACCCACCCTTCTATCCTCTGCGCCTCCGTCTCGTTGATCATGGGCCCCATGTCGGTATCCTCCTCCAGCTTGGGCCCCAGCCTGTAATTCCTGGTGCGGGATACGAACATGGTCTCGAACCTCTTGTAAAGGGAGGACATAACATAGATCCTCTGCACCCCTATACAGTTCTGTCCGGCGGCCCAGAAGGCCCCCGACACACAGTCCTCCACAGCCTTGTCCAGATCACAATCCTCGCATACGATTACCGGGGTATTGGATCCCAGCTCCATACCTATCTTCTTCAACCCGGCCTTCCTGACTATCTCTTCGCCCGCCTCCACACCGCCGGTGAAGCTTATCATCCTCACTCCGGGATCGGTCACCAGGGCATCCCCGATCTGGCTGCCGTGGCCGGTAACTATATTGAGTACATTGGCGGGGAGGCCGGCATCCATGAACAGCCGCCCCAGCTTCAGAGCGGACAGGGGAGTAACCGTGGCCGGCTTCAATACCACCGAATTTCCCCCGGCGATGGCCGGGCCCAGCTTATGAGCAACCAGGTTGAGTGGATCGTTGAAGGGGGTGATGGCTCCTATGACACCAATGGGAAAACGGTAGTAGTATCCCACCCGGTGCTCCGAACCTTTGCTGGAATCGAAGGGGATGGTTTCGCCGTTGATCCGGCGGGCCTCCTCCGATGAAATAATGATAGTCTGGGCCGCTCTGGCTACCTCCCCCCTGGCTTCTTTTATGGTCTTGCTCCCCTCTCTGGCTATGGTCACCGCCAGATCTTCGGCATTCTGCTCAATTGCCTCCGAAACTTTTCTCAGTATATCCATCCTCTGGTGAACCGGCATCCTTCTGATTACTTCGAACCCCTCCACCGCCGCATCCACCGCTGCCTTCATATCCTCTTCAGATCCTGCGGGAACGGTATCCACCAGGGAATTATCGTAAGGGTCCAGCACCTCTATCTTCTTATCCCTGTCCTCCCATTTGCCGGCTATAAGCATTTCCATAGTATCATTACTCCTTTCCATCCCCACGGCGGGGGAGTGCTGAATAATCGGTCAGTTGTCCATCTTATCTAGCAGTCCGGTTGTGTATGGCCAGAATATCGGAGAGCAGGGAGAATCCGGTCTCCGTCTTACCGGCCCCGGCCCCCACTATGGTTACGTCACCGAGCAGGTCGGTATCGAAGGTAAGCGCATTGGTAGCTCCCCCCACCGAGGCCAGGGGATCGGCCCTGTCTATCTTCTCCGGTTTGACCGAGGCACTGACAATTCCCCCCCCGGCGGTCACCCTGCCGATAAGCTTCCAGCTCTTACCCTCCTTCTTTGCTTCCTCTACATCTTCCGGCTTTATGCCGGTTATTCCGGTACGTTTCACATCGGAGGGGCTTATACCGGCATTGAGAACACTCCTGGCCAGGATAACCACCTTGGCCAGGGCATCGTAACCCTCCACATCAGCTGTGGGATCGGCTTCGGCATATCCCAGTTCCTGCGCTTTCTTCAGGACTTCCTGATATGCTTTTCCCTCCTCCATATTGGTGAGAATGTAGTTGGTGGTCCCGTTGAGTATTCCCCGGATCTCCCGGATGGTGTTCCCTGCCAGACAGCTCTCACACAGGTTAAGGACCGGTGTCCCTGCCATTACGGTCCCTTCATACCGAAACTCCACCTCATTCGATCTGGCCAGTTCTGTCAGCTCATCCAGAAACAGGGCGGTGGGTCCCTTATTGGTAGTGACCAGGTTCTTACCCGATTCCAGAGCAGCCCGGAAATGCTGATAGGCCGGCTGGCCCGTCTCGATATCCGTATAGGTCACCTCCACCACCGTATCCGCATTGGACTCCTCTATGGTGGTCAACGCATCCAGGCCTGTCTGGGCCTCCGGATACTCCGATATGCTTCCGGCGTTAGCCAGCTGAAGCAGCTTCTCCGGGTCCAGGCCGTCCGGATTATATGCCGACCCCTTCTTGAAATCACTGACCGCCACGATGGAGTATTCAAATCCGTACCTGTCTCTGAGATCATCTCTCTTGTTCATCAGTATCTCCGCCAGTCCCTCCCCCACCACACCGAATCCGATAAAAGCCAGTTTTTGCATGGGATATTACCTCCTTTGCCGTACACCGAACCTGCAAACTGATAATATTAATCGCTCAGTTAAAATTTTGCCCCCGGCCGGGAACTTACAGTTTGAACGGCTATCCTAAATAAAAATGATAATATTGTCAATTGATATTATATTTTGCCTGAAAGTGCATCGAATTATTGAATCCGGAATGGAAGTATCATAATCTATCCATGTTTAAGTTGATTAAAGTATGGACAATTAACCGCAGGGAATTAATCCTTATTCCGGAATAAGCAGGAGTATAATTGGATGACCAAAATAGCGCTGGTTCAGCAGCAGGCGGGGAAAAACAGGAACCATAATCTGAAGCGCGGGCTGGAGGCCTTCAAAAGGGCGGCCGTAGAGGGAGCGGAACTGGTGATATATCCGGAGCTGGCCTTCAGCTACTTTATCCCCCAGAGGGAGGCGGAGGAGAACTTCAGGGAGCTGGCAGAGGGGATCCCGGGTCCCGCCACCAGAGCATTCTGCCAGGCGGCCGGGGAACTGCAAACTGCAGCTGCAATTAATATGTTCGAGCGGGATGGAGACAGGACTTATGACACCACCGTGATCATAGACAGGGATGGAAGCATAGCCGGCAAGAACAGGATGGTCCATATCTATCAGGCTCCCTGCTTCTACGAAAAGGATTACTATCAGCCGGGAGACCTGGGAGCCGGAGTATTCCATACCGGTTTGGGAAGAGTGGGAGTGGCCATATGCTATGACCGCCACTTTCCCGAATACATGAGGATGCTGGGACTTGCGGGGGCTGAACTGGTGGTTATTCCCCAGGCCGGCGCTGTGGACGAGTGGCCGGAGGGACTGTTCCAGGCGGAGATCAGAACAGCCGCCTTTCAGAACGGCTACTTCGCCGCCCTGGCCAACCGGGTGGGAGAGGAGGATAATATTACCTTTGCCGGCGAGTCCTTCGTATGCGGTCCGGAGGGTGATATGATCGCCGCTGCACCGAAGCTCGAGGAAGATATTCTCTACGCTGAGATAGATTTCGGGCGTATCCCCGGCTGCCCTGCCAGAAGACACTTCATGCCGGACAGGCATCCCCGGATCTATGGCCCCATCACGGAAGAGAAACAATAAAGCAGATTCATAATAAAAATTCTCCGGGCCCTGTAAACATTACAGTCAGCGGATCTGGCCGGGTATAATAAATTATCAGGTGATTTTTTCTTTTGCTTTTTCCCCTATCATGAGAAGGTCTTCCGTTTTTTCCGCTTCGGTGAGGGCATGTTCTTCTATCTCATCCAGATCATCTCTCCCGATGTCAAGCTGAGCTAGAACATCCCCTCTGATCTCTCCTGCCTGGCCATGGAATGGTTCTATAAATTCAGCTGAGAGTTGCATGGATTCAGCCAACTCCACCACCGCTGCCAAACCGGGATGACCGATATGCTCCTCCCCGGGACCGTGATGATTGGTAACTGCGCTTACCACCGTTGACGGGATATTCCACTTTTCCAACAGATATCCGCATATCTCTCCGTGATGTATTCTAAGCTCCTCTTTTTCTGCAACATAAAAGGCGATTTCTTTCTCCGCCGCTCTCTTCCATACCTCCACCGCTGTACCCATGAAGAAGCTGGTCAGGATCAACAGTCCCACATCGTGTATCAGCCCTGCTGTGTAAGCCTGGTCCTTTTCATATTCACTGATTGCAGAATATTCCAGAATGATACCGGCTGCATGAGCGGTAGCGATGGAGTGCCGCCAGAACTGACGGAAGTCGATATGCCTGCAGATCTTTTTAAACTCCTTGATTATTGCTATGGTGGTGCATAATTCCCGCACCCCGTCCATACCAAGCCTTACTATTGCCTCGGAAATAGAACCGACTGATTTGCCGGCCGATGAGTAGTAAACCGAATTGGCCACCCTCAGAATACTGCTGCTCAGGCTCTGATCCCCTGCAATAATTTCTGCTATACTGTCTACACTGCTATCCTCATCGGAAACAGCCTCCTTTATCTTGAACACCACCGGAGGCAGGGTGGGAAGATCCTTAACCCTGCTCAGTTTGGCCCGCATCTTCTTTCTGAATGATTTCACTTCTATGTTTTTCCCGCCTGAAAGCTTTCCCAGCCAAAATCCCAGGACAGTGCTTAACTTGTCGAACCCGCAACCGCACACCCAATATTGATACAACGCCCTCCGGTATCTGATATATTGTGTTATTCGACATAAAACCCTTTAAGGTTTAGATAAATCAGGATACTATCCCGCCAATATCCCACTCCCCAAACGGCGATATTTCCCGTCGGATCAGACAAATGATACCATTTGTATTTCCTGCCTATATTATGTATTTTTATACAGGAGGAACGGAGGCTGCACCGGTTTAATCATCACACTATCTATTCACATCTCTGCAGCGGTAAACCGGGAATATCCTCCGGACTCTCTCCTTTACCCGCAAGGTCGCCCCATTTGCCGGCCATGAAACCCGGCTGGCATAAACCCCACCAGATAAATTTACTAACCGGATCCCAGTAAGGTCAGGTCCTTACGGAGAAACAACGGGAGGTGCGGTCATGAATATGAAGATCACCGCCGCCATAGCTTTCACCACTCCCCTTATCACCCTCTCCATACTCAATGTGTGGGGCATGGAGCAACCTTCTCCCGGAATCATCGGTGAGACCGGACCTTACTGGAGATGCTGTGACCCGTTGTTGATACCCGGTGAATCCGGTTCGGTTATACTGATATGGGGAATCCGCAGGAACGGGTATAACTTTCTTGCCGCCCAGAAGATCAGCTCCTGCGGCAGCCGGCTGTGGGACAGTACCGGGGTACTGATATATGCATCCCGGAATGCCCTGGGAATGCCGGGTGGTATACACACCGGTAACGTCACTCTGATCTCATGGCTGGAAAAGAGCGGTAAGAGATGGAATCTACGCTCCCAGAGGATTGACGGCACCGGCAGGAAAGGGTGGAAGAACGATGGTATTATCATCTTTTCCGGGCTCAGATATCCCGCCAGGCACGATATGGCATCCGCCAGTGCCGGAGGAGGTTACATTACTCTGAGATACAGGGATGCTTCTGGCTCAGCAGTCTATGTACAGGGAATCGATTCGAAGGGAACACTCTACTGGAAGGGAAGAGGAAAAGCAGTGGGCAGCAGTGAAAATATCAGCTTCCGGCCCCTTCTGGTCCCCGGCAGCCAGGGGGGTGTGCTGGTCAGCTGGATGGAATATCATGCAGGGCAGTGGGATATCATGGCCCAGCGGATAAGCCGCTCCGGCAGAAAACACTGGAAGGCGGGGGGAATTCCGGTCTGCGATTCAGCCGTCCGGGCCGGCAGCCATAACTGTGTAAGGGACGGCGAAGGGGGAATGGTAATAACATGGATGGACAGGAGGAGGAACGACTGGGATATCTACGCCCAGCGCATATCCCCGGATGGAGAAACGCTGTGGAAGGAAAACGGCATACCGGTGTGCCGTGCTCCGGCGGAGCAGGCTGTACCACGGATCGCCGGGGATGGTTCGGGAGGGGCCTTCATCGCCTGGGCCGACCGCAGGAGTGTAGTCAACCAGTCAAAACAGTATGAACTTATGTTCATGTTTCATCTGCCCTACTATCTCTCCCGCTACTTCACCTGTCCTGCTCCGGTGGAAGAATACAGGGTGGAGGGCCCGGCAAGACGGTTGCTCACAGAAAGCAATATCCCCCGGGATGAATTTGTGAATATCTACTGCCAGCACATGGATGGCGGAGGAAACCGGCTATGGGGCGAGAATGGCATTGCGGTATCTCCCGGCCGGGGGCTTCAATGGAGTCAGCATATCTTAAGTGACGGCAAGGGAGGGCTGATAATAACCTGGCTGGATTATCGCAGCGGCAGACCCCGGCTGTTCGTATCCAGATTGAACAGGGATGGTGAGGTTATATGGGCGGTGGAGGGAATATCCCCCCGGGCAGCGGGTGAATGTCCCAAGAAGAACAGGATATCATCCTGCGGCCGGGGGAGTGCAGCAGTTGCATGGATCAGCAAAAACGCCGGAGGGTCATATGTGATGGTTCATATGATGGATTCATCCGGCGAAACCGGCACCAGACCCGGCTTAAGCTACCGGGCGGATTACCGCCGGAGAAGAATAAAAATTTCCTGGGCATTGCCTGCCGCCGGGAAGAGAGTCAGTTACCTGGTCAGCAGGTCGGAGGATTCGGGCAGCAGTTACATCCGGTTGGATCATACCCGGATAAGGGCTAATGGTATAAACTACTATTTCTCTGACAGCCTGGTATGCCCCGGCAATTGCTACATTTACAGGGTGAGCATGAAGAGTTCCAATACTACGGAATTGCTGTTTGAGACGGAAGCAATATCGATTCCCCGGCTGCCCCTGAAGCTCTACCAGAATTATCCCAATCCGTTCGGCAGCTACACGGTTATATCCTACTATATCCCCTCCCGGCGGAGGGTAACCATCAGGATATATCATGTCTCCGGCAGGCTTATCACCACCCTGCTGGACAGGGTAAAATGCCGCGGCAGGCACAACATCACCTGGAAGGGAATCAACCGTAACCAGCGGGAGGTTGCTCCCGGCGTTTACTTCTGCAGAATCGACGCAGAGGGTGAAACCGCCTCCCGGAAGATGGTAGTAATGAAATAGAAAATTATGACTTTACAATATATTATCAGATGCTAAAATAGCCCTACAATCAAGGCATCATTGATAATATGGCAATGAACAGGATGGAGGTTTGATCCCTCCTGAGAGCAGGGAAAAGGACTATGCTGGAGAGGATTTCTTTAAATAGACGTATTGCCTGATCATCAACGGAAAGAATACCGGTATGGAGGAATGTGAATATCTCAAAGACTGCATTCTCAATAAAAAGCTGAAAGATATGCCAGAGACCCTGGACCTGTTCAAGTATATCTACTGCAGGGGTGACAGGAAGAAGTGTGCCAGATACCGGGTGGCAACTTCGGCGGGCAAAAACGATCTCCCCGACGATCTTTTCCCCACCCAGAATGAAAGGGCGGATGAAATTATCGCCCGCCAAAGAATCGAGGACAACTCCCGGTAAGGATTCACGGCATGTCCATCAATAAGGAAAAAATTCGTGTCGGACTGGCTCAGGTCAACCTTACTGTTGGCGACCTGGAAGGCAACTCGGGCAAGATCAGAGAAACAATCAGCCTGGCGGAGGAGAAGGGAGTGCATATCCTGGCTTTTCCCGAGCTATCTCTCTGTGGTTATCCTCCTGAAGACCTTTTGCTCAAGCCGGCCTTCCTGGAAGACTGCCAGTATAACCTGGAGAAACTGGCAGGCGGGGTTAAGGATATAACTGTGCTGATGGGTTGCCCCCAGCCTCCCTCATCACCGGGGGGCAAGCCGTACAACACCTGCAGGGTTCTGAGGAACGGGAAGGTGGCAGGAAGCTACAGAAAGATCATGCTTCCCAACTACGGGGTGTTCGATGAGATGAGATACTTCTCCCCCGGCGAGAAGGCGGTGGTGCTGATCATGGGAGCGGACAAATCATCCGGCCGGATCAGGGTGGGGATAAACATATGCGAAGACATCTGGATGGATGACGGACCCACTCCATCCCAGGTGGTGGACGGCGGAGCCGGGATAATCATCAATATTTCCGCCTCCCCTTACCACAGGGGGAAATGCCGTCAGCGGGAGGAGCTGATGCAGCGGCGGGCAGCTGAAAATCGCTGCTACCTCTGCTACGTAAATCCGGTGGGGGGGCAGGACGAACTGGTCTTCGACGGCAGTTCGGTGATAGTCTCTCCCTCCGGAGAGACAATAGCCCGGGCCGGTGCCTTCCAGGAGAAGCTGCTGATAACCGATCTTGACCTCTCCAGGCAAATCCCGGAGGAAATGGATTCAGCCAGAAGAGCTTCCACCGGTTTTCCGGTGGAACTGATCGAACTTCCTGCCCTGCCTGAACAGAAGGCAGGATTCTCACCCTCCTCTCCCCTTCCCTCCTACCCGGATGAGCTGGACGAACTTTATACCGCCCTGACCCTGGGCACCCGTGACTATGTGAACAAGAATGGATTCGAGGGTGTGGTGCTGGGGCTGAGCGGCGGGATAGACTCAGCCCTTACCGCAGTTATAGCGGTGGATGCCCTGGGTGCGGAGAGGGTTTCTGCGGTCAGTATGCCATCTGAATACTCATCCCCAAATTCTTCTGATGATGCATCCACTCTGGCTCAAAATCTCAATATCAATATGATCACCCTTCCCATCCAGAATATATACCATTCCTACCTTGAATCCCTCCGGGATATCCTGGAATCGGGCGAGGTCACCGTAACCGAGGAGAACATCCAGGCCAGGATCCGGGGAAATCTGCTGATGGCCCTGTCCAACCGGTACGGATGGCTGGTTCTTACCACCGGCAATAAGAGTGAACTGGCGGTGGGATACTGTACCCTCTACGGGGATATGGCGGGGGGATTCGCAGTGCTGAAGGATGTCCCCAAAACGCTGGTCTACCGGCTAAGCCGGCACAGAAACAGCCGGGGGGACCAGCCGGTGATACCACCCTCCATCATAGACAGGAAACCCAGCGCCGAACTTAAGCCTGACCAGTATGACCAGGACACCCTTCCACCCTATGATATCCTGGACAGCATCATAGAGAAGTACGTGGAGGAGGATATGTCCATGGACGAGATAATCTCGGGCCACCTCCCCGGAGATACTGTGCAGAGGGTAATCACCATGATCGACAGCAACGAGTACAAGAGGCGCCAGGCCCCGCCGGGAATCAAGATCACGCCGAAGGCCTTCGGGAGGGACAGAAGGCTCCCCATCACCAACCGCTACCGCCAGAGCTGAAAAACCCCGAAATACATACAGAATCCGGCCGCTATCCAAAAAAAGGCCGGAGGAAAACCTCTCCGGCCCGATGATTCTTTCTCTGTTCGACTCTGCCTTTCCGGCTATTTCTCCTCCAGTTCTATCTCATTTACCTCGCCGAAATCGCTGAGGGGCCGGTCGAACTCCTCCCTGTCTCCCACCACCAGCACGGTGAGCTTATCGGGATGGAGATACTTCCTGGCCACCCTTCTGATGTCATCCACGGTCACATTCTCATACTCATCCAGATCCTTCTCCGGGGTATCCAGAGGCCTTCCCTGGAATTTCAGGTTCACCAGCCTGCCCACCACTGCCGATTTGGATTCATAGTCGAACACATAACTGTTCAAATAGGAATCTATGGCCTTCTCCACCTCTTCGGGGGTGGGACCCTCTTCACGCATCCTTTCTATCTGATCTATTATAACCTGCAGGGCCCGGCTGTATTCCCCCGACTTGGTCTGGGCATAGGCCACAAACATCCCCCTGGCCCATGGATTTGAGCCGAAGGAAGCCCCGCTGGAGTAGGCCAGTCCCTTCTTGACCCTCACCTCTTCGGTTATCCAGGATGAGAAGGAACCCCCTCCCAGAATGTAATTCATGATGTTCAGTTCGCAGCGGTCGGGGTTTCTCGAATTAATACCCAGGTGACCCACTCTCATATATACCTGGTTGATGTCCTTGTAGGCGTAATTGTAGCTCTCCTGATCCTCCCTGGGAACATCCGGCACTTCCGGAATCTCAACTTCGGCCTGCTCCCATCCGGCCAGCACATCGCCAAGCATCTCCACTATCTCATCCCTGGTAACATCTCCGCTTATTCCTATGATGGCGTTGTTGGGATGGAAGTACTTCCGGTGGAAGGCCACCAGGTCATCCCTGGTTATCGCTTCGGTGCTCTGGACTGTCTCTTCCAGACCGAAGGGGTGTCCCCGGTATATCAGCTTGTTGAATTCCCGCCGGACCACCGCCCTGGGCTGATCGTTCCTGCGCCTGATATCCTCCAGCATCTTCTTACGCTTCATATCCACCTTCTCCCGGGGGAAGGCAGGGTTCATGAGCAGATCGGCGTAAATTTCGAGAACGTGCCGGAGATCCTTCTTCAGACAGCTCATGTAGGTGTAGGTGGAGAGGTTCCTACCGGAAAACTCGATGCTTGCCGGCAGAAATTCCAGCTCGTCGTTGAGCTTGTCGGCGGGCCACTTCTCTGTTCCGCCATTACGGATCACCCACCGGGCCATCTCATTGAGCCCGTACTTATCCGCATCGGGATAGTATGTTTTCACCAGTATAACCACATCCACCACCGGAATCTCGTGATCCTCGATCAGAAAACCCTCCAGCCCGTTATCCAGTGATATATCTATAACGTCGGGAGTTTCGATCTCCAGATCGGGATACTCCAGCTCACTGGGATGTTTCCTCTTCTTGCCCGCATGGAGCGATGCCGCCAGGATAAGTGCCAGCAGCGCCGCCAGAGGCAGAATTAAAAATTTCTTTCGCATCTCGGCTCTCCTTCTTATTCGCTTTCAGTCTTCTCCTCTTCCTTGCCTTCTTCCTTGATGTAACCGGCGGCTTTGGCTCTCTCATACAATCCCTTGAAGAACTCCATGGCCTCCTGCTCGGAGCGCATACTCTGCATCTTCTTCACTATCTCCTGCTGCTCCTCCGGGGGAAGGGACTGTATGAACATCATCATCTCCTGCCGGTGGGCCTGCATCTCAGCCTGCAGTCCTCCCTCTTCTTCTGATTCACCTTCCTGTTCGGTCTTTATCCGGCAGGCCACCGTTCTGTTCTTTTTCACCAGATACCTGCCGGCTGCTTCCATTATGTCTTTCTTTGTAACCTCCTGGATCTTCTCGTACATCTCGAAGATCTCACGGTAATCACCGAAGAAGACCTGTCCCATCAGAAGCTGGAAGGACATCCCCAGATTGGAACCAAGCTGTCTGATCCTCTGGGCGTATATCTGATTCTTGATGCGCTGCAGCTCCCGGTCGGTAACCGGTTCAGTTTTGAGTTTGTCCAGCTCCTCATATATGGCCTCCTCCAGCACCTTGAGGGTATGGGGGCTGCGGGGTTCAGCGGTGATAATAAACAGGTTGTCATACCGGTTGCCCGGCCCCTGGTAAACCCGGGGAGGCTGCGCGGTCAATTTCTTCTCTTCATAAACAGTCTTATAGAGCCGGGATGTTCTCCCCTCTCCCACTATGGAGGTCATCACCTGGAAGGTGAGCGCTTCGGGATCGGGATAAATGGGCTTGTGATAACCGATCATCAGCTTGGGATTGGCGGTATGCTCTATGGTCACCCTCCGCTCCCCCTGCTGTTCCGGCTCGCGGGTTTCTACCGGTGGAGGGGGAACCTGTGCCGGGATGGGCTGGAAGTAATCCTCAGCCATATCCTTTACATCATCCACATCCACATCTCCCACCACCACTGCGGTGGCGTTGTTGGGTGAGTAGTATTTCCTGTGATATGTCTTCAGCTCCTCCCGGTCGATGGTTCTGAGATCGCTCATCCATCCAACCACCGGCCACTTGTAGGGACAGGCCTTGAAAGCGGCGGCATAGAAGGCTTCGGAGAGAACATCGTCGGGATCATTCTCGCCCAGTCTCCTCTCCTCCATAACCACATCCCGCTCCGACCAGAACTCCCTGAACACGGGAGAGGCCATCCGGTCCGACTCCATGGTCATCCAGAGCTCCAGCCGGTTGGAGGGAAGATATACAAAATATACGGTAAAGTCGTAGGAGGTGCCGGCGTTGAGGAAATTGGCACCATTCTTCTGATAGGTCTGCCACATTTCGTTATCGATAACGTACTTGCGCTGCTCGTCCAGAAGCTGGTAGATATTGCCCCGGGCAAACTTGTACTCCAGGAACATATCCAGGTAATTTACATCATCCTCTTCGATCAGATACCTTTCCGAGACCAGTGAATCGGGAAGTGAACCCATCTCCCTGATTTTATCCGCAACCACGGTTACCTGTTCCAGCTTGTCCGATCCTATCTCATCCTTCACCTCAGCCGGCAGGGATGTGTAGACATCGTTGTAGAAATCGCTGAATATCCGGAAGCGCCACTCCCCCATATCCTTGCGCAGCCGGATGGTCTTGTTGCCCAGCTCATCGGTCTCCCGGATGTACTTCTTCTCCTTATCGTAATCCCTGGTCCCCAACATCCTGGTACCCTTGAACATCATATGCTCCAGCAGATGGGATATACCGGTAACGTTGGGCCACTCGTTGGCGGAGCCCACATCGAACACGATGGCACAGAATACCACCGGGGCTTCCTTCCTCTCGACAACCAGGAATTTCATCCCGTTGTCGAGCTCGAACTCCTCCACCTTCTCCTCCAGCGTTTCGGCCGTCACCGGCGATACTGTCAGCATCAGCAGAACGGCCAGAACGGAGAGGAAAAAGGCCATCTCCCTTAATTTCGAACTCATATTCCCTCCTTCCGGGTGGACTAGCCCATACGGGGCTGTCTAAACGATTTCAGCACTATTACCCCCCGCATTACAGAGTCAAGCCGCTTCACCACGGGCGAGACAGGCTGTGCCGATTTTCCCTTTAAATACTGGGGGACGTGATATGTTAACAACAGTAACGTTCTGGTTCAACTAATAAATTAATATTTTTGTTGCCGGTCATGCTGAGAAAAAATTCGGGTGTTCCAATTGATATATCCAATTCTTCTCCTGTTTAGAATTGGGCATTTTAATTAAACCCGGACGATAAGCTATTATGCTCCTGCAGAATTTGATATCATCAAGAATACCGTTAATGTTTAATCAAACGGTTGTAAAAACAGCGATTATCTCATAAGGACAAGTTTCCTGGTTACCTCTTTTTCTCCATCCACAGCTATCCGGCAGAAGTATATCCCGCTGGTCGCCATATTTCTCTGGTCGTTTCTGCCATCCCAGACAATATTGTGCCATCCGGAAGAAAAGGTTTCATCGGCCAGATTTCTTATCAACCTGCCTGCGGTATCGTAGATCCTGACACTAATTTTACATCTCCGGGGAAGGTAGCATTGTATATCGGTGGATGGATTAAAGGGATTGGGGTAAGGTCCATTGATAGTGAAAACCCCTGGCCCATCATACTCATTTTTCGCATTAATACCAGTGCCCGAATACGAGTCAATCCCATTTTTAGTTGAAACTCTCTGTGACCATTTTCTCATCAGGCAA
>CAZTHK010000029.1:0-37877 GCA_964613215.1 uncultured bacterium | reverse complement strand
TTTACCGGTTCCTTCAACCGCAGTGAGGTGGTGAAGGGTACGGTGGTGCTGTTGAAGTAATTATTATATTTTTCATAAAGAGTGAGTCAGAACCGGCAATTATCAACTTGCCGGTATTTTATCTGTCAGATGCTCGAATATCGGCTGCCCGGGTTTAATAGACGGTAGAGAAATATTATTATATAAGAAATTGTTACTTGCGGGGGAGATCCAGCCAGGCCGGTCACTCCATCAGGCCGGGCGGCTGGATAAGATTTATCCGGTTGTTTTTTATATCTTCGTCCAGGACCTTCCTGATCTCGTCTTTGGCGCTGAAGTATATTATCTGCCATCCCGATTTCACAAGTATCCTGAGCATCTCCATCTGTTTCCTCAATCTGTTGAAATCCGCTTTTATGAAGGGATCATCCAGGATGAAAAATCCCTTATCCCCCTTTAGCAGTTCTTCACCCAAAGCCAGCCGGATAGAAAAGTACAGCTGGTCGTATGTACCTCCGGAAAGCTTTTCCGCATCCAGTACCTGGTCATTCCGTTTTGCCTGGACCCTTTCTGTTTCCCGGTTGAAGATGACCTCCCGGTAGAGCCCGTCTGATATACTGCTGAAGTATTTTGATACCGGGCTGCTCCGGCCGAAAAGCCGGGATACCTTCTCCTTTTCTTCGTCTTCGATCTCTTCGAAGATACTGATTGCTTCGAGTGATCTCTCCTGCCTGTCTCTGATAGCCTGGATAAAATCGGTCAGCCTGTTTTCAATTCCTTCCAGATCAATCATGGTCTGGCAGGGAAGATATTCATCCTGTAAAGGCAGTATTTCATTGGTCTCCCGTTCTACTTGGTTCATCACTTCCTGTATTGATGATATCTGATCCCTGGTTCTCCGGAGCTTTTGGATATAGTCCTCCTTTTGCTTTTTCAGTTCCCTCAGGCGATTCTCATCCGGGTTTATTCCAACCGCCCTGCCCTGATAAGTCTCCAGCTTTTCGAGCTCCTTCTTCCAGAACTCCATGTTCTCACCCGGCTGTTCCCCCTCTCTTCCCAGCAGGCTGGCCAGGCTGCTGCTGTGCTCTCCCGCCTCTCTCTCCAGCTTTGTCTTCTCACTCAGCTTTTCAGTGTAAGTATTAAGATTGTCCTCCCTGGACTTTGATTTTATCTGGTCTGTCTTCTCCCTGGTTTCCCTTATCTTATCTTCCTTCTCCGGGATTTTGACTCCTTTCAGCTTGTCCAGGTTATTACTCAGGTTTTCCTCCTCCCTCCGGATGTCCTGGAGGCGGTCTGATTCATGCTGGAAGTTTTCGTAGAATTTCTGGATATTGGATAAAATTCCTTCCGCCTTATCCGAATCCAGTTCATATCTGGCAAGCTCGTCTCTGATACTTTCCAGCATCCCGGCCAGTGATGCTCTGTGCCTGGACAACCGGCACATCTCGATTCCTGAGATAACAGTTAGGATGAAGAACAGAAACGCCCCCACTATGATAAACAGGGAATCTGAGAATACCAGGGATACCAGTAACGCAGTCATCAGAATGGGTGCAATTGCCGATACATACTTCAGTGTTTTATCCCTCTCTTCCCTCTCAACCAGTTCTTTCTTCTTGTTCTGGTAATACTCGATGCGCGGCCTTATTTCATCTATATCTGACTTTCTGTTCCGGAGAGTTTCAAAATGGCTGCGGAATTCTCTTAATTCCTCCTCCTTCTTCCCGGCCTCCTTTTCGGTCTCCTCCCTTTCTTTTAAAAGTTCATCCTTTTCTTTCTCATGAAACTCCATATCTCTGAGACTGTCTCTCCAATTCTGCTCATCATGCCTGTTATATATCTTAAGGACTTCCAGCTTGCGGCGGGCTTCCCGCAGGCGGCGGAGAGCGTCCCTGCCTCTCTCGTACTTCTGCCGTTTCTCGGCGGCTTCCAGATTTTCTATCTCCTCTCCGGCTTGATCGATCCCTTCGGTCAATTCAGCCAGTTTCTCCTGATAGTCCGGGTAATCCTGATTTTTCAAGTCTTTTTTGAGTTTCCCTATCCTACCTCTCAGACTTTCTGCATTATTTATCCTGGTTTTGAGTTTTTCATCCCTGATATCTCTGATATGGCCTGTGGGGGTTATTCCGCCCATATCCCTGAGCTTTTCGATTATCTTCTTTATCTGGTCGGTTCTCAGACCGGTCAGCCGGTCGGTTACATTGGAGTAGAATTCTGCATCCCGGGCTATGGATAGATTGCTGTTTCTCACTATGAATATATTGTTGCATTCCGTAGAAGTCAGATCAGTCGCCCGGGTCAGAGTGGCTTCTTCCGGTATCTTGATTTTTTCCCCCCGGTGGTTAGATATGACAACGAATCCATCCGGGTTTTCCTCCACCCGGTCCAGGCTTTCGAAATCATCCCCGAATTTCCTGCCCATCAGTAATTTGACCAGGGCATCTATGGTGAGAGTCTTCCCCTCCTCGTTCCTGCCGAAGATAAGGTTGAAATCGTCCAGGATTACCCTGCCGCTGTCCCTGAGAGGACCGTATCTTCTTATGGAATATTCGCTGAGTCTCAATACTGACTCTCCATCATTGCCCGGATGGTCATTTCCTTCAGCTGTTCCTTCCTCCGCTGGCTGCAGTCTCTCCGCTTCAGCTTGTTATTGAAATCCCGGAACAGGTCATCCTCCAGAATGGTTCCCACATCCCGGAAATCATGATTTATCCTGGCTTCTCTTTCCCGGGATAATTCCTTTAACTCCTCTACCAGTTGTTTCTCTGTAATTCCCCACTCTCTGCTGTTGATATAACCGGTTACGTTTACTATTGCCTTTGCCATGGGATGCATCCGGTGTAGCTTTTCCCTCACTATTTCAGAGGGATTGCCCTCTCCCAGGGGATCCAGCTTTACCTCTATCTGTTCGTAGTGAGGGGTATCGAGCAGAAATTTTTCCGGGGGTGCACCCGGCTGGAATAAGTTAACCCCTCTCCGGCCGGTTTCCCTGGTGGTGATGGAGACGGGTGACCCGGGATAAACGAAGTAGCCTCCATCCCCCAGCCTCCTGGTATCGAAGCTGGAATGAAAATGACCCGCCAGTATATAATCAATGTTCAGGCCTTCGAAGTAGGAGAGTTTTGCCGGCATGTATCTTGTCTCGCCCTCTTCTCCGAAATCCCTTCTGGAGTAGAAGGTGTCCAGTAATTCTCCATGGTACAGCAGTATATTGGTTTGGCCGGAGTCTATACTGCCGGATATGGAGTGAAGTTCCCTCACAATCTCCTCTCCCCCGGTCTGATGAAAGGGCAGTGCCCATATGGTAACTTCCCCCAGGGAGAAGGATTGTCCAGGCTGATTCAGTATCACCGTATCTTCCCCCAGATATATACCCTGCCGGTAAGATTGATGATCATGGTTGCCGGGGATGATTACGATCTTGAAACCATTCCCGGAAAAAACCTCTCTTATATCTGCCCTTAGATTATCAGCATCAACTCCCCGGTCGAACAGGTCACCGCTTATTGCCATAATGTCCACCTGTTTCTCCCCTGCCTTCTTTGTAAGGCCAAGCAGTGTTTCCCATCTTTCGTCATTTTGGTTTCTCAAATGCAGGTCCGCAGTATGCATTATCTTCATGGTTACAGCTCCCGGATTCTCTCCAGCCGGGTTAAACAGGGGTTGCCGGCATATCCGGCCGGAGATTCCATCTGCCTGTGTTTTAAATTCAGCGAAGAATATTATAGGATATTCCGTATTAAATTAAAATATCTCTTTTGATCCCCTGAGGGCAATCTGTTTCATTAATACAGATTATGCCAGTTGATCCAACTGCAGGCTGAGTAATTCAAATAAACAGGGGGGCAGAGTTGCACCTGCTTTCACCTGGGTGGATGGTATCTGCCCGAAGAGCGTCTAGCAGAGCTGATAATTCTACAACCGGTCACAGGGGCCTTCCTGTGGATGTCTGCAGGTAACCGGATTCATTATCCCCTAAACCAGCAGTTACCCCCGCCCTTAATATGTTTGAGTTAATGTTGTGACCCGGACAGTTCTCCCAGAGTAATTTCTTCCAGAGTATCCAGGATACGGTGGCCCACTGCTGTCCATGCATCTCTGGCAGTACATTCTTCACTCCGCTGGCAGGAGAGGGGATCTGCTACACAGCGGGTGGGAACGATCTCTCTCTCCAGTACTTCCAGTATCTCTCTCAGGGTTATTTCATCCGGATGTCTGGATAATTGATATCCTCCCCCCGGCCCCCTTGACGATACCACCAGTCCGGCAGATCTCAGAGGGGGTACGATCTGCTCCAGGTATTTCAGGGGCAGCTGCTCCCGCCGGGCGATTTCCCTTAGCATAACCGGTCCCTGACTGTAATTATTGGCCAGCTGAAGCATAACCCTGGTACCGTATCTTCCCCTGGTGGATAGTTTCCACATGCTCTTTCTCCCTGTTATCCGATGAACTCCAGTTTTACCTCTTTAACATCCCGGATCGGTTCTATTTTTTCTTTGATTTCCTCACGTATGTTGGCGGCAAACTGATGATCCGGAGGCAGGCCGATCACTATGGATACCACTCCGTTACTGATAGACATGTCCTGTACCAGATCTGTTTTTACAATGTCGAGCCCGGACAGGGGGTTGATAATATGTTTTAGCCTTCTCCTCAGAGTCTTCACGGTGGTGGGCTTTTTCTCCCTCACCAGGCCCTGTTTTTCTTCATAATTTCTTATTGCCTCCCTCAGTCCCTCCACCGCCAGAACGGAACAGTGGGTCTTGAGGGGGGGAAGTCCACCCAGGGCGTCGGCCGCCTCCTTCCAGGATATCTTCTTTGCTTCCTGGATGGTTTTGCCCCTGGCCATCTCGGTTATTATCGAGCCGGTGGCTATATTGGAGGCGCATCCGTAGGATTTGAATTTGATATCTTTGATCCTCCTGGTTTTTTCATCTATCTTCAGTGTGACCGATACCATATCTCCACAGGCGGGGCTTCCTTCGGTGGCCTTGCCATCTGGATTTTCTATTTCTCCCACATTTCTGGGATTTCGGAAATGTTGCAGCACCTTTTCAGAATAGGGAAATTCCATTCAGCACCTCCCTGTTATTTCAGTTGAGGGGACTAATTTCTCTCAGCTTCTCCACCACTTCTCCTATCTCTTCGACAGTCCTGTCTATATCATTCATGTTATTGTAGCGGCTCAATGAGAAACGAACCGATCCGTGAGCTCTCTGGTGATCTCCCCCGATGCCGAGTATCACATGGCTTGCTTCCAGCGAGCTGCTGAAACAGGCCGATCCCGTGGAGAGGGCGAACCCTCTCATATCCATATGCAGGGTTATCGATTCGCCCTCCACCCGGCTGAAGGTGATGTTCACATTCTGGGGCAATCTCCTGGTTCTGCTTCCGTTGAGGGTAGTGTGACCGATCTCTGACAGGATCCGCTCTATCATATGATCCCGCATCCCGGTCAGCCTCGCGTTTTCATCCCCTGTTACCAGCCCGGCGGCCCGGGCGAAGCCCACTGCTCCGGGAATGTTTTCTACCCCCCCTCTCCGGTTGAACTCCTGATATCCTCCGTCCATCCATTTCGAGATGGGGGTGTTCTTTCTGATATATAGTCCGCCGGTACCTCTGGGACCATGTATGGTATGGGCCGAAACAGTAAGCAGGTCTATGTTCTGCCGGTCCACATCTATGGGGAGCCTGGTGAAGGTATGGGTTGCATCGGAATGGAATATAACCCCCCCGGAGCGGCAGATTCTGCCGATTGATTCAATATCCTGCACCGTTCCAATCTCCTGGTTGGCATGCTGCACCGATACCAGGGCGGTCTGGCCGCCTATCTCTTCCTCCAGCCTGCCGGGATCTACCAGCCCCTCCTGGTCCACCTCCAGGTAACTCACTCTTATTCCCTCTCTCTCCAGACTCTTTAGTGTGTTCAGCACAGGAAAATCCTCGATGGCGGTGGTAATAATATGGTTCTTTCCCCTCTCCGCAGATTTTCTGATAACCCCCTTTATGGCGGTGTTGCTGGATTCGGTTGCTCCGGAGGTAAAGATAAATTCATCCTGCCCGGCCGATATTATACCGGACAGCTTCTCTCTGGCCTCATTGAGGGCTTTCTTTGAAGTTATACCCATGGAGTAGCCGAAATCGGAAGAGGCCACAGCGTATTGTTCGAACAGACAGGGTTTCATCGAATCCAGCACTTTCTCGTCCATTCTGGTAACAGCGGAATTATCAAGGTAAATGGTTTCGCTTTGCATCTTTCTCCCCTTATATAAACAAAGTTATATCGGAATTACGCGCTTCATCCACATAGGTGCCCACCCCGCAGTATTCCGATATCACATCCTCTCTGAGATCTTCCTTCTTTATTCCCATCACGCTCATGGTCATATCACATACCAGTATCTTTCCCCCCAGCTCCACGAATTCCTGCAGAAGGGTCTCCAGCGGCAGAACCCCCGCTTTTTTCATCTTTCTCTTTACCATCCACTTACCCAGCCCCAGAAAATTCATTCTGGAGAGGGAACCCCTTTCCAGCCCCTTCTTCTTGAGCCTTTCCAGACCCCAGAAGGTGAAGAATATGGATGCTTCCATATCCATTGCCAGCGCACCGGTGCCTATTATCAGGGCGCTGTATACCTTATCCATTTCACCGCTGTGAAGGATCAGAGTCATCTTTTCGGCACTATTCTCAGTCATTATCTGCGCTCCTTATCTTTATAGTGATCTTCCATCCGTCTCCCTCATCCTGGGCCGATAGCATCTGGTGGCCCATCGCCTCCACTGCCATGGGGATTTCCTTTCCGGAAGCTTTATGATCCCCCCGAATTTCGATTATATCTCCGGGGGAGGCCCTCTTTACAGCTTTCCTGGTTTCCACCAGTGGAATGGGGCATGAAAGGTTCATGCAATCTACTTTTATATGGGACATTTCTTCTCCTTCCTGCAGAGGCGGCCCGCTTTATTGCTTCAAAAGGATATCAAATAATACCCTACCATTTTAGTAGGATAATAATATAAGTTTTCCTCCGGGTCAATGATTTTCTGCTTTGTTATTGGTTGAATCTGACAGAAATAATGCTATACATGAGGTTATATATCTGGCATGTTTTCAGGTAGTGTTCCGGAGAAAACAGAAAAAGGCGGAGATAGTCATGTTGACCAGGTTGTGCAGATATATCCTGTGCATTACAGTGATCACAGCGATGATATCAGTTATAGCACCGGCGAGGACGTTCATCGCCTTTGCTGCCGGGGAGGCTGAAGAGGATCGACACATCAGCCTCTGGAAGCTATCCGGGCAGGAAAGCAGGGTGTACCTGCTGGGTTCGATTCATCTTCTGAAGGAATCCGATTATCCACTGGACCGGCGTATTTACAGCGCCTTTGAGGAAGCGGAAAATATTGTATTCGAGGCAAACCTTGACAGCATAAATACTCCAACATTCCAGAAATTGATTATGGATAAAGCGTTTTTCCAGGGGGATAGAAATCTGAAATCAGTATTGAGTGATTCTGTCTACAGCATGCTAGAGGCCGAGCTGGAAAGCACCGGCATGGATATTATTTATGTAAACAGATTCAAGCCCTGGTTTGCCGCACTTATGCTGGATCAGATCGAACTCCAGCGTCTGGGTTATAGTATGACCGCTGGGATAGATTACCATCTGTTCAAACGGGCGAAGGCCAGGGGTAAGAAAATCCTCTGGCTGGAGACCCCCCGGTTTCAGATCGAACTGTTCAGTTCAATGCCAATCAGGAACCAGGAGAATTTTCTTTATCAGACCATTCTGGAGTATCACCGGATTGAGAAATACCTTAATCGGATTGTCCGGGGCTGGAAGAGGGGCAACCTGGAGCTGATCGAAAACATCATGAATAAGGGGATGGATGAATTTCCGGAAATTCGTGAAAGAATGCTCAACCGGCGGAACAGAAAGTGGGTGGAGGAGATAAAAACATTTATCCAGGATTCCGGGGATTACCTTGTAGTAGTGGGAGTGGGCCATATGTCCGGGGAGAATGGATTGATAGACCTGCTTGAAAAAGAAGGTTTCAAGCTCGAACAGCTATAGGGATTAACCCCCTGGTTTCAGGAAAGGAGTCTGCTGTGAACCAAAAAAACGGAACTGTAGCGGCTGATTATCAGAGGCCTCTCACAGTGGGTGGTTGTTACGGAGCCGGCAAGGATATCATCAGGAATAATTTCTTTGAGCTATTGCTGATAACCATAATATTAACGGTATTCTTTGTGGTTCTTGGTATTGCTCGGAAGGCTGCAGAAAGCGAATTGTTTCTGAGCCCTTTCTTTGCTCTGTTCACTCTGGGCTATTCCATCCTGATTATGAATCCGGTCAGATACGGGGGGCTTTACTCATACCTCAAGGCTGCCAGGGGGGAAACCCCGCAGGTTAAGGATATATTCATATTCCAGCGGAAGTACTTCAATGTGGTTCTGGCGGGGCTTCTGAATAGTGTAATTGTAATTGCCGGATTCATCCTGCTGGTAGTTCCGGGAATTATTTTTGCCTGCAAGCTGGCTTTCGTTCCCTATCTGGTAATAGACCGGGATATGGAGCCGGTGGAGGCGGTAAAGAAGAGCTGGAGTATGACCAGGGGATATGCAGGACGGATATTCGTTATCTGGCTTCTGGGAATCCCTATCGCCCTGCTGGGATTGCTCCTGCTGGCGGTAGGAGTTATTCCTGCATCCATGTGGATAATTAGTGCACAGGTCTATCTTTATCATAGAGTGGCGGAACTGGAGAAGGCACAATCCCGGTCCCATCCGGAGATAGATGCGGATGCATAATTGCTGCAGGGGGGCGGATATTATACAGGGGGTGTATGGATGCTGCCGGGTGATGGTCAGAAAAAAAGGATGCGATGAGAGACATGAATTCTTTCAGTCTGGGAGAAGATTTCGCCGGGGAGCTTGACCGTGATGATCCCCTGGCTTCGGTAAGGGACTGCTTTGTTGTACCGCCGGATACTATCTATATGCTGGGAAATTCACTGGGGTTGATCTCCCGGCAGTCCCGGATGGCGGTGGAGAGGGTTCTGGATGAATGGTCTGAACTGGGGGTCGGGGGATGGCTGGAGGGTGATCCCCCCTGGTTCTGGATGGCTGAGAGGCTGGGGGAGAGGGCTGCTTCGCTGGTGGGTGCGGATGGGGATGAGGTAATCTGTACCGGAACCACCACATTCAATATACATTCCCTGGTCGGCACTCTGTACCGGCCGGAGGGAGAAAGAACCAGGATACTTGCATGTTCACAGGATTTCTCAAGTGACATCTATGCTCTTAAGAGCCAGATAGGATTGAAAGGACT
Organism: uncultured bacterium; assembly: GCA_964613215.1. GTDB lineage: Bacteria > Krumholzibacteriota > Krumholzibacteriia > Krumholzibacteriales > CAZTHK01 > CAZTHK01. The sequence goes on along the minus strand of CAZTHK010000029.1, from coordinate 28,569 downwards.
GGATTGGGGGAAGCATCTTGTTCTGGTGGGGGGTAATGATAACCGTCTGACCGGGTACCAGGAGCTGGTGGACTCAATGACCGGGGAAGTGGCGATGGCTCTTCTGCCCTCTGTTTTTTACCGGAGCGGACAGCTTCTGGATATGGCAGGGCTGGTGGAGGAAGCACATGAGAGGGGAATAATAATCGGATTCGATTGTTCCCATTCAGTGGGGGTGATTCCCCACCGCTTCGATGAGTGGGGGGTCGATTTCGCCATGTGGTGCAGCTACAAATACCTCTGTGGGGGGCCCGGAGCACCGGGTTTCCTCTATCTGAACAGGAGGCACTTCCACCGGGAACCAGGATTGGCCGGATGGTTCGGTAATAAGAAGGAGAGCCAATTCGATCTGAAGCTTGATTTTCAGCATGCCCCCGGCGCGGGTGGCTGGCAGGTATCCTCCCCCGGGGTTTTGGGCGCTGCCGGAGTGGAGGGAGCTCTGAAAGTTATCCTGGATGCCGGGATAGAAAGAATCAGGGAGAAATCTCTTAACATGACCTCATACCTGATATTTCTGGCTGAGAATATTCTGGGGGAGGAGCCGTATAATTTTGAAGTGATAACTCCACGCAGTATCCATGAGAGGGGAGGGCATGTAGCACTGGCTCGAGCCGGTGATGCTATGGTGATTAAAGAGGCCCTGGACCGAAGGGGAGTGGTGGCTGATTTCAGGCCGCCCGATATCATTCGCCTGACTCCATCACCTCTCTATAATACCTATTGGGAGGTGAGGGAGGTGGTCAGGCGGATAAGGAAGATCATGGATAACCGGGAGTACCGTGATATCTCTCCGGACAGAAAGATCATCAGCTGATTGGTTGACTTCAGGTGGTTGGGCAGTGTTCTCCTGACCTGCCAAGCTTATTCGTACAGGATGCTCTGATTCTCAAGAAAGTATTTCAACCTGCAGCAATTCATATGGTACGGGAGGGCGTTTCAGTTATCAAGGTGCCGGCAAGTTACACTATTACAGGCTGTTTCATCTCTGCCAGTCCCCCGGTTCCGGAGGGATCCATGGTTATGGGATAAGATTGAAGACCGCCGGGTAAACAGGCCGTCCACCCCACCAGGAACATGATCCCCGCCTGGATTAAGGTCTTCGATGTTACCGTGGAAACCAGCATAAGAACCAGCACAGAGCAGACTGTCAGAATGCCGTAAATGAAGTACATCACCTTTCTGGCCCGTAGCCGGGTTTGGAAGGTGTATTCATCGAAATATTCATTGTACAGTATCAGGGGGAACATGCTAACAGTTTTTTGGTGCTTTCAGGCTTAGGAGGATGGCGGTAGAGAAACAGGGTGGGAATTATCATCAGAGCGCAGTAAATCCCGCTGGCGATAAAGACGTATCTCCAGGAGAAGCCCCTCAGCCATCCGGCTACCAGTGGTACCACCAGTGCGCCCAGATTGATCATCCAGCAGTACAGTCCGGATCCGACTGGTTTTATCCCCCCCCCGGTAGTCACACTTTCCGGCTCAGCCGCCGGATCAAGATGACAGAGCGGCAACTGGAGTTGTTTCTATATCTCCTTGAGTGGTTACTCCCCCAGGATATCACCGGGTTGCAACCTGGACAGCAGTTCCCGGTTATCTGCTATTCCGCCATATACGTAACTGTTGATGATAATGGAACCTTCTCCGGTGGATACCTGAATTGCGTTCTGTGTAATACTCATTACCCTGCCGGGATGACCGCCATTATGCTCGAAGAAAACACATCTGATTATCTCCAGCTTTTTCCCCCGGAAGAGGGTGAACGCCCTGTAGTCATCCACCGATACACGGCTGAGATTGAATATCTCCCGGGCGGAATTTTCCCAGTTGATCAGACTGTCCGAAGGCTTACGGGGCGGGAAGTAGGAGGCCTCCTCCCGCTGTTGCTCTATCCGCTCAAGTTTTTCCTGCCGGATGATCTTTTGTAATATCATATCTATGCCCCCGGATGCGGTTATGGCCAGTTTTGTGTACATGGTACCGATGTCATCGGCATCGGTTATCTCTACCTCCTGCTGGTATACTATGTCGCCTGTATCAATGGTTTCTTCCATGAAGTGAATACTCACCCCGCACTTGCTCTCTCCATTGACCATGGCCCATCTTACCGGATGCCTGCCCCGGTATCCGGGCAGCAGCCCCGGGTGGATATTGACAATCCTGCCCCTGTACCGTTCTACTATTCCTGCCGGAATTTTTCTCCCGAATATACCAACAATGACCAGATCGGGATTCTCCCTTTCCAGGATGGAGCCGAGGTATTCCGATAATCCTTTTTTCGATTTTAGCTCCTGATTTATTACGGAGGGTTTAAGGCCGCACCTGTCGCAGGCAGTTAACAGTTGCTCCACACCCTTTTCTATAATAACCTGCGTAAGGGAGGAGAAGCCGGAAGCATGGATCAGTTTGATCAGGTCAGCCGAATTGCCTATATAAACTACATTTACTCTATGGTCCATTGTTTCCTCCCGGGTGGATTTTGCCCTTACCGGTACTCGGGGAAGAAGGAAGCCTGTTCATACTGCAGCGATTCAGGATTCTTGCCCGCTTCGCTGCATAGATCCCGGTAAGTTTGCCGCTGGTGTATCCTTTTATGACCGTACAGGGTTTTCGTCCGGTTGGAGAACTTTTTCTTGAACCTGAGCAGCCCGCTGTCTACCGGGCCTCCTCCTATATCGAATATTTTCAGGCCGTGTTCCCTGCCGTATTTTATCCCCTCGAACATGATCCGGTTGGAGGCGTTGGCCTTTGGATATCGTGGATCCCTGGCACCCAGATAGTAGTACATGGTCCCGTATTTATACAGATATATATTTCCGCCTACAATCTTATGGTCATATTCGGCAGTTATCAGAATGAAGCTGTCCCTTAAATTCTCCAGCAGCCGGGTAAGAAAATGATAGGGGAAGTAGTAGAATCCCCGTGCATCCTTGGCTTTCATGGAGGCGACATATAAGGAGTGGAAGGCCCTGAGGTGCTTCTCCCGGTTGCTCCAGTGAATCTTTAATTCCACCTTTTTGCTCTTTCTGATACTTCTCCGGCAGGCGGAGGAGAAGGAGTTCATGAATATGGAATCAAGATCCTGGGTTAGATCGACCCACACCACCCTGCCGATTTCATAAAGGTCAATTTGGTTTTCCATATTTCTGAAATTTTCCAGATATGGATTGAACCGTGAAAATTCCGATACTATCTTTTCATCCCTGCAGAAATCCCCGAACTCACTTAGAAATTGTTCTACCTCATCCCTGCCGATATCCCCGTAGAATAATGGCCCGCCATAGTACCATGGAGATACAATGTCCCGGTACCTCCGGTCGATTTTTCTTACCATGAATGGATAGATTATATATTTATTTTCATTGCCGTAGAAGTAGAGGTGACCGGTTGCATCCATATGGCCGGCAAGTATCCTGATATATTCAGGCAGATAAAAGATATCCCGGTATTGAGTTTTTTCCACCAGTTCTGTCCATAGTGATTCTTCTTCTGTGGAAAGTATCTTTTGCGTTCCTCTCATTTTTCTCCCTGTTCAAATAGATAATGCCTTATATCTTTGAAACTTGACTGCTTCCGGTGAAACAAGAATAGTATACCGGCCTTCTCTGTCAATGTTAAACCGGTTTCCCGGACTTTGTACCACCGGATGCCGGGTATTTAATCTCCCGTTGCAGCAACCTTCCTGATTTTATTTAATTTGATCCTTTCTCTCCCTCTCACCGGAGGGAGAAGGTGAAATATAGCCTCATTATATTTACCGGCATTTAAACCTAAATATTGAGAAATTTTTTGCCTTTTACTCAGAACGGAGAATTCTATGTTTTAATAATCGGTTGATATTGTTTGTCTTATTGGATATCAGAGGTCATTATGGAGGATAATGTGCAGTTAAACTCTTTTCTTGTTATTGCCAAGTTTTTATGATATAATGAATTAGATGTTTATACAGCTTTGCTCTACCGGGGCGCTGTACTATATTAACAGTATTAATAGCAGTTCCATGTGCTTGCGCTATGTATTGGCGGATAATTATAAAAAGCAGGAATCAGGATGGATGGATCCTCTGACAGGGATAGAGTAAGAAGGGCAGAAGAGCTGATAAAGCGGCTCCGTGATGTTCAGTCATGCAAGATAACCACAGATCAGCATGGCAATTTTTCTGAAATTCATGTGGTAGCATCGGGTGACCGGCCTCCCAAGATGATAGCCCGGGATGTGGAATCGTGTCTCAAGGCAAAGATGTCTATGGACGTAGATTACCGCAAGATAGGGGTGGTTATGATCGACAGGTTGGATGGTGAAAAGAGGGAGGAGGGGGAATGGACGGAGGAAGAAGACGAAGTATTGGAATCCCCGGAAGAACAGGATGTAGAGAAGACTCCCCCCCCGGACAAATCTGCAGCCGGAGAGACAGATGAATTCAAGGATTCGATGGACCGGATTATCGATGAGAGAATGGGTGAAGATGTATGGGAATCTGAGAGGAAGAGATCCCGGGATGAAGGGACGGAGTTAACGGGGGGTGGTGAGGAGGCCTGCCGGAGTGAGAAAGAAGCCCCCCAGCTGGAATTTCTGGAGGAGGATGTCAGAGTCAGATTTGTATCTCTTGAACTGGGGGTGGAGGAAGACACCATCAGGGCGGAAGTAGTTCTCAGGAAGGGTTCCGTGGAGTGGGTGGGCAGAAGAGAGGATGTCAGAACATCTCAACCACCTTTCAGGCTGGTGGCGGAAGCTACCCTGAATGCCGCTATGGAATTACTTGACGAAAAGTTCAAACTCTGCTTATCTGATATGAGAGAGGTCGAAATATCCGGCCAGCGGGCCCTGATGGGGATAGTTGATGTGATAAGGGGCAGGTCTGTTACCCAACTGATAGGGTGTGTACTGTTTGGCCGGGAACCTAGCGAAGCTGCTGTACTGGCCGTTCTGGACGCCCTGAACAGGCCCATGGGAAGATGGAAATCCAGAAAAGAAGTTCATTATCTGATAAAGTAGCATACATACCATTAGATTTTTGAGTATTTTCCCTCATAATTCAGCAGCACAGTACCGATAAGCTGATTGCTGGCAACCAATTGTAGTTATTTGGCATGGATAGTGCATTCATTTAGTTGTGACTCTCGCCAGGACTATGAGGGTGCCGGAAGTAGCAGGGCAGTTAGCCATAATATCCGGGAAAGAAAATTTCGAGAGGAAAGATGGAAAAGGATAGCTGGGGATTCAGGCTTTACTACAGCTTTATTATAATTGCCGGGATTTTGTTTTTCATCTATCTGGTAAGAGATCTGCCCGAAGGTCACCTCAGAGATATAATTCTCTTTGTCTGCTTTGTAGTGATAGCTGATTCGGTGCAGATATCACTGCCCCGCGGAGGCGCCTCCATATACGCTTCCTCTCCCATAGATATAGCCGGTATCGTTCTTTTTGGACCTGCTGTTATGGTAGTGGTTGAGGCAATATCAACCCTCATTACAGAAGGAATCCTGCAGCGCCGGAGTTTTAAGAAGCTCTTCTTCAATGTACCCCTGTTGATCCTTACAGTTGGTGTCTCGGGGGTGGTTTACCGCTCCTTCGGGGAACTGGGAAACATGGAATCACCCCTCTTTCTTGTTCCACTCTTCGCTGCGGGGGTAGTCTACTATCATTTCAACACCTGGGCTATCAGCTTCATCATCTCCCTTTCAGATGGCAGAAATGTTATACAGGTGTGGCGGCAGAACTATATGTGGAATTTTATCCACATTCTGGCTTTCCTGCCGGTAGGAGCTATCATAGCTCTGCTGTATGCAAATTCGGGCATCTGGACGCTGGCTCTGTTTATCATACCCCTCTTTCTGGCCCGGTATTCATTTCAGATATACCTGGATATGAGAGAGACTTATATAAATACCGTGGCTGCACTAACCTCAGCTATCGATGCTTCCGATCCCTTCACCCATGGCCATTCATACCGGGTATCCAGATATGCTCTCAGGATAGGAAGGGCTATGGGGATGAGCGAACGGGAACTGGAGATGCTGGAATACGCAGCTCTCCTTCACGATATCGGCAAGATTGCAGTTCAGAATGAGATCCTGGTAAAGGTAGAACCTCTCAATGACGAAGAGTGGAATTCCCTGAGAACTCATCCCAATATCGGCGCGGACATAGTGGAACAGATGAAGTTTCTTAAGGAGGCGGCCGAGGTAATACGCTGCCATCATGAGAGGCCGGATGGCAAGGGTTATCCCAATGGACTTAGTGAAGAGGAGATACCCCTGGGGGCTCACATCCTTAATGTGGTGGATGCCTTCGATGCCATGACTTCAGACCGTCCCTACCGTAAGGCACTTCCCATAGAAGATGTAATCAGGGAACTGGAGACTTACCAGGGGACCCAGTTTCACTCCGAAGTGACCGATATACTGCTGGCTCTTTACTGGAAGGGTGAATTCCAGTTGATTGTGGAAACCGACGTTACCACTGAGATTTACAAATCACTGGTCGAACATGTTCAGGTCTAGCCTTATTTTGTCTCCGTTTTGTCTGTAAATTTCCGGTCATTTAACCTATATTCCATAGAAACAGGATTACACCTGTCGGACCAGGTTTAACAGGATCGTACCGAAGCAGAAATTTATTAGAAGGGGAAATGACATTGAGTTCAAAGTACAGTGAATCGGGTGTGAATATTGATGCCGCCATGGAAGCTAATAAAAGAATATCCAGCCTGGTCAGAGCTACCTGGGGGAAAGAGGTGCTGTCGGAGGTGGGTAATTTCGGTGGCTTATTTGAGCTCGGCAGCAGATTTGATGATCCGGTTCTGGTTTCCAGTGTGGATGGAGTGGGAACCAAACTGAAAGTGGCTTTCATGGCCGGAAAGCATGATACGGTGGGAGAAGACCTGGTTAATCATTGTGTCAATGATATACTGGTTCAGGGGGCGGAACCCCTCTTCTTTCTGGATTATTTCGCCTGCGGCAAACTGGACCCCGGGGTGGTTGCGTCGGTGGTGGAGGGGTTATCTCGGGGATGCAGCAGTAACGGTTGCGCCCTGATAGGTGGTGAGACAGCCGAGATGCCGGGATTTTATAGCCCCGGAGAGTATGATCTTGCGGGAAGCATCGTGGGTGTAGTGGAGAGGAACAGAATAATAGACGGGGGCAGGATTGAACCGGGAGATGAATTATGGGCTTTTCCCTCCGGGGGTCTTCACACCAATGGATATTCCCTGGCCAGGAAGATTATATTTCAGGACAGGGGGCTGGGCATAGACGACACTCTGCCTGGAGTAGGGAGGAGAGTGGCGGATGTATTGCTTGATGTGCACCGCAGCTACCTGGCAGAAGTAAAATCGATCCGTGATTGGATTGATATCAAGGGATTGGTTCACATTACCGGAGGAGGTTTGATTGACAACATTCCCCGTGTTTTGCCGGAGGGCTGCAAGGTTATTATCGAAGCTGAAAGCTGGGAAATTCCCGGTGTATTCCGCTATCTCATGGATGAAGGAATGGTTCCTCCCGGTGAAATGTACAGGGTCTTTAATATGGGCCTGGGAATGATATTTATTGTATCCCCGCAGGATAGTGGAAAGTTAGAAAAGGGGGATTACCGCTGGGAGCCGGTGAGAGTGGGGAAGGTAATGGAAGGAGATAAACAGGTAGAAATAAGATGAGATTTGACAGTTACGGTTGATAATGATCCGGTTCCTGTCCTGATGAAGGTGCTTTTTCGAACTGGAGCTTTAAAAGAAGATGTCAGTTTGCTTGACAGGAATATCGGGTGTTGTTAATATTCCGGTTGTATGTTTTGCCTTGCTATTAAGCTCAGGAGCATTATTATAACTAAAAATCAGGAAATTGATACTTTCTGAAATAAAGAGAGGAGTTCGAGATGCTGAACATCACAACCCGTGAAGAGAACGGTGTGATGATACTCGATCTAGAGGGGCAGATTGATGGTGGTCCAGAGGCAAAAAAAATTCAGGAGTTAATTAAGAAAGAGATAGAAGGCGGACAGAAGCGTTTTCTTCTGAATATGGAAGAGATAAAGTGGCTTAACTCACTCGGCGCCGGTGATCTGATAGCCACATTTGTTTCGGCTAAGAGAGAAGATGCCAAAACCAAACTGGTTAATGTTACCGACAGGGTTGGTACGGTGCTGAAAACATGTGGACTGGTTCCTGAAGTTTTTGAGAGTTATAAGAGTGAAAAAGAGGCCCTTAATAGTTTCTAGCCCATGGTTATCTGAAGGTGATCAGCACTTTAGTGGAGGAAAGCTAGCATGAAGATTAAAAAGCGAGAGGTTGATGGAATCACTATTTTAAATGTTTCCGGCGAGATGTACGGAGGGGAGGATAATATGAAGATAGTGGAAGTCCTCTCCGAGCTTGCCGATCAAAATAAGCTGGATGCAATAATCAACCTTTCCAAGGTAAAATGGATATCCAGTCAGGGACTGGGAATTCTGGTCTCTGCACGGTCACGATACTCCAAAAAAGGCGGCATGCTGAAACTGTGCTCCCCCAACGATAGAATCATAGGAATACTTCAGGTCACCAGATTGAATCTCATCTTTGATGTGTTCGATACTAAAGAGGAAGCTATTAAGAGCTTCAAGTAGGAGTTGCTGATCCAGTCAGGGGCAGCTGGTGTGGTGCGGTGGGGAAGCGATACCGTACCGTTCATTTTCAATGCCTGCTTTGGAAAAGGCATGATCCTCTACAGAATCTATCCATTCCCCCTCCTCTGATATTATGACCAGACGGTCATTACGCTTATCTATCAGATAGAGATTCCCGTCCATCAGGGTAATATCGCCCCACTGTCCTGCCTGTATATTATTACCACCGGCATGCTGATAGAAGTCGAAGAATTGTTCGTCTACATCACCGCTATCGGACACCCTGGCAATACGCCTGATTGTCTGGGTGCCATTCAGGGTGATATATACATTACCTGTAGAGTCGGCGCACATCCCTTCCGGAGAGGCTGTTCCGCAATTCAGATAGAAATTGTCCTTGAGACTATAATTGACCGTTCTTCCATCCCAGTTCAGTTCCTTCATTTTATAGGTAGGTCCGGATCCCATTATAATAAAGAGATTACGCTCTTTAATACTGATGGCCAGATTTCCAATGTTGATTGTATTACCGACATCAGTAATATTCCGGACAGGATCGGGGGGACAGCCAACCATGAATATTTCATCCTCTGATAATCCCACCATCACTCCCCCCGGATTGGATATCAGTTCAGGTATCCATCCGGATGGATATGAGCAGAAGTTCTCCAGCTGGTATGTTTCATGGTCTACCTTCATTATGGTGTGACGTGTGCTCAGAAAAAGCTCTCCCCTGGAAGAGAAGGAAAGGTCTGCAATGGTGGAGTCGGTCTCCAGTATCTTCTCTATCCCCCCGGTGGCGGGGTCGAACATGATCAGAACTGAGCCGGAGCCCTCTATCAGTGAAGAGCTGGTGGTGGTAATGTAGATCATGCCGGCAGGCCAGTTGCAACACGGTTGGGGATTCTCTTCGGAACAGCCTATTTCCTCCGCGATGGCTGTAAATGTGGTACTGTCATCGCGGGTGGCAGCGCCCACATGCTGTTCGCCAGCCCTGGTGCCCAGGGTGAAGGAGCATTCGGCGATACCGTAATTGTCGGTGATGGCAGTACGGGGAGTTACCACTGCTCCTGTATCGGAAGTGCTGAAGTTTACCAGTCTGCCGGGGAGATGATTGCCGGCAAGATTGATAACATGAACGGTCATCTTCTGAGGCAGGGTCATGCCTATCCGCTCGGTCTGATGGTCTCCCGACAATTTTTCTATATAGATTTTTGAGGCGGCCTCCTCCTCGAAGGCGGGGTTGTCATCACATGAGAAAGATAACATTACCATCCCGGCAAAGGTAAGGAAGGCAAGAAAGATCCGGGTAAATTTAAACTCTTTCATCTCTGTTCCCTCCATTTTTTTCAATACCGGTCCGAGATAATGCAATAATATGAAACTTTATGAAAAATGAGAGAATCAGTCAATAGTACGCTTTCACTGTGGAAAATATACTTCTGTTTTGATACTGTTGCGGGTAGGCGGGAGGAATTTGTTGAGGTGTTATTATACCCCTTGAAGTTACCATGATACCATTAATTCTGAACGGCATATGGATACCAGGAGGAGGTTATATTGAGTAAGAGGTTCGATTATCCCTGGGTGGTAAGACGGGATATAGATGGATTCTTCGGATTGGCCATAGACAATCTTATTCAGTTTCTTCTCATTGCCACCCTTTGCCCGGTTATAGCAGGAATACCATCCGGGTTTGTTTTTACCCGCATCCTCCCCGGGGCGGCTATTTCTCTTATATTCGGTAATCTTTTTTATTCCTGGCAGGCCCGCAAACTGGCCATAAAGGAGGGGAGGAGGGATGTAACCGCTCTTCCCTACGGTATCAATACCGTCAGCCTTTTTGCCTATCTGATATTTATCATGGGTCCGGTCTACCGGGAAACAGGAAGTTATCAGATGGCCTGGAAGGTGGGATTGCTGGCCTGTTTTCTGAGCGGAGTAATAGAATTCGGCGGAGCTTTCGTGGTGGATGTGCTCAGAAGGATTACTCCCAGGGCTGCTTTATTATCCACCCTGGCCGGGATTGCAATAACATTTATTTCCATGGACTTTGCTTTTCAGACATTCGAGAAACCCATGATAGCAATGTTGCCCCTGGCTATAATACTGATTCAGTATTTTTCCAATCTAAAATTTCCCTGGGGCCTGCCCGGAGGGCTGGTGGCGGTTATCTGTGGTTCTATCCTGGCCTGGGCATTCGGTATTATGGACGGCGGGGCGGTAAAAGACGCCGCTTCTCATGTCGGATTGAGGGCACCTCAATTTTCAGGAGGCAGTCTGTTTGGGATAATGTTCAGCGGGTATTTTTTCAAGTACCTCTCTATAATAATTCCCATGGGACTGTTCAATGTTATAGGTTCCCTTCAGAATCTGGAGAGTGCCGAAGCAGGAGGGGACCGTTATGAGACCATGCCCTCCCTGGTGGTGAACGGAGTGGGGAGCATGCTGGCCTCTTTCTTCGGTTCCTGCTTCCCTACCACCATCTACATTGGTCACCCGGGATGGAAGGGCCTGGGGGCCAGAACGGGGTATTCGCTTCTTAACGGGGTTTTTTTCCTGGCTGTAACCCTGGTAGGGGGATTGAAGCTGATAAATACGATAGTCCCAATGGAGGCCGGTATAGCCATAGTGTTCTGGATCGGGGTAGTCATAACCGCCCAGGCCTATCAGGCCACCCCAAACAGGCATGCCCCGGCGGTGGTGGTGGGACTCTTCCCGGCTTTCGCTGCATGGGGTTTGAATATTGTCAAACAGGTTTACAGCGGAGTGGGAACCACTCTGGCAGAGCAGGTGGATAAAGGAGTGCCGATAAACGGATTCCACGGTCTGCTGGCTCTGGAAAAAGGATTTATCTTCTCATCCATGATTCTGGCTGCCATAAGTGTTTTCCTGATAGACAGGAAGTTCAAGAAGGCTGCCTGGTGGTCAATGGCGGCAGCCGTTCTGGCCTTCTTCGGGGTGATTCACGCATATCAATTTGCAGGGAACGACACAGCCAGCCGGATAGGATGGAATACCGGGGGGGAATATGCCTTCGGTTATATCTGCTTCGCTGCAGTATTTTTCGCTTTTTACTACTGGCGGGAAAAGGCCGGGGGCGGAAACGGTTCGGGGTAAACCCGGTAAAGGGTACCGTTGAATATTACCCCGGATTGACCGGCCTCATATTACGCCTGGCAGCTCTATTTATAAACCGATTTGATAGATCCCCAGGTTGATTCATCGGTACCAATTTGATTTTCACAGGAATGGTAAAGATGACCGGTCAGGATATCCAGGTCACTATCATCCACGTTGAGATCACAGTTCAGGTCGCATTTCACCGTGTTGGTTCCATAAGCTGCCGTGAGTATTGATTCATCTGCTGAGTCCACCACCCCGTCTCCGTTTATATCCGGCGACCTGATGGGAAACCAGAACTGGAAGAAGGGCTGAGACTCTCCCTTCATACGAAGTGATATTCTGGCTTCTTCACAGTACCCTCCCAGTCTGAAGTACCAGCAGTAGGCAGTTCCACAACCAGGCTCCTCCACACAGGACGGGTCAGACAGATAAGCTTCCTTTTCCAGACTTTCACCGGCACATAGATAAAGGAGATCGTTCTGATTACATTCAATCTTCAGAAGGACGTCAGATGGGGGAGCCTCCAGGGGTTGGCCATTCTTGCTTATACAGAAGCATAGGGATATATCTCCGGCGGGACAGAAGACATGGCAGTACTGCTCCACACAGACATCGTATACATCTGTGGAGGGATCACTGGCTTCCCCGGCTTTCCCTGAAGATGGTGAAATCAGAATAAAAATCAAAAGCGCCGCAATAACAGAAAAATTCTTCATATCACACCTCTTTTGTGATGTATATAGTATCCACCTTATTTTAACGAGGGTTGTTCACCACTTATCAAATGGGATGAGACCATGAGCTTATTGATGGATCTCCTCCTGACCTTCGATGTTTTTGCCCATCCCTTTTATTTTAATCTTATTATAGCACTAATAAAGGGTAGAAGTCAATATATGAAAAGCTTTGAAAACACTATAAGGATTTGACATAATTTAATAAATACTATATAATGAAAGCTGAAATAAAACTAATTATCAGATTCGGTGTTTTATCTCTGGAGATTTTGGCAATGGATTGTGCCGGTGATTTTCCGGAGAGGCGGCTGCACCGGTTCTTGGAAGATCGGGGGGACAATGTGGTTCCCCTGATTTTTTATCTGGGGGGAAAGCATAAAAAGCGGGATTCAAGAGCCCGGGCGGCTCATTGTCTCTCTTCCATATACCTGAGAAAGGGAAGGGTTAACCTTGCTTCCTTCTTTATCCGTCTGGCCATCAGGCTGGCAGGGGGTAAGGAATACGAACCTCTCGCTATGAAGTTTGACATTCAGAGGGCAGCGGTTATGGAGGCCAGAGGAAAGCTGAATGCTTCTGCGAAGATACTACAGATGGTTATGGACAGATCAGTTAAAAAGGGGAAGGTTGATCTGGCTGCTGATGCAGCCCTTAAACTTGCCCGCATTGAGATAGTCCGGGGCAACCGGGATGATTCCCTCTCGTTGATATCTTTTGCTTACTGGAGTTTTAAGAGTATACCGGATGGAGATGGAGTCAACCGGGTTCTGCTCTTGAAGGCAAGGCTTATGGGGTTGAGAGGAAAAACCAGTATTGCACTGGAGATGGCGGGTGAAGTGATTGAGAGGTTAAAGGAAAATTCCGGGGGAGATATAGGGGTGGATGCTCTTCTGACCCTGATGTGGCTTTACCTGCGGGAAGGTGAATTTGATATTGCCGCTGAGATTACGGCCCGCATCGAAGATGCCGGCGGAGTTCCGGATGGATGGCGTTTAATCAATATACGGTATCTCTATCTGCGGCATCTTTTATTCAAACACAGGGGATTAGAGGAGGAGGCTGAAGAAATGCTGAAGGCCTGTGAATCCCTCCGGGAGAACTGTGAATTGAGCAGGGAAGCGGCCATGCCCGAGTATCTGTACGGGCAGTTTGCGACTGAAGTTGACATCGAGGTTCACTGCTGCCGTGCGGGTGAGGAGAAGCCTGGATATGAAGGAAGGCCTGATTCTGGAACGGAGTTTCTTACCCGTAATCCACAATGTCAGTGTATTATGCAGCAGGTGAGGCGAATTGCTCCATATCCGGTTCCGGTTCTCTTGCTGGGAGAGTCGGGTGTGGGCAAGGATGTTATAAGCCGTATGATTCACCATTGGAGTGGCAGGGAGGGCAAGCAGTATATTCCGGTAAATGTTTCAGCTCTTCCCCCGGGTCTGGTGGAGAACACTCTGTTCGGTTCGGTCAGGGGAGCGTATACGGATGCCAGGAAGGATGTAAGGGGGGTGATGGCAACAGCGGAGGGTGGAACCGTTCTGCTGGATGAGATATGTGAACTGGAGCTTTCCCTTCAGCCCAAACTTCTCAGAGTGGTGGAGGAGGGTGAATTCCGGGTGGTGGGAGAGAGTATCCCCAGGAGGACCGATGCCCGGATCATCGCCGCCACCAACAGGGATATTGAGTCGGAAGTAAATGCGGGGCGTTTCAGGAAGGATCTTTACCACCGGCTCTCTGTATTTGTGTTTAGAATACCTCCTCTCAGACAGAGAAGGATGGATATTCCACTGCTGGTTGATCATTTTATTGACAAATTCTGTATCCGGTTCGGCCTGGGGCCTTTTAACCTGGAGGGCAGAACCATGCGGTTGCTGGCTGCGTACCAGTGGCCCGGCAATGTGAGGGAACTTAAGAATAAAACACTCAGGGCGGTGATAAGCAGGGGGAGGGGCAGATTGAGTATACATGCCTTCAATCTGCCGCCCCGGTTTATCGCTGATTACGGAGAGGAGAAAGGAGGAGGCTATCTGGAATCAAAGCTGCGAAGTCTGGAGAGGTCTGAGATTATAAGGGCTCTTGGAATCACAGGGGGTAACCGCTCCAGGGCGGCCAGATTGCTGGGGATTAAAAGAACTACCATGCTGTACAGAATGAAGAGGACGGGGATAGAGGATTATATGTAATAGTCAGAATGGTAGCCGGAGATTCAGCAGGGTCGAGGCTGATATCCGTTATCTCTGCGTTGACTGTTTCCGCCCTGAAGTAATATTATGAAAGCTGTTATGGAGAAGAAAATAACTGTAGAGGGCAGGAAAGTGACTCTGTTCAGGTACCTGGACAGTTCCAGGCTGAACCATATTGAGATGGGGAAGGGTCTGGGAAATTTCTTTCACTACAGATACCGGACCATGGAGAAGACCAGGGAGGTGCTCGGTTCAGTCTGTGAGAAAGAGCAGAACCGGGTGGCCGGAGCGGTATACCGGGACACCCTGGTGGGATACGTTACCATTATCAGACCTGGCGAGGGTACCTGCTGGTATGACTTGAACAGGTCAATTGCAGAAAAGCATGTCAATGCTGACAATCCGGTGATACTGGAGCTGGGATCCATAGAGGTGAGTACATCATGGAGGGGAAAGGGGGTCGGAAAGAGTATGCTGTCCTTTATTTTCGATGACACTGAGTTGGAGGAGAAGATAGTTTTTACCCGTGAATATTCATGGCACTGGGATCTGAAATCCACCCGGTTGTCTTCATATCAGTACCGGGGTATGTTACTGCGGCTGTTTCAACCATTCGGGTTCAGGTATTACCATACCGATGATGCGGAGATCTGTTACTCCGGTGAAAGCATGTTCCTGGCCAGGACCGGCAGGAGGGTAACTTCTGAAATAGCAATGGAATTCTACCGTTCTGTCTCGGGATCGGGTATGGGAGGCTGGGGGTGGGGCTAGAACATCCGGGAAAATTTCATGGGCTGTCCCCTTGCCGTAATTGTATATAGATATGCTGGTTTCCGGCCCATCCGGCCTACAGCTTGTAACCGATCTTTCTCAACAGCTCATAGCGCCAGCTCTTCCCCTCTTCATCCTCCACTCCCACCGGAGGTTCTCCGTCTACCACTCCCAGAATTCCCCTTCCCTGATCTGTCCGGGCAATTATTACCTCCACCGGGTTGGCGGTAGCGCACAGTATTCTGCAAACCTCCGGAACGGACTTTATGGCATTGGTCAGGTTTATGGGAAAGGCTTCCCGTATACATATTATAAAGGAATGTCCCGCCCCTATGGCCTCAGCATTCTCTTTGGCCAGTCCGGTCATCTCCCTGTCATTGCCCGAGTATCTAACCAGCCTGGCTCCGGAAGCTTCACAGAATCCCAGGCCGAATTTTACGCCGGGAACTGAAGATACCACTGCTTCATGCAGGTCTTCAACCGTTTTAACGAAGTGTGACATCCCCAGGATGATATTAACATCGTCGGGCTTCTTGATCTTAACGATGGTTAGTTCCATTCCGGATCCCTCCTTGCGATTTTCTAACCGAGATTTTTCCAGTATTCTGACAGACGTCCCTTCAGTTCGTCAATGGTTCTCCATGTCTGGGCAGTAATGACCTCTAACTTGTCCGGTGAGATGTTGCGGGGCTGTTCCATGTTTTCCAGTTCCATGGGAAGATCCAGTACCCCTCTGATTATTGCCAGCCAGCCGTCGGCAATATAGGGGCCGTAGCCGCTTATAAAAAGGTCTGCCAGGGGGATGTTGCCGCTGGAGGCACGTTCTGCTATTCCCCGGTGAAGCTGGGAGAGGGAATCCAGATCCAGACCCAGGTTGGTAAGGGTATCGGTATATAGTGGATCGCTGCCCCCGTTTCTGATTATTATCTGGGGTTCGAATTCCTCTATCAGGGGATATACAATCTGCTGGAAGGCAATGTTGTACTGTGTCTTTTCTGCAAGCGGAGCAAGCGGGATGTTCACGGTGTAACCGGCTCCCTGATCCTCTCCGATCTCCGAGGAGAAGCCCCTGCCCGGAAAGAGGGTGCGGGGATCCTGATGCAGGGAGATGAACAGAACCCTGGGGTCGCGGTAAAAGATGTCCATGGTGCCGTTGCCATGATGAGCATCGGTATCCAGTATGATTATTCTCTCCAGCCCTCCGGCCAGGAGATGATGTGCCGCTATAGCCACATCGTTGAGGATGCAGAAGCCTCCCCCGAAGTTCAATCCGGCATGATGGAGGCCGCCGAACCCCATGGCCAGGCCGGATTCCACTGCTTTCTGAACGGTTGCCATGGATGAACCGGCCAGCAGGCGGGCCGCTCTTATGGAGCCGGGGAGAAGCTGAGTGTCGATGGTTAGCCAGCCCCTTCTCTTCTCCAGGGCTGTAACCCTCTCCAGATACTCCCTCTGATGAGCCAGTATGATGTCATCATCACTGGCCTCTTCAGGTTCCCGGATGTCCAGCATGGCATATACTTCCGGGAATTTTTCCTGCAGGGCCCGGAAGAACAGGGAGAATCTCTCTCCCCGGAAGGGATGGCCCGGTCCGAAATCGTAGTCCGGGAAGTCAGAATGATAGTAAAAGGGAATATGCGAATCGTTATTGCTGCTCATGTATATTTCCGTATTCTGCCGGCCGGTGGCAGGTTAATTCCTGTTTATCCCGTACTGCTTGATTTTGTTGTGAAGGTGCTGACGGGTTACATTCAGATGCCGGGCGGCTCTGGTAATATTGCCGCTGGTTTTATCCAGAGTGGTGGATATTATCTGCTTTTCCACCTGTTTCAATTTGTCTTTAAGAGAATTTTCTCCCTCCAGATGATCCAGGGAGGAGCCGGTCTTAAGCTGGGGAAAATGTTCTCTGGAAAGCACCGGAGAGTCCCCGCAGAGTGCCAGTGCCCTCTCTATGGTATTTTCCAGTTCCCGGACATTTCCCGCCCATGGCATGGAGAGAAGGAGCTTGATGGCTCCGGGTGTTATTCTGATTTCTCCCTTGTTCATCTCAGAGCTGTATTTCTTGAGAAAATGCTCCACCAGGGGAATAATATCTTCATGCCTCTCCCTCAGAGGGGGGATATGGATGGGCACCACATTCAGCCGGTAATAGAGATCCTCTCTGAAGGTGCCCTTTTTGATATCCTCGGAGAGATCCCTGTTGGTGGCCGCCAGCACTCTCACATCCACCTTTCTGGTGATGTTATCGCCGACTCTTCTGATCACACCGTCCTGCAGTACCCGGAGAAGCTTAACCTGCAGGGGCAGGGGCATATCCCCTATTTCATCCAGGAATATGGTGCCCCCGTCTGCTGTTTCCAGCAGCCCCTTCTTGTCCCGGGTTGCTCCGGTGAATGCTCCCTTTCTGTGACCGAACAACTCACTCTCCAGAAGCTCTGCGGGCATGGCTCCGCAGTTGATGGTTACCAGCTGTTTTGTTTTTCTGGGACCGTTGAAGTGAATGGCCCTGGCGATAAGCTCCTTGCCGGTTCCGGTCTCTCCATGAATTAATACAGTGGTTGTGTGGGGAGCGATCTTCTTTATGATATTGAATATATTCTGCATGGATTTGCTTTTTCCGATAATTCCCGAGAACCTGTACTTTTCGGAAAGCTCCTGTTTAAGCTCCAGATTCTCCCGGGCAAGGTTCTCCTTCGACATCACCAGCTCTCCGTGAAGCCGGGCATTTTCTATGGCTATGGCTGCCTGGGAAGCGAAGGCGGATATGATGGGCATATCCGCCATTTTGAATTTGTTAGACATTCTGCTGCTGTCTGTGTAGATAACTCCGATAACCCTGTCTTCCAGGGTAAGCGGTACGCACAGGGCGGTTTTCAGCTCCAGATCGATAACGCTTTTCTGATCTTTGAACCGGTCACTCTCGGGAAGGTTGGAAATAAAGATGGGTTCGCGTTTCTCCTTGGTTTCATTTATGATGGAGTGGCTGACTTCGAAATCTTCCTTATTGAGGGCTTCCTGGGAACGGTCTCTGGCTATCCTGAATTCCAGATCCCCCTTCTGATTGGTCAGCATCAGAAATCCCCTGTCGGTATCCGCCAGGGTATTTATAGAGTCAACTATATTGATAAGCAGCTGGTTGAGGTTCAGGGTGGAATTCAGTGATTTGGTGATGTCTATAAGCATCTCCAGCATCTTCAGACGATGCTCGGTATTCTCCAGCTTCCTGGACAGATGCCGGCTGCTTTTGATGATTTCAGAGTTTTCCAGATGTTCCAGATTGCTGTCGGCTTCGGCAAAAAAATCATCTGCGCTTTCGCTGTCCTGCGCTTTATCATCATTTGATGGATCTGTTCCCCAGTCTATCACAGTACTCTCCTCTGTTGCTATTTATGCTACATTCCTTTACCATACAGGTCAATCCAAAAAAAGTACCGGCCGGCCGCTGTATTCCGCTCTCCGGCCGCCGTATATGCATTCTGATTTTTTTGAGGCTGCCCCTTTTGCAGAAAATTCCCTGTCTGTAATAAATAATACCAGAATATTTAACCGCTTTCTAACTTAATTCATCATCACCGAGCTCCTTAACTGTATGAATGGGCAGAAAGACCTTGAATGCCGTTTTACCCCTGCTTCCGCAATCCAGCATGATATTTCCCCCCATTTCTTCAACCAGCCGGGATGCAATATATAAACCCAGCCCCGGGTGATAGCAATCTGAATCCTCCGGATCCTTGGTGGAATAGAAGGGTTTAAATACATCCTCCCTTACCTCCGGATTTATCCCTCTGCCGTTATCGGTTATCTCCAGCAGGATGAATCTATCGGTCATGTCAGTCCGTATTGATATCTGGCCATCCTTTTTTTTATCAACCGCTTCCAGAGCATTTATCCCCAGGGAGTGGATTATCTGGAATGTCTCGCTGAACCTCATGACAGTAGCGGGCAGATATTGGTTCAGGAAGAGGTTTATCTTTATTACAGGATGGTAGCAAGGATGAAACTTAACCTGTTCCACCCATTTCGTTATAACCAGGTTGATGTTCAACTCCTCTCCCTGCCGCGGCCTGATCCAGTCCGGCCCTTTAAGATTATCCATAAGCTGGGATATTATGGATGAAGATTCGGTTATCCTGGCCAGGATAGTTGTAATTTTGTCCCTGGCGGACTGCGGGAGTTCCCCCCTTTGAGCACCGGTCTCCTGCTCCAGTATCTCAGATATGGCAGAGATCTGCCTCTGAAGCAAAAGGACAGGGTCGACCAAGCTCAGAGCAAGACACCGGGAAAGAATGCCCTTCTTGAATCGACCCTGCATTTTTTCAATGCTCTTCTGTTTTTTTATAACTATTCGTTCCAGATTCTTTATATACCTCTGAAGGTCATCTTCGTGCATTAGCTGATTCTCCGGATGCCTGTTCTCAGGTAAAATTTGCCTTCCAGGGGCTTCGCCGGTCTGCCCATTTTTCTAAAGGGCGTTTGCCTGCTGTTTTTATTAAGCAGCTCCCGGTGAAAACCCTCCCCTTTCAGGGCAGGCTACACCTTTTACAGGTAGTGCGGTTTGACAGAATACTCTGGCGAACCGCAAACCCTAAGCAGACCTTGAAGCCATAAAGAATCTAACTCTCTTGCCGGAATATCTTCCTGTCCGTGGAGAATCCTGTGAAAAAGCGAACTCAGTAATTTCCAACTCTCGTGTTTCGGGACAGTTGAGCCGGTCATTAATTTATTTTTTCCTCCGGATCATTGACCGCTGTCTATTGGTAAGCCTCCAATGGTGAAATGTTAACCGCGTTCTTTGATTATCATACCATTCTGGAGCCACCGGGGTCGGCCGTCAGCCGGAGGGTTCTTCTCCACGGTCTGCGATTATCACCCCCGTGTATGTTGAAGGTATCGAAAACTTATTTCCTCAAGATGAAAAACAATGCTGGCTGTAAATATATGGTTACAAGCATCATGCCAGTTGCTTTATTATAATTATAATATTTTTAAGTTATATTATTACAACAAATTAGAAGCATTCTGTTATTGCCGAAAAGAGATAAGGTCCGGTTCTTGACATGATATTATGTAAATAAATTTTTACTTGTTATGTAAAATTAGCTTTAACCTGTTGTTAAATAAGCAAGTTGCAAATAGTAATATTATTTTTACATATGTAATTTACTTTGACTGTTATTGAGATTGGGCCCCATACAGAGCTCAAAAGTGATGAACCTATTATCAGCTGCCGGTGTAAACCGGGTCTTATTGAGTACACCGGCCGGCAATCCCGGAGCAAATCTAATTATATTCAATCAAAATATTGATGTTTTACATAACCGGCCGGCTTATTCCTACGTCCGGAACCGGAACCTGATTCTGTCCCGGTTCCCGGACGGTTCCCTTATCGATACTGAAAACCGAGTCATTCCGGCCAGCAGGACCAATTGACTTTTATCCGGGTTCGACGTCGGAACTGGAATCAGGATAACAGACTTAGGTTCTGATTAATTCCGTATGGGGCAACTTATCAGACAATTGGTTTCACCACTGAACCCGATAACCCCGTGGGCAGAGCAAAATCGTTCCAAAATCGTCCCGGGGGGTTGACAAGGTTACAGGGATTCTGATATAATGCTTCTCAAGCGACTCAGTAAGGCGACTCGATACAGGGAACATTTGGAAGGGTAATTGAGTTTGGTCACCTTAATGTATCTGTGACCTGGATGGGGTAAAGATGAAAATTATGAAGTTAATCAGGATATCGGTTATTACTGTTGCTGTATCCCTGTTTGCGCTGGGTGTATTACCTTCCGGTACTTATGCAGGCAGGGGAAATTATAACAATTTCTCTGTTCATGAATATGCTCTGACAGCTGATCCCGGTGAGGATCCTCACATTCACGTTGATCCGGTTCCCCGCATAGTTACTCCAGGAATGATAGAAGGCGAGGAATCCAATCAGGGTGGAGGATCGGCCAATATCCTGTACCGGGAAGAGGGCGACAGCAACAGTTGTAATAAAGATGCAAATTTACCGATGAGATGGGAGTGGCAACTAAATTTGAAGATAATTCTGATGATTTTGCTGTAGCAGCGACCTGCTGAACAACCATAATGAGTGAAAAGCAACAGGAGATTGAACAACTTTTAGCCCGCAGCAACAGCTACC
This sequence comes from uncultured bacterium, assembly GCA_964613215.1. Lineage (GTDB taxonomy): Bacteria > Krumholzibacteriota > Krumholzibacteriia > Krumholzibacteriales > CAZTHK01 > CAZTHK01. Next base: position 6,974 of record CAZTHK010000029.1, on the reverse strand, counting down.
GCCGGCAGGGTTTATATCAGGATAATTATTCCTGTTCCATAAGGGCGCTGGAGTTATGTGACAGGAATGATGTCCCGCCGGAAGTTCATTGCCGTGCTCTAACCTCAGCGGCACGGGCAGCCTATTATTTGTCCCTGTTCGATAGGAGCAAGCAGTTTCTTAACAGCCTGTCCGCTGTTCTGGAGAATAATGTTCCTGATCATATAAATCTTTTTCTGCTGGAATCATCCCTGATCAAATCAAATATTTTCCGCCGTCAGGGCAGTTACGAACTTTCCCTTGAAGAGATGGAGAATGCTTCAACTCAAGGAATCGAAGAAATCAAGCCGGAACTGATTGTGGAGAAGCTTCTTTCAGAAGGGGCCTGCTATTTTTATCTCAGCAGGATAGAGGCAGCTCAGGAACGGTTGGAGTCGGCTCTGGGATTGTCCACCCGCCAGAAAGATTCCTTCCTCAGGTCCAGGGTAATGCTGATGTTGGGCCTGGTGGCACAGGAGAAGGGCTTAATGGATATGGCCCTGGATTATTATATCAGATCCGGAGAGATCAGCAGGAGGGATTCGGATTATTACGGAGAAGCCGCTGCGGCGCTGAATGAAGCAATCGTACTTTACCGGAGGGGGCTGCTGGACAGCTCGGGAGAGCGGGTTGATCTGGCTGCATCCATATTCGATCAGATCGGATGGTGGCTGGGTCTGTGCCGGTGCAGGCTGGCCAGGGGAAATATTGAAAGGATACGGGGTGATATAGAGGGGGCGGAGAGGTTTTATGACCAGGCTGGTATGCTGGCCGGGGAACATCAATTTAAGAGGGAGGCGGTGCTGGCCCTGATATGCAGGGGGAGGTTGTATCTGGACAGGGAGGATCTCTCCGGGGCTGAAGAACTGGTCAGGAAGGGGTTGGAGGAAGCCGGAAGGATAGCCCCGGATGGGGATTTATCGGCTGAGGGCGCCGGTGCCCTGGCCGGTATTATGATCAGGAGGGGCGATATGGATGAAGCAGAAGAATATCTGGGGGAGGCACTGCGGATTTATGAGCGCCTGAACGACAATACCGGAATAGGGGAAATCAACCGGATGATGGCGGAGGTTTCCTGCAGCAGGGGAGATACAAAGAAGGGAGGGGAACTGTTCCGGAGGTCTGCAGATATATTGAAGAAAACCGGAAGCTCTTTCGAACTGGCCAGGACACTGGTTATTCATGCAGAAAATCTGATTTCCCGGCACAGAAGTTCATTGGCAAATGATGCTGAAGGGGTGGGGAGGGAGTATAAGAATGAGGCAGAATTCCGGAAAATTGCCATAGAGGCAAACCATCTGCTCAGTTCCACCGATTCTGAGCTTTGGAGGAGGAGAGCGGAGGATTTACTCGAAGATGCTGTTTCCCCTGGCAGAAGATGTGAATTCTCAGTGACTGGCGGTGGCGAAGGCAATGATGTTGTTGAAATACGCTATTCTCCGGCAATGAATCTAGGGAACCACTTTGTATCAATTTCGCCCCCGGTGGCACGGATGATTAAACGGCTGGAACTGGCGGCAGAATCATCCCGGGCGGTGCTGGTTACGGGAGAGACTGGCACGGGAAAGGAGCTGGTGGCGTCCATGATACACCGGATGAGTATACGCTCTGACGGACCATTTGTGGCGGTTAACTGTGCCTCGGTTCCTGATCATCTCTTCGAGAGTGAGTTCTTCGGCCACCGGAGGGGGTGTTTTACCGGAGCTTCACGGGAGAGGAGGGGAATTTTCAGGGAGGCGGATGGGGGAACCCTCTTCCTGGATGAGATAGGAGAGCTTACTTCGGTTCAGCAGGTTAAGCTATTGAGGGTGTTACAGGAGGGAAAGATAAGGCCAATAGGGGAGAACAGGGAGGTGCCGGTGGATGTCCGGATTGTCTCAGCCACCAATCAGGACATGGAGGAGAAACTGCGGAATAAAACCCTCCGGGCTGATTTCTTCTACCGGATAAATGCTGAGGAGATCCACATTCCTCCTTTGAGGGAAAGGAGGGAGGACATAGCTCCACTGATAGTATTCAGCCTGTGCGGAAATGGTAATGGCAGGGAGAAGGTCAGGATCGAGAGGAAAGCTCTCAGATTCCTTCAGGATTACAGCTGGCCCGGAAATGTAAGGGAACTGTTTGCCATCATGGAAAGGGCAGGGCATATATGCAACGGAGGGGTTATAACCTGTTCAGCCCTGCCGGAGAGGATAAGAAAATCGGAGGGGAGGATGAAATCGGGGTATTCCGTTGAAATGAGAAGAAATGCCCGGATGGATAAAGAGGAGGGGAATAATCTGAGGAAGGTGATCATTATGTGTAACGGCAACAAAACCGAAGCGGCCAAAATACTGGGCATATCCAGGGGCACACTCTACAAGAGACTCAAACAGGCCGGTCTTGATGATATGATCAACCGGCGTTCCATATCCTGAAAGAAAAACTTATATCAGGACACTGAATCAATCATCAGACAATTAACCTCAATCCGTAATAGCCTTGGCCGGCAAAATTTTACTAAAATCATTCTTCTACCGGGAAGAGCGAAATTATGAACCGATAGGGCGATATCATGGTTCAGAAGTTAAAGTTATACATATCTGGCTGCAGATTGTAATTCCGGATTAATACCTGAACCCGGACTGCGATAAAAACCGGATCCCCCCGGGGGTTCGCCCTTACGACAGTGTGAACAGTGTTTATACTGTTAACAAAGTGTATAAATGTTATAATTAATATTATAACAACGGGTTACTCTTTTATACATAATTGGCCTGTCAATCCCGTAAACAGCATCCCCAAAATAATATATTTAAAAATATTGAACGCGATCAATCATAATTCTATAACCAATTATTATTACAGAAGTTATGCTTTTATGCCATAATTTTTCTGGATGTCACGTTATTGGCACAGTATGTGATATTATTAATAGATGTATGTCGCTTTACTGCCCGTTACTGAATGGAACGCTTGTAGTTACGGCCATTCAGGAAAAGAACCATCTTGATACCACGGTATTCAGCAGAAGTCCCCCCATCTCGCAGTCCGACCGTGGAAAGGGTGGTTCTTTTTTTATCTGCAGAGGGTTTCCCGGTTGAAAGTAATTCATCATCGGTTCGGCTCAAAAATTCCGCTCGACAATTAAGGATATTATCTGTATGGTGGCTAACTGAAATTTGGTGTAATTAATTATCAAACACAGGGGGCATCAGTTTTGAGTAAGGGGCTGAATATTACCATACTGGTAATAATATTTATAGTAATTATTGCTCTCATCTTTCTCTACACCAATAGAGGCAGAATAGTAAACTGGGCGGTGGAGAAGAGCTTCGGCACCATGGAAAAGACTGTCATGGATAACCGTCCCCGGTCGATCCCTCCAGACAGCATCAGCACACTATTCGACCGTGCCGAAGCCAGTTTGAAATCCGGCGAAGCGGATCAGGAGAAGATGCAGGTCCTGATCGATGACTTCCGCAACAGTTTGGAGGATAAGGAACTGGACTCACTGGAGGTACATAACATACTGAAGAATCTGGAAGCGATAGGGAAGTAGCCAGCCTTATATAGATTGTAGACCCGCAAACGCCGGTACTGTGGTTCGAAGAATATACCTTTGATTGAGCCGGGGGAAAATTGCCTGGTCCAATCAGAATATACTACCCTGCCGGAGGCCGGAAGCGGATTGATTTCAACATACCCCTGCTATTTCTCTCCCCCGTATCTGTCTATCCAGGCGAATTCTTCGAATCCGGCGCGGGGAGGCCTCTGTTTTTCAGCCTCCGCCTGCTTCTCGCTGAGCTCCGGTTTTATATCGGAGGCATGCTTTCCCACAATAATCAGGGTAATCAGTCTCATATCGTCCGGTATGCCCAGAATCTTCCTGGACTTTGTTTCGCTGAAACCGGCAATGGGATGTGCCACCAGCCCGAGTTCGGTGGCTCTCAGTATCATCATGCCTGCCGCCATGCCGGTATCGAAGAGGTAGTACTCTCTCTTCTTTACCACACAGTCCAGCTCCTTCTCGCTGAATACCGCGATGATCATGGAGGCATTGTAGGCCCATTCATTTCCTCCCGACAGGGCTTCCCGCATCTCCATCAAACGGTCCGGATCCTTCACAAATACGAATCTCCATGGCTGCTTATTAAAGCATGAACATGAGAGTTTGGCGTGTTCGGCCAGATCCCGGATCAGATTCCGGTCGATCATGGCGGGATCGAGTGAGCGATAGGCTCTACGTTTGTCTATTGCTTCCTTAACCTTCAATTAAAACCTCCTTCTCTGGCAGGTGATATCATGGCCAGGCTGGCCAGCCGACGAAGTTATTTCTTCGATTCCAACAGTTTCTTGAGCCCGTCCACCTGCACTTCTCTCTGGTACAACGGTTTATCGTATTTGCTGTACCCATCCAGGTTCTGTTCGAATGGTTCCCGGTTTTTATTGATGTAGAATACTCCCAGCCCCAGCCTGTCCTGTTCCACCGCCTTCCTGAAAGCCGCCTCTCTATCCTCCGGATCATGGCTGTCATCAAGATAGTATGTGTTTTCCCTGTACCAGTCCCTGTTATTTAATTTATTGAAGGAGACACAGGGATGCAACATGTCAACCAGTGCGTAGCCCCTGTGCTGGATAGCTTTTTTTATAATCTCCCGTGATTCATCCTGATGTCCTGAGTATGCCCTGGCTACGAAGGAGGCATCCTGGGCAATCGCCACTGCCAGGGGATTGAAGGGCTCCAGTATTACCCCGTTGATCTGAAGAGGAGCCTTGAATCCAATTCTGCTGGTAGGGGAGGCCTGTCCCTTGGTCAGGCCGTAGACCATGTTGTCGTGTACAATATTGGTTATGTCGGGATTCCGCCTGATGGTATGGAGGAAGTGATTCCCCCCCTCTCCGTACATATCCCCGTCTCCGCTTTCTGCTATTACAGTTAGTTCCCTGTTACAGGCCTTGATGGCGGTAGCGGGGGGAAGCGCCCTGCCGTGGAGGCCATCGAAGAGGTTGGTTCTGAGATAGTGGGGCAGCTTGGCCGCCTGGCCTATCCCCGATACCATAACCAGCTTCTCAGGCTCTATTTCCAGATCGGCCAGTGCTCCCTTGACGATCTTCAGGATACTGAAATTGCCGCAGCCGGGGCACCAGGCAATATCGATCTTCCCCATATCATAAACATCGGTTTTCATTGTCTTCTCCCTCTACAGAATATTCTTGATACCCTCTGTTACCTCTTCCACGCTGAAGGGCAGCCCGTTGTATTTAAGAATCTTCTCATCCATTTCCAGTCCTGTTTCCATTCTGATCAGACCGGCCAGCTGAGCGGTGGCATTACCCTCCACAATCACCGTCTTGTCCGCCCTGCTGATATATTCAGTGGTATCCTGGGGCAGGGGATATACCTGTTTGAAGTGGAGGAAAGAAACATTTTCTCTCCCCAGTACTTCCAGAGCCTCTTTTATGATGTGACAGGTGGAGCCCCACCCCAATACCAGCACTTCATAATCTTCTCCTCCCACCAGCCGGGGAGGGATTACCTCCTTCCGGATGGAATTCATCTTCCTCAGCCTCTTGTCCACAATCTCCTTTCTGAAGTCGAGATCTTCGGTTATATGTCCGCTCTGATCGTGTTCATCACTGTCCACCGCCACCAGCCCCTCACCGTAGCCGGGGATACCCCGGGGGCTTATCCCGTCTCCGGTTACCCGGTATCTCTGATAGTCGCGGTCAGTCTGTATGAACTGATGTTCCACCTCGAAGTCCGAGAGATCTAGCTCATCTATGGTAAAGGCCGAATCGACCAGATACTGGTCTGTCAGCATGATCACCGGTATCTGGAACCTGTCCGCCAGGTTGAATGCCTGCCGGGACAGATAGAAGGCATCCTCGGCGGTGCCCGGAGCCAGGACGATACGGGGAAACTCCCCGTGGCCTGCAAATATGGAGAAGAGCAGGTCCCCCTGCTCGCTCCGGGTGGGCAGTCCGGTGGCGGGTCCCGGTCTCTGGGCCAGGTGGATCACTGCCGGTGTTTCTATCATCCCGCATAGGCTCAAGCCCTCCACCATCAGGGCAAAACCGCCCCCGGAGGTGGTTACCATTCCACGGCCTCCGGCATACCAGGCTCCCAGGGACATGTTTATGGCACTTATCTCACTCTCCGCCTGTTCCACCACCAGTCCTAAATCCTCTGCCTGGCTGGCGAAAAATGCCAGCACACCGGTGGAGGGAGACATGGGATATGATGAGATGAAGTTGCAGCCTCCCGCTATTGCCCCCATGGCCACCGCTTCGGTTCCCTTTATAAGGACTCTATCCTCGAACCCGGCGTCCTTCTCCAGATGAAAGACCAGCTCTCGGTCATCACGTAGTTTTTTCCCTCTGCGGTAACCCTCGCCGGCCGCATCGATATTTTCACTGATTATCCGGTCATCCTTGCTGCGGAAGAACTCTCTGATTATTTTTTCCATTACCTCCGGATCAGCCTGAAGCAAACCCGCTACTGCTCCCACGGCTACCGTATTGGCATATATTTTATTGCCGGCTTCTTCTGCCATCTCAGTGAAGGGAACCGTTACGGTTTTCTGGTGATCGCCGGGGATGAATTTCTCCTCTCCCATTATTACGGTGTCTTCATCCATACGCCGATTCATATGTGAAACAGCATCCCTGCTGATGGGGATGAGAAGATCCACCCTGTCCAGGTAGGATGAAACCTCCTCTCCGGATACCCTTATCTCGGTGGAATTGGAGCCTCCCCGGATTCTGGACATGAATTCGGTGGTGGAGAAGACACAGTAGCCTGAGCGTTTCAACACCCTGGTAAGAATCTCTTCAACAGTCTGTATACCCTGTCCCGCCTCCCCGCATAACACAATGGATATATCTTTCATCTTCACGCCCCTCCTTTGTTGAATTTTTCCATGAGTCCGCACTAAAAACTCTTTTTCAAAATGCTGGTCCGAAATACGCCTGAA
>CAZTHK010000028.1:0-46826 GCA_964613215.1 uncultured bacterium | reverse complement strand
GTTTCCAGCGGAGTCTACTTCTACAAGATCGAATCCGGTAACTTTACCGCTACCAAGAAGATGGTACTGCTGCGGTAACGCACTTACCTCTTTTACGGTATAACCGGTAGATCAGAGCCGGGGGCTTAACGCCCCCGGCTCTAGTTTTACTGTTCCACCCCCGTCATTTCCAGAGACGGATCAGCACACTCTGAGAACTTCCCCTATGGTGGTCTCACCCTCCAGCACCAGATCGAACCCGGCCTGACGCATGGTCTTCATACCAACCTCCGCCGCCTTCTCCTGGATAACGCTGTCCGCCGACCTCTCCATTATCAACTCCCGGATGGAGCTGTTTACTGTAAGCAGTTCGAATATCCCGATTCTTCCCCGGTAACCACCCGACCTGCAGTAATCACAACCCTTCCCCCGGTAGAGGGTAACATTATCACCCCTTCCCAGTATGGATAATTGTTCATCGTCAGGGCTGAAGCCGGTCTTGCACCTGGGGCAGATTCTGCGGATAAGCCTCTGTCCCAGTACCCCTCTTACGGTGGAGGCCAGCAGAAATGGTTCTATTCCCATATCGATCAGCCTGGTTATTGCACCGGCTGCGGTATTGGTATGAAGGGTACTGAACACCAGGTGGCCTGTCAGGGCGGCTCTTATGGCCAGCTCCGCAGTTTCCCGGTCCCTGATCTCGCCAACCAGGATAATATCGGGATCCTGCCTTACTATGGCTCTAAGTGCACTGGCAAAGGTTACCCCGGCCTTCTGGTTTACCTGTCCCTGATTTATCCCCTCCATCTGATACTCCACCGGGTCCTCTATGGTGGTAATGTTTACATGCTCGCCTCTCAGTTCACTCAGGGTGGAATACAGGGTGGTGGTCTTACCACTTCCGGTGGGCCCGGTTACCAGAACTACCCCGGTGTTATGAGCGATTACCTTGCGGTATCTGCTGAGTATCTTCTCCTGAAAACCCAGCTTTTCCATATCCACTCTGGCCCTGCTGAGATCCAGAATTCTAAGCACCACCTTCTCCCCGTGAACAGTGGGATAGGTGGAAACACGCAAATCTATATTACCGGGACCATCATCCAGGTGAATCTTTCCATCCTGAGGCTTCCTCCTCATCCCGATGTCCATCCGGGTCATATATTTTATTCTGGTTGCCACCGGGGAATAAAGCTTGTAATCCAGACTGGATATATTCTGTAATAAACCGTCGATCCGGTATCTCACCCTCAATCTGTTACTTCCCGGTTCCAGGTGAATATCGCTGGCATCCGCGTCGACTGCATTTCTTATGATTGAATCCACCAGTTTGACTATGGGACCGGCTTCAACCTCTATATCCTCCTCCTTTATCCCCTCTGCATCCTCGATCTCCATCTCCTCATTGAGCCCGTCTATAACATTATCTATGTCGCTTTCGGCTCCCCAGAATGAATCGATGGCATGGACCACACTCTCCCCGCTGGTCAGTACCGGCTCCACCACCTTGTCGGTGATCCCCTCTATCTGCTCTATGGCGAAGATATCGAAGGGATCAGCCATGGCTACAGTAATAACCTCCTCTATCTCGAACAGGGGCATAATCCTGTACTTACGGGCAGTTTCTTCGCGGATAAGGGATGCTGCCGCCATATCTATATCGTAATCCTTGAGATCTATGGTGGGAATACTCAGCCGGTCCTCCAGAAACTCGTTCAGCAGTTCTCTGGAGATGAAGTTCAGTTCTATCAGGGATTCCCCCAGATGAATACCCTCTTCCCTGCTCCTGCGGGTAGCTTCCTCCAGCTGGCTGCGGGTTATATATCCATTCTCCACCAGATCATTACCCAGCCGGTCCAGGAAGGTTGATATTATCTTGGTATCTTCCATGTAAACCCCTTCTTCAAGTCAACCCCCGGCGGTCATTGCTTATCCCGCCAGGGGGTATCAGAATTTTTCCCCTCTTCACTCTCCGGCACTCCCCTGGTGGCAAAGTTGATAATCCTGGGGGAGATGAATATGGTCAGCTCCTTCTTTCCGGTTTCGACCCTCTTGTGGCTGAACAGATATTTGATCAGGGGGATATCACCCAGCACCGGAACCTTTGATTCCGACTCCACCCGGTCTTCTCCGATCAGCCCGCCTATAATCAGTGTCCTGGAATTCTTCACTATCACCCTGCTGTTGGCGTAGTTGGTGCTTATTATAGGCACCTCATCCCCATTGCTCAGCGTCCGCCACTCCTTTACCGAACTCACCTCCACCATCAGATCGACCATCACCGTACTCCTGTCTATTACATGGGGGGTAACGTAGAGCTTTATCCCCACATCCTCGAAATTCACCGAGGTGGTGGTAATTCCGGCGTTGGTCTGCCCGAATGACTGCTGATATGCAATCTTCTCCCCCACCAGTATTCTGGCCTCCCGGTCGTTCAGGGCCACCACCCTGGGGGCAGAGAGCACCCTGGAGCTGGTCTCCCTCCGTAGAATATTGATCAGGGCATCCATATCCTCACTGAACACATTCAACAGCAGGCCATTGGAGGCCTGGGAAAAGTCAACCTCTCCGGAAGCCTCAATATTGTTGCCCAGATCGGCATACAGCTCATCCCACTGCACTCCCGACTGCTCGTTTTCACCCAGGGCCACTTCGATGATCTTGGATTCAATCAGCACCTGGGGTGTGCTGGCATCAATCCCCAGGAGATTCTTGTCTATCTCTATCACCCTGATAACCCCGCCCTCCTCCACATAGGAATAGCCGCAGGAATGAATCAGCGAGACTACCGCCTCCCTTACCGGAACACCGGAAAATCTTGCATTCACCTTACCCTCTACTCCTCCCCCGGTGACAATATTTACTCCGGTAGCTTCGGATATAACCCTCAGAGCATCAGAAAGATCGGTATCAGAAAACTCAACCGAGACCTCTCTGATGCTGTCTTCTGTTCTTTGCTGCCTGATTTCAATATCATCCGGATGGGCGGATGATAATCCGGCTGTAATCACAGCCCAGCAGAATATTATGATACCGGCGATCTTACGGAGTATCAGTGATAATCTATTCAACTGTAATCTCCCTCCTCCTGCCCCCCTCTGTAATAACAACTACCCCCTTCATGGATATATCGATGATCCTTGCCCCTCCCAGGGCCTCACCAACCTGGTAGTATCTCTTCCCGAACAGTGCCAGCGCCCTGTTGCCGCTTATAATCACTCCATTGCAGATCATTTCTTCACCGGAGCTTCTTTTATCTCTTCCGGACGGTTCTTCATTCTGCCGGGAGGATTCCGGTACAACTATAAGGGGGCGGAATATATTCCTGCTCCAGCTTTCCTTCCCAACTTCCGGCCTGAAGGATATCACCGAATCCATGGATGCAATCATCCTCCTCATCCTGATAAGAAGATCCCTGGAAACCTCACTATCGCCATCTGACGCCCGATTACCCTTGACTCCGCCCTTCTCCAGGAGTTGCTTCACGTTATATTCGGTAGAGTATGCTTTGCCGTATGAAAGGGCAGCAGCTGTCAGAACTACCGCTGAAATTAATACGATCATCCTTGATTTCCGGTTCATTGGATCTACCCTCCCCGATCAGTTCTCCTACCGGCTGCACAGGCCTTAACCAGAAAATCGGCACTGATCCATTCAGATTTACCTTTTTTGCCCTCTATCTCCAGATATTCTATCTTCACCAGCCTGCCCATCGATTCCAGTCCTGTAATAAAATGCTCCAGCTCCCCGAATCCGCCCCCCACCGATATCTCCACCGATAACACACTGTAACCATTCTTTTCCTTCACTCCTCCTGATCCCATCTTTACCAGATCCACGCCGGATCTGCCGGCCACCCTGTCAATCTCCTCCAGCAGTTCCGCCACAGCCAGGCTATCCGGGATGAGCTTACTTACCACCCTCCTTTTCCTGTCCAGCAGCCGGTAGGTTTTACGCACCGTACTCAGTCTCATCAGCTCATTGTGCAGCCGGGGCATCTCTTGATCATTGAGGAAGGCAATTTCGATCCTCTGTTTCTCAAGGCTGCTGCTCAACCGGCGGGTCTTTACCGCCAGAGGGGATGCTCTGGCATACCAGATAATCACAGCCGCAGAAACGGCAACAGAAAGCGCCAGAACAATCTTTCTGCTGTTTATCCCCTTCATGGCTTATTCACCACCCTTGAGGTAATGGAGAAACGGTATATCTTATTATTGCCCGGGGAGATCCGTTCGGAGTTATAGACATGGGCATCTTCAAAAACAGGATGCTCCTCCAGAAATTGGAGAACCGCCAATATTCCGCCGGAAGTGATGGATCTTCCCTCCAGCTTTGCCTCCCGGTAAGGGATACTTCCCCTCTCCTCATCCCTGCTCTGGCACACCTTGAACCGGTTCAACCAGACCCCCTCCAGCCCGGTTCGGGTAAGATCTCCTATTACCTCCGACCAGAGTATACTGTCATCCAGAAACATCCGGGCCGCCCGCCCCACACTCATTCCCCCCGCCTCAGCACTGCTGATCAGCCTGTTGATATCATCAACCACCCCCAGCATATTCTGCCGGTTCGATCTGAGTTGATTCAGCACCACAGACTGCTGACGGTATTGACGGCGGTACCCGGAGATAGTCCTGGTCTGCAGCATGGTGAGCAGAATCACCGAAACAGCCAATGGCAGCAGAGATACCAATGCTATCCTGGGTTTGGTCCATTTGATTCCGAAGCTGATATCATCAGGTATCAGATTTATCTCATTCACTTCCATACCCCCGCAGTGCCAGGCCTATGGCCATGGAAAGCCTGGTTCCTTCATCCGGTGAGATTTCGTTTTCGCCCTTCAACCGTTTCAGCGGATCGATTGCCTCCACATCCATGTCGAACTTGCTGTTCAGGAATACTTCCAGATTGGGAATCCGGGAGGAACCACCCATCAGGTAAATCGCTTCCGGCTCCGGTTCATCCTCATACCGGGCGAAGTGAAACACCAGCGACCTCTTAACCTCAGCCACCACCCGGTCCATCTGATGCTCTATGGCCGAGAAAACCTGAAAGCTATCCGAGGTGGACTGAACCCTCTCCCCGTGAAGAATATCCCTGCTAATACCCACCTTCTGCTTCAACGACTCCGCTTCCTCCTCCGAGCATTTCACCAGCTGAACGATGGAGTGGTTGATATCGTCACTCCCTATCTCCATGGTACGGGTCATTCTGAGGACACCACTGTTGAGCAGGATAAGGGTGGACCACCTCGATCCCATATCCAGAACCGCAACCGACTTTTCACCTATCCCCTCCTCCAGCATGGCAACCCTCTGCAGTGCCCTGGACCTGGTTTCCAGAGCCCTGGGTCTGATTCCTACATTGGTGAGCAGACGGATAAATTCCTCCAGCTCCTTCCGCCTGGATATGGCTATGTGAACACTCACGCTTTCGGTCCCCGGTATAAGTTCTGAACGGTAATCGAAAACCGCCTCCCGGAAGGGAAAATCAATATGTTTGGGGACCTCCCAGCGTACTATATCCCTGATCTTCTCCCTGGCGGGTGGAACGGATATGAATTTCTCTGTAATACTGTCTTTGGTGAGAGTTGAAACAACCCCTCCGGTGGATATGTTATTGATGGAAAACAGTTCCCCTATCCTGTTCTCCAGGTTCCCCTGGATTTCGCCCTCACTATCTCTATTGTTATCCCAGATGGCGGTCTTTCCCACCCTCACCCTCTTTCCCCTGTGGGTGATCTGTGAGACTTTTATCGAACTGGTTCCGATATCCAGCCCCACCATTTTCCTTCCCCCGGGAAGTATTCTTTCCATTATTTTTTCTCCGCTATTCATCATCATCCTATTCCGCCCGTAAAAAATTCCTGCAGAAAACAGTGAACTCAACCGAAGTGGAATCCGTCTCCATCCCCTGAAGCTGCCCCGCATTCAGATTTATCTCCACTGCGCCATCGGGGGTATATCCGTATCCCCCGCTGACCCTGAAACTGCCTTTCAGGTATGCTGTCATATCAGAGGCGGACGATGGTACCATCACCGCCCCGGAAGAACCGGCAAGGCGGTAGAGAAAGGTGGAACCCTCCCCTCCGGAGAAGAAATATCTTATTGAATCAGCCGGATCTTCGGAGAGATAAAGACGAAGTGTCCCCCCATCCGCACTAACCCGGGGCCTTAAGCTGTCGGGTGAGACAGTGGCCATCCTGATCTCTCTCTCCATACGCGAGGCAGCCTCCCTGATTACATAGTTCGCCCCCGAGCTGCCCTGGGATATCCACAGGGAGGCAAACAGATCGGAGAGCAGCGGAATCACCGCAAAGGTAAGCGCACCCATAACAATAATGGTCACTATAAGTTCCACCAGGGTTACGCCGGATCTGCTTATCTTTTCAGCTTCCATAATCAAAACCTACTCCGCAATATGGGTTACCAGTGAACAGATCATGCCGGAATCATCTCTCACCCTGACCCTCACCTCCACCAGGGTGGGTCCGCCTGCTCCCGATCTCAGAACGGTGACCCCCCTCTTCCACTGATAGGAACTGCTGGAAATCCAGCCGGTGGTAGCCACATCCACACCCGCTCCAATGGACTTTTCCATCACACTTTCAGCCAGCAGAAGGGCGCCGGTGCCGGACTCATCCTCTGTGGCTGCAGACAGAAGGCCTGAATACAAAGCAGAAAATGACCATCCTATCAGCCCCAAAACAAGAACGGTGATTATCAGTTCAACCAGGGTGAAACCGCCGCTGCCGCTCGACTCTGCCTTATCCATGATCATTATCAATCTTCCCTCCATGTCCCCGACACCAGCATTACCTCACTGCCTCCTCCCGGAGGTGAAAGCCCCCGGGGAAGGGTAGAGGGTATATATTCCGGCCTTGAATCGATCTCCGTTCTGAAGTTCAGTATCGATCCCACCAGCCCGCCCACCCACATGGCTCCCTCGATTCTTTCCCTTCCCAGAATGGAGCCCCCTTCATCCACTGCGAATACCAATCCCTTCACCAGGGTATGCCTGGCCAGCAGGACATCATCCAGCGCCATCACCACACCGGTAACTTCGGAATTACTCCAGATATTAACCCTGCTGCCGGAAAAGACAGCATTTCCACTGGTGCCCTCCGAGGTGCCGACCCGGCTATTCCGCAGGATGTTTATGGTGCCCGTCGATATTATAATAATGCTGTCCGATACGGTGGCATGATGACCCAGGGTGAACTGGCCGGTGGTAACGATAATTCCCGGCTGCGCGCCCCTGGTTATATCGCAGTGGTGCTTCGTTGTTACACTTCCGTTTATGTATACCGCTCCTGATATCTCCCGGTCACTGTTCCAGTACTGATCGCCGGCGCTCTCACCGGCCGCCAGGTTCAGCAGTGAATCATACCAGCCGGTACTGACTGACGGAGAGGATGGCGCCTGGTTCAGGGTAGTATAGGGAAACAGGGTGCCGAATAGGTAGTTAGCCGAGTTTCCCTCCGGCAGGTACAGGTCCATCTCAGCTGTATCGATCCCGGAGGGCCATGACACCAGAACATCCCCGTTGATATACACATTCCCTGTTACCGAAGCCCTCATCAGGAAGGTAACATCTCCGGAATTACCGGAGAACAGGGAATAATGGGTATACCCCTGAGTGTATTTCACGGTAACCGTCTTCTCCACTCCGTTGACCTCCCCCCTGGATACTATCTCTGCTGCCGGCTGGTCCACCCGGTATCTCCCGGTGGCTCCATCGGCATAAACGATCACCTGTTCATCTATCTTACCGTCCGGCTGGGGGTGACCGCCGTAGAGCTTCTCCCCGTGCTTGAGCTCCCAGTAGGAGTCGTTAAGCCCGGCCTCGGCCAGATACCTGGCCCTGCACTCCTCCAGCGATACCGCTCCCGACACCACACCCTGGCTCACCATCATGGTGACACTGACCGCAAGGGTACCGAATATCCCCAGAGCGATGACGAGGGTTAACAGGGCCACCCCCTTCTCATCCCTGATATACATAACTTTTTCAGTCTCCGGGTGGTTCTACGGATTAACCACCGGTGTGTTGTGATCACTTATACTGCACTGTACGGTGAAGGTACTGTCGCTGGTCCTGGTATAGGTAATGGAGCCGGTAGTAGGACAGGCAGGTATGGTTGCATTAACGAACATACCATTGGTCAGACTGTCCGGCAGGGTACCCTTATGTTTGGCATAGTATATACTTACCGCAGAACGAATGGTTGCCTGGGCCGCCTGGCATGAATTTATCTCGGCGCTGTCAGTCATATTCATGTAGGCCGGGATGGTAACCGAGGCGATTATCCCCAGAATTACTATTACGATAACCAGCTCTATCAGAGTCCAGCCACCGTTGTTCTTTTCTCTTCTCAATCTGGTTCCTCCTTTCCAATGGGTCGATTCCTCTGAAACTTTCACCACCCTCCCTCCCCCAGCCCTGATCAGATGTCAGAATCTAACCGATCGATCTGACTTCATCTTCTATTTACAGCCCTCCCGCTCTGGCCACCTTCATCAGCTGCATCATGGGGGAGATAATGGACAGGTACATAAGAGCCACCACTCCTCCCATTACAGCTATCAGAACCGGTTCCACCATCGTGGTCAGGCGGGAAATGGCATATGAGACCTCCTTTTCGTAGTATTCACTGACCTTCTCCAGCATATCCTCCATCCTCCCGCTCTCCTCGCCCACACTCAGCATGTGTACCACCAGGGGAGGAAACTCTCCGCTCTCCCGGAAGGGTGCCGCAATTGTGGCTCCCTCCTTTATCTTGCCCCGGATGGATATTATCAGCTGCCGGAACATTGCATTGCCTACGGTACGGGAAACTATATAAAGCGAGCGGGAGGTGGAAACCCCGCTGCTCAGCAGTGCCCTGTACATATGCGCGAATGTGGCTACCGCGGATTTTCTGAGCAGATTCCCCACCACCGGAATCTTCAGTTTAATCCGGTCGAATTGAAGCCTTCCCCTGTCCGTATTGACATACCACCGGGCGGCCGCTATCGATACCACCGCACCGGCAGCTATAATAATCATGTTGTCCCTGATGAAATGGCTCAGCCATACCAGCAACCGGGTGGTCCAGGGCAGGGTTACGCCCGCTTCGCCGAATATCTTTATAAAGGTGGGAAATACCGCCACCAGGAGAAATATCACTCCTATCACGGATGCCACTATGAGAATCACCGGATATGAGACCGCCGACTTTATCTCCTCCCTCCTCTCATTCTCCACCTCCAGCACTTCGGCCAGTTTCTTAAAGACTTCATCCAGCTTTCCGGACTCCTCTCCCGCTTCCACCATGGAAACATAGGAATCCCTGAACACATCCCTCCTCTTCCACATCGCCTCCGACAGGGTAGAACCCTCCTCCAGGTCTCCCTTTATCCCTTCGGTCAGTTCTACCAGGGCCTCATTTTCAGACTGCTGTGAAAACAGCCTGAGGGCTGTATTTATTGGAATACCGGCACTCAGCAGTGATGCCATCTGCCGGGTGAACAGTATCAGCCCCATCCTGCCCAGGCGGTGTCTGCGGTATCCCAGGGCCTCCAGGCTGAGCAGAAAGCCACCCTCCCTCCGCTCCTTGAGGGAGGAGACCATGTATCCCTCTCCGGCCAGCCGGTTGAGCAGCTGAATCTCGCTCTTCGACTCCGCCTCTCCCATTATCTCTCTGCCGGACTGATCTATAGCGGTGTATGCGTATCTTTTCGTCACTATGGCAACTCCGTCATACCTCTTGCCGGTACATCTCTCTTTGGAATGCACCTTTAAGCGCTGGTGGCCGCTCCCAGCAATCTGTCTATCTCATCCTTGAGTTCATCCATCTCGAATGGCTTGGTCATGTAGCCGTCCGCACCGGTTGACTTGCCTATTTGGCGGTCATCCTCCTCCGACCTGGTAGTCAGCATTATCACCGGAATATCCCTGTACTTCCGGTCGAATTTGAGCAGGCGGCATATCTTGAATCCATTCATGGACGGAAGCATTACATCCAGTATGATGATATCCGGTTTGACCTTCTTGGCCCTCCTGAATCCGGCCAGTCCGTCCGATTCCACCACACACTCGAAACCCCTCTTGCTCAACTCTATTCTGATCAGCTCTGAAACCGACCGGCTGTCTTCTACTATTAGTACGGTCGCCATATTCCCACCCCTTGATCTCTTTCAGGATATAGTTATGCAATCCGATTGCCTCTGTCTCAACCTCTGGTATCGTCTCGACAGGTTTATTCTTAAGAGATTTATGCCCGGCAGGGCAGAGGGGAGGATTGGATAATATCCCTATCTTATTGTAATATTATGACTTATTAAATAGATTTAATTCAAGGTAAGTGATTGCAGTAACTCACCGTCAAGCCTGCGGGAACAATGGGAAAATTATTAGCTTCTCCAGATCCTATCAAGGCGGATTTAATTTCCCCGCCCGTAAGAATGCAGGACTCCGCCCTTCGGGATATTATTGTTTCTGCTAAACCTTCACCGGCAGGTAATAGAGGATAAATGCTACCTCAGCGCTTCACCAGCGCCGGCATAGAAATCCCGGTAGAAGCTTAGTGAATCGAAGATCTCACTGTCTATCAGAGGCTCCCCGGCGGCTATGAACCTGGCCATATTAAGACCCACTCCCGGACCCAGCATGAATCCCTGGCCGCACATACCCACCGCCAGGTAGAGTCCCTCCACCTCCCTTACCCTGTCCAGTATGATGATTCCGTCGGGGGTCATGGGGTACAGTCCCCTCCATACCCTCCGTACCAGCATGTTCTTGAGCGTCGGTATCAGGTCGATCATCCGTCGGGAGATCACCGTCATGAACTCGGAGGTGGCGGACCGGTTTGTGCCCACAATCGGCTCTATGGGTGTGTAGCAGAAGATTATCGATCCGAAGTCATTCTGGCCGAAGTAGAAGTTCTTGGTCCTTCCCTCCGGTCCGGGACGGATATCCACTATAAGTGGCTCGAAAAGCCTCTCCATGGGTGCAGATATACCCGCCTCGTGGCTGTCCGGGGTTACCGGTATATCTATGCCTGCCATCCTGCCGGTCTCCCCGGCGGCTGCACCGGAGGCGTTGAGCAGCATGGGGGCGTAATAGGTGCCACCGGTGGTTTTAACCCCCTTTATCCTCCCCCCCTTTATTATCAGGTCTGTGATCTCCTCCCCGAATCTGAACTCCGCTCCCCGGTCCCTGCTCTCCTCCCAGAATGATGCGGAGGCCTTAAGCGGAGATACCTGGCCGTCCCGGGGTGAGAAGGTGCCCCCGCGAAGGCCTTCCGGGTTGATGCCGGGGATCAGCTCTTTTATCCTCTCCGGTCCCACCCAGTCGATCTCCAGCCCGTACTCCTTCTGGATGGGAAGGATACCCTTGAGAATCTTCTCCTCCTTCTTCCGGTACACCGGGAAGCAGTACCCCCCCTCGAACCATCCGATATCGGTACCATGCTCCTCCTGCCAGCCGGAGTATATATCCAGACTCTGCTGGCACAGCTTTATCTTGGCCGGATCTGAGTGAGTAGCCCTTACCCCTCCTATGGCCGCCTTGTTCTGCCCCTGCCCCGGGGATACTCCCTTATCCACCACCAGCACCTTCATACCCTCCCGGGTAAGGAAATAGGCGGATGGCAGGCCTACACTGCCTGCTCCTATTATTATTATATCAAAACTATTCCTGCTCATATGGTTGTTCTTTCCTTTTCTTCCTGCTTCCGGAAAAGCACTGGTCGCACTACCCACCCCTCAAAAACCGTTTACCGTAAATTGCTGATTGAGCTGCGAGATATATTCATCTGCTCCAATGGAGCATATACAATACTCCCGCAGGTCTGTGTTGCATTAAAGCTGTTACTACCTGTCAGATTGTTGATCACTGCAAAGCACTCCGGAAAATCAATAACCCGGAATATTTCATATCTTCACCAACGTTTATGATATCAGCATGGCTACTACTTATCTTCGTCACAGTTATCCTTCATTCCTGCAAATACGGACAGCGGCACCTCCTCCACGAAGGGGCGGCTGGTGGGAAGGGTTACCTCCGAGAGATCCACTCCCTCCTCCCGGTAGAGCCTCAGTATCAGATCGGTACAGGTTTTGCCTCCGCAGGCTCCCATCCCGGTGCGGATGGTGGCCTTGAGCACATTCATATCCCTTACCCCTTTGCGGATCTCGGCTCTTACCTCCCCTGCGGTCACCCGCTCGCAGCGGCACACTATGGTCTCATCCTCCAGGGTATCGCTCAGTCCCGATCCCTCCTCACCCCATTCGCTGCCCAGTACGGTAAAGCCCGACACCAGTTTGGCCTCCCCGGCTGGCACCTCCACCGAAACCAGGGTCCTCTTCTCATCGGTGGGTGACCTGCGGAAGGCCTTGATCACTCCTTCGCCCACCTCATTTCCCTCCATATCAACGGTGCCGACCCTTCTGTCCACCACCAGGTCGTCGCGGTTGAGCTCATAGGGCATTATCAGAAGGGAGGTTTCAGCTTCCCGGTCATACCCGGGTATCAGCAGGTTTACCGCCAGGCCGGGGCAGATGTCCACACACTTGCCGCATCCGATGCATTCCCCTTCGAAGTAGGGCATACCCAGTACCGGGTCTCCGTCGATATGAATGGACTGCCGGGGGCATACTTCGGTGCAGGGATTGCAGGGGATCTCCTGGGCACATTTGAACAGGGGATAGACCCTTCCCTCCTCATCCGGCTGCTCCGGCTCCACCACCTCGCCCGGCTTGCTGCGCAGCACCTCTGCGGTATGCTCCCACTCCTCCGGTATATCCACATCCACCCCCAGTTTTCTGGCTATCCTTCTGCCTACGATCCTGCCGCTGAATATAGCGGCGGAGGCCTCTGCTATCTCATCGGCGTCGCCGGCGGTGTAGCACTCCACACCGAACTCGGTCAGCTTCTCATACAGCTCGTTAACCGGCGAGAGCCCCACCGCAATGAGCAGGGTATCCACCCGGAAGGCTCTCTCGGTGCCCTCTACGGGCTTGAAATTCTCATCTATCTCTGCCATGGTGATTCCCTCCAGCATCTCGCCCCCTTCGGCCTTTATCACCGTATGGGAGGTATATACCGGAACACCAAGGCGCCTCAGCTTATCCAGGTGCACCTTGTACCCTCCGCATTGAGGAAGCGCCTCCACCAGGCCTACCACCTTGATACCGGCCTGGATGGCATGGTATCCGGCGATAAGTCCTACATTGCCACCACCTACTATGAACAGCCGGTCGGTGGGGTATATCAGATCGCGGTTGAGCAGGGTCTGGAATGCCCCCGCTCCGTACACCCCGGGCAGATCGCAGCCTGGAAAGGCCAGGGTCTTCTCCCTGGCACCGCAGGCGACCAGTACTATCTCAGGCTTCACCAGGGTGTAGCCATTATGGTTGTACAGGCCCACCCTGGAATCGCAGAAGGCTCCCACTGCGGTGGTGTCCAGCATGATGGAAACTGAATCCAGACGGCCTACCTGATCCTCCAGAATCTTCGCTATATTGAATCCCCTGGTGCCGGCGTAGCAGTCAGCCCTGGAACCGAAGAAGGTATGGGTCTGCAGGGTAAGTTTTCCCCCCAGCTCGCTCTTGTCATCCACCAGCAGGGTATCGATTCCCAGATTTCCCAGCTCTGTGGCCGCATTGATGCCGGCGGGCCCGCCTCCTATGATCAGTACACCGGTGGATATTTCCTTTACCTCTCCGAATGATGGTTTATCCTCCACCAGCTCCAGCCCGGGCACCCCCTCGCAGCTCTCCACCCTCATCCCCTCCCTGACCGGGGTCATACAGGCCTTGACCGGTTTGCCGTCCGCCAGAACCATGCACTGTCCGCACTGGCCGTTCACACAGTAGATACCCTGTGCACCGCCGTCCCTGGGATGATGGCCGAATATCCTTATTCCGTTGGCAAAAAGTGCCGAAGAGATCACCTCATCCCGGCGGGCGGTCACAGGCCTGCCATTGAAGGTAAAGCCTGTCTCACCCCTCTTCTCCACCGGCAGTATGGGGTGTCTGGTCACCCGGTATCTTCTGTTATTATTACTCGCCACCGCCACCTCCCCGGTTATAATTACCTCCGGTTCCACCCTCCGGCTCAGACACTTCGCCACTCGCGGTTCCGCTCATTGTCCTACTTCCCCCTCCGCTCAGCGACGCTGCCAGCAGGTTTAAAAGATCAACCACCTCCACCGGCGACTGCTTCCACGAGCCGGCCGGATTTACCTCATTGAAAAGTATCTCGCACCTGGGGCATCCGGTGACCAGCGTATCGGCTCCGCACCTGTCCGCCTCCACCAGTCTCTCATTTACCAGGCACCTGGTGTGGCGTCCGTGGTCGTTCCAGGAGCCGGCACCACAGCAGGGAGCATCCTCCCGCTCATGCTCCAGCGATACGGGGGGGTTTACACTCAGTGCATCCAGGATATCCCGGGGGGGTGAATAGATACCCCGGTATCTTCCCAGGTAGCACGGATCATGGAAGGCCAGCTTTCTGCCGGCGGGCCGGATGTCGAGTTCATCCAGCCGGGAGGCTATGTATTCTATAATGGTTACCGCCCGGAAGGAGAGGGAGCCGAACTCCTCCGGGTAGATATTATTAAGGGCGTAGGCGCACTCGGGGCATACCGTTATTACCGTATCCACACCCGCTTTATTCATGATATCGATATTGTGCCGGGCAAGCCTGGTAAAGATATCCCGTCTTCCCAGGTTGTACATATCCAGTCCGCAGCACCTCTCATCCTCGAGTATCCTGGGGCTTATCCCCAGGGCATTGAGCAGAAGCAGAGACGACCTGGCGGTATCCAGGGGATGAAAATCCCCCTCCCCGAATACCTCCTCATACATGGGAATACAACCGGCGAACAGGGCAATGGTAGATTCTCCGTTGATGTCGAACCCTTCAGTCCATTCCATCCTGGCCGGCTTGCTCCCCGGGGCTGCATCCGTCTGAAGCTGCTGCCACCTGTGAATAAGACCGTGGTAGAGGGGCCGGTATCCCTCCCTTCCTCTTCTTAAGTTCTTTATGAAATCCCCGAACTCCACATCGTAGGGGCAGGCATGGGTGCATCTGCGGCAGGTGACACATGACCACAGCAGGGGATGGCCGCTCAGCTCCTCCTCCCTTTCCTCCAGGAAGAGCCCTGCCAGCTGCCCCGGATTATAGTCACGGTAGAAATGAAACACCGGGCAGCTCTCTGCACACTCATTCTCACACCTGGTGCAGTCGTTCAGATGGTATTTGCTGGTAAGTTCTTCTCTGTTCATACCTTCTCCTCCTCCCCCGCTGCCAACCTGTGGTTGAAATCTGTTGGTGAACATCTGACCTCCGCCACCCGGGATGGGGCTATCCCCAGCATGGCCAGCAGTTTTCTGGACCCGGTTATTACTTCCTCCGCCCTCTCCTCGCCCGAGCGGTAGTGGCAGTCCCCCTCCCTGCACCTGCATATGACAACCTCCCTGCCACCGCCGGCTGCCGCTTCCATGATAATGCCGGTGGTCAGTCTTCCCGAACAGCCGGTCTCTATCAGTATGGTATCCCCTGGCAGCTCCGTCCGGCAGGGAACAACCCACCTGCAGACAAATACCACCCTGCTCTTATCTCCTGTAATATCTTCCAGCCGGCCGTACAGGGTGCTGCTTCCGAACCTGGTCTGATCCATCGCTCCGGTGGGGCATACCGAGATACAGGTCCCGCAGCCCTTGCAGGCGGTGGCATCCACCCCCGCCACGAAGCATTCATCCGGACCGGGAAACACCCTGGCTGCATCGAATCCGCATATACGCTCGCACCTTCCGCAGCCCACACAGATATCCTGATCCACACTGCAGATGGTTCTTATCAGCTCAACCTCCCGCTTCTGATCCCCGTAATGCAGGGTCAGGTGGGAACATTCACCCTCCCAGAAATCCCTGTCCGCATGGATGGTTATGTGCTGACCATCCACCATAAGCTCATAGTCCTTGCGCTCGCATATATCGGCACAGCTCTCACACTCCCGGCAGGGTCCGCAGAGGAGACATCTCTGAGCCTCCCTTCTGGCATCCCTCCGGTCCAGCCCGGTCTCAGCTTCGGTAAATTCATTTTTACGCCTCTCCCCCTCAAGCAGGGGCATGGGTTTTCTTTCCTTCTTCTCCAGGGGCATTCTTCTGAGGCCGTACTCCCTCCTTCCCGACTCCGTCTCCGGGTGAACATCGAAGGGTGACGAAACACTCTCCCCCGATATATATCGGTGTATCTCCCGGGCACCCTTCATCCCCAGTGCCACCGCCTCCACCACACTCTTGGGCCCCGAGATCATATCTCCGGCGGCAAACACACCACGGTCATTTACCGCCATGGTATCCGGGTCCACCCTGACCTCTCCCAGCACTCCCCTGGGCAGATCGAAATCTACCTGAAGGCTTCTCTTATCGAATGACCTCGAATATGCATCCACCACAAGGTCTGCACCGAGGGAATACTCCCTGCCGGTCTCCTCCAGCCTCTCCCTGCCGGTGCTGTCCATATCCACCGCCTTGAGCCGGCGGTAGCTGACAGTATTGTCATTCTCCCTGATATCTTCCATACGGGATAAAAACTTGATATCCACACCTTCATCCTCAGCCTGCGCCAGATACTCCGGCAGTACTGGAGCCTTCTCCCCGGAGTTCTCCGTAATCCATGTCACCCTCCTGCTTCCCAGCCTTACTGCTGTTCTGGCAGCATCCAGGGCCATGGTTCCGTTACCGGCTACCACCACGCCGGCGCCGTCGAGATCACCCGGCGAGTAGCCCTTGCCCTTTGATCTCAGCAGCTCAAGAGCATGAACTATCCTGCCTCCGGAGGGTTTAAATCTCCTCTCCGCTCTCCAGGCGCCTGTTGCCAGCAGCAGGGCGCTGTATCCCCTCCTCTTAAGAGCCTTCCAGCTTACATCTCTTCCCACGGCGGTGTTGCACTCAAGCTCTGTATTGCCCGAAAGTATCCAGTCGATCTCACGCCTTACCACCCTGCGGGGCAGCCTGAACTCCGGGATCACATTAAGCATCCCCCCGGGCCGGTCCGCCGCCTCGAATACGGTCACCCGGTACCCCAGCCTCTCCAGCTGCACCGCCGCACTCAGGCCCGCCGGGCCGGAACCCGCTATGGCGATTTTTTCCTTCCTGGTAACCTCATACTCCGGCCTGTCTGTTTCACCCCTCTCCATCTCCAGGTCGAATACGGTCCGTTTAAGTGCGCAGATGGCTATCGGTCCATCGAACTCGCCCCGGGTGCATACCGCTTCGCAGGGGCGGGGGCATATCCTCCCGGTTACCCCCGGGAAGGGGTTCTGTTCCCTTATCAGCTCCAGTGCCTCCGGGAGATGACCATCCGCTATCAGCGATACATACCCCCGCACATTTATCCTGGCCGGGCAGGCCAGGGTGCAGGGGGAGGTATGAAGGGGCTCCAGCTCCCAGACAGCCTCGCCCTCTGCCGGAGTGGCGGTTATCCTGACTTTATCTTCTACCGGTTTCATTTCTTATCACTTGCCTTATCCCACAGCATGGGGTGGGTGCCCAGTTCCCTTCTGATTCTCTGATCCACCTCGCACCTCTCGCATTCATAGTTCATGGTACACACCGTCTCCGATATAAGCCCCATCAGGGAGTACCTGCACAGGTGCTCTCCCTCCTCCTTCCGGAGCTCCCTTCTTCTGAGATACTCCATCTGTACCGCTCCGGTGGGGCAGACATAGGTACAGGCTCCGCAGGCGATACAGGACGAGGTATCGTGGCCGAAGGGAAGTCCCACCCTGCGGTCTATACCCCTGGATACAAAACCTATGGCTTTGCTCCCCACCACCTCGTCGCACACCCTCACACACAGACCACACAGAATGCAGTCATCATCACTCTCCGCCAGCCTCCCCCTCCTTACTCCGCACTCCCCGGCCAGCTCCTTCACGTATGGCTCATCACTGCAGCGGGCCAGCATAAGCTCTATCAGCATCTTCCTGTGCCTGATTATCCTTTCTGTATGGGTCCTTATCTCCAGCCCCTCGCTGGCCGGATAGAGGCATGAGGCCACCACCTTCCAGCGCCTGCGTCCCTTCTCCTTCGCCTCCACCACACAGAGCCGGCAGGCACCGTAGGGGATCAGTTCATCACGGGCGCAGAGGGCCGGTATATCCACACCCTCCCTCCGGGCTGCCTGAAGGACCGTCTCGCCCCTTTTTGCCTTAACCCTTCTGCCGTTAAGCTTTATGTTCACTCGTACTTCTCCAGTATCTCCGCCACCCCCGAAGGGGCAAGCCTGCCGTGTACATCATCGTCTATGGTCATAACCGGAGCCAGGCTGCAGCAGCCGATACACCTTACCGTCTCGAATGAGAAGCGGCGGTCGGCAGTGGTCTGGCCCTCCTCTATATCCAGCTCTCTGAGTATGGAATCCTTTATCTGCTCCGCCCCCCGGACATGGCAGGCGGTGCCGGTGCACAGCCTAATCTGATGCCTACCCTGCGGCTGGAGCCGGAAGGCTCCGTAGAAGGTGGCCAGCCCGTATATACGGGTAAGGGGTACACCCAGCTCTTCTGATATCACCCGCAGGTCGGGTTCGGGCAGGTATCCCCTGGTTGCCTGAAGCGCCTGCAGCATGGCTATAATTCCCGAAGGCCTGGCACCGCAGTCTTCTATTATGCGGTAGACCTTACTGCGGTCTTTCTGCTTCTGTTTAATCCCGAATATCTTGCTTTCAAGCTCTTTCATATCCGCGACCCTCTTCAAAGAGATATTAAAACTACCTCGACACTGCATCGAACTTACACACCTGGTAGCAGGAGCCGCATTTCACACAGGCATCCCGGTCTATCCGGTGAACCTCACCCGGCTCCCCGGTGATACAGTCGGTGGGGCACACCCTGACACAGGCGTGGCAGCCGGTGCACTTCTGTTCATCTATACTGTAGCTTACCAGGGCCCGGCACACCCCGGCGGGACAGCGTTTATCATTTATATGAGCCTTATATTCATCCTCGAAATAGTTCAGGGTGCTGAGCACCGGGTTGGGCGCAGTGCTGCCCAGGGCGCACAGCGATGTCTCTGCTATGGTTTCTGATAGCTCGCGCAGAAGGCTTATATCACGGGGCCTTCCCCTCCCCTCTGTTATCCTGGTCAGTATCTCCAGCAGGTTTCTCAACCCCTCCCTGCAGGGAAGGCACTTGCCGCAGGACTCGCCTTTGAGGAAATCGATGAAGTACCTGGCCACATCCACCATGCAGGTATCCTCGTCCATCACTATCATCCCGCCCGAGCCCATCATGGAACCCGCCCCGGTCAATCTGTCGAAATCAACCGGCAGGTTCAGCTGAGTTGCCGGCAGGCAGCCTCCCGACGGTCCCCCCGTCTGGACCGCCTTGAACTCCTTGCCCCCTGGTATCCCGCCCCCGATATGGTATATTATCTCTCTGAGGGTCATACCCATGGGTACCTCTACCAGGCCGGTGTTGTTGATGTTGCCCACCAGGGAAAATATCTTGGTACCCTTGCTCCCTCCCCAGGGGTTGTTCCTTACATCACCTGTTCCCATGGAGGTAAACCATTCCACCCCCCGGCGTATTATCTTGCCCACCGTAGCCCAGGTCTCCACATTGTTCAGCACGGTGGGGCAGTCCCACAGTCCCCTCTCCACGGTATGAACATACTTGGCCCGCGGTTCCCCCACCCTTCCCTCTATGGAGGCCATCAGGGCGGTTGACTCGCCGCAGACGAATGCTCCCCCGCCCTTAACTATCTCTATATCGAAGCTGTGTTCTGTTCCCAGTATCCTATCTCCGAGAATACCGCACTCTCTGGCCTGTTCAATTGCGCTGCCCAGCGTCTTTACCGCCAGTGGGTATTCATCGCGTACATAGATATAGCCTTCGGATGAGCCCACCGCAAAGGCGCCTATGATCATCCCTTCGATGATGGCGTGGGGGTTGCCCTCGCAGATGCTTCTGTCCATGAATGCTCCCGGGTCCCCCTCGTCGGCATTGCAGACGACGAACTTTCTGTCCCCCTTTGCCCTCCTGGCCGAGCGCCACTTTACCCCGGCGGGAAAACCTCCTCCTCCCCTTCCCCGCAGGCCCGACTTCTCTATCATGTTTATCACTTTTATGGGGGTAAGGTCCTTCAGTGCGGCGGAGAGGGCGGAGTAGCCCCCGATGGCTATGTAGTCTCTGATATCGAACGGATCTATAAGCGAATTATCCCCGAATACCACCCTCTCCTGCCTGGCGAAAAAGGGTATCTCCTCTATGCTGGATACACCCCTGCCTTCGGCGGGGTCCTGGTAGAGCAGTCTTTCCACCGGGTTTCCATTCTGTATGGTCTCTGTAATTATCTCGGGGATATCTTCAGGTTCCACCCTGAGATATAGAATATTACCCGGCTGGATGGTCATCAGGGGGCCCTGTTCGCAGAATCCCTGGCATCCGGTGGCCTTTATCTCTACCTGTGAAAACAGCTTTCTGTTGCTGATCTCTTCTGTGAGGGCATGGTGGAGTTCCATGGAGCCGCAGGCCCGGCAGCCTGTTCCCGCACACACCGATACCGTCTTTTTGAGGCCGTCCCGGCCCCTGGTGATCTGCTTTCTGTATCTATCCAGGCCGGAAAAGGAGTTCAGCTTCCTGAGTTTCAGAACAACAACCTCCGGTGTATCTATCAAAGCGTGATATGGAAATTAAATATCTCAGGTTCATTATGTCAAGCATGCAAGCTGTAATTTGAAATGAATGTGAAAGCGGCGTTTACCGCTGAATGGTCATCAACACCTGCCCCTTCTCCACCGATTTTCCGGGCGACACCTTTATCGACTTGACCTTACCTGTATAGTTGGAGGTGAGGCTGTTCTGCATCTTCATGGCCTCAAGGATCACTATAACATCGTTCTCCTCCACCTGGTCGCCCTCCTCTACCTCGTATTTTACCACCATACCGGGCATGGGAGCTACCACACTCATCTCACCCGGTTCTCCTGAGGGTTGCCTGGCCTCCTCTACCTTATTCTTTGCCTCTTTCTTCTGTTTGGTCTTCTTGGTCTCCCTGGTTACCAGGGGTGCGGTGTTGCCCACAGCCCTAATCCGGGGCTGTCCACCCACCTCTTCGACCTCCACGGTGTAGTACTCATCCTCCACGAATACGTTAAAGGCCCGGGCTGCGGCACTTTTCTGAGGCGCCGCCTTCTTCTCTGACAGTTCCCCCTTGCGGGCCTTCTCTATAAGCTCCCTCTCCTTCTCCACCTGCTCCATGGTCTTTGGCATAACCTCGGGGGGCGGTTCCTCCAACCCGTACTTCCATTTCAGGAATCTGAGGCCCGTGGTGGGATATATGGCATTTATAAGCACATCCTTCTCATTCTTTGCCAGGTCCCCGGCGCTCTCCCTGGCCTTTTCCAGCTCCGGCTCTATCATATCAGCCGCCCGGCATTCTATGGGTTTGTCCCCCTTTGGATAATCTTTGAGTGCCTTCTTTCTCACCCTGGGATCTATATCCGCCGGCGGCCTGCCGTACAGTCCGTAGACATAGTCTTTGACCTGCGAGCTTATCATCTTGTACCTGCCGAACAGCACATTCTGAACCGCCTGGATCCCCACTATCTGGCTGGTGGGGGTAACCAGTGGCGGGAATCCAAGCTCCTTTCTGGTTCTGGGCAGTTCCCGGTATACCTCATCTATCTTATCCAGGGCATCCTGCTCCCGGAGCTGGCTTACCAGGTTGGATATCATACCACCCGGTATCTGATGTTCCAGCACACCGGTATCTATTACCGCCATCTTGGTCTCGTTGAGATACTCCCGGTACTTGGGAGCCACCTTCTCGACCTCCCTGCCCAGCTCGATCAGCTTCTCCAGGTCCAGTCCGGTATCCCTGTCTGTATCCTCCAGCGCTGCCACCATCGGCTCCACGGCCGGCTGGGAAGAACGCAGCCCGAAGGGAGCCAGGGCACAGTCTATTATATCCACACCCGCCTCCACGGCTTTGAGATAGGTCATCGAAGCCATACCGCTGGTGTAGTGGGAGTGAAGCTGAATGGGGATGCTTACCGTATCTTTAAGAGCTGATATCAGGTCATAGGAGTCGAAGGGGTTGAGCAGGCCGGCCATATCCTTGATACATATCGAATCGGCCCCCATGCTTTCCAATATCTTTGCCTTCTCCAGGTAGTAATCCAGGCTGAAAACCTCCCCTCCCATCCGCCTCCGGGTCAGCGAATAGCACAGGGTGGCCTGGATATGCTTGCCCGAATCCTTTATTGCCTCGAAAGATGTCTCGAAGTTGCGCTGGTCGTTGAGAGCATCGAACACCCTGAATATGTCTATCCCCGTCTCTGCCGCATTCTTAACAAATGCCTCCACCACATCGTCGGCATAGTTTCTGTAGGCTACCAGGTTCTGTCCCCGAAGCAGCATCATAAGCGGGGTGTTCTTTATCTCTTTCTTGAGATCTGCCAGTCTCTCCCAGGGGTCTTCGTTGAGATATCTGGTGGCCACATCGAAGGTTGCTCCCCCCCATACCTCCATGGAGAAGAAGCCTATCTTATCCATCTCCCCGGCGATAGGCATCATGTCCTCTTTACGGAATCTGGTGGCCAGGGTGCTCTGGTGTCCGTCTCTGAAAGTGGTATCGGTTATCCTTACCCGGTTATCCTTGTTCATATTCTCACCTACCGCCTGTATCTGGTGAACTGAGTAATTTAATCAAATTCTAATATAACACTTTTGGGGCTCCATTTAAAGTACGGCATCAGCGAAAAACGGTATGATATTCGATTTACAGCGGGAACTTGAAATATTCCGGTTTCTCCGCTCAGGCAGTCAGGCAGATAGAAAAGCGCCACGGATGATTAGAACAGCACGAACCTTCTCAGCCTGTATCTGGCCGGGTCCGCCCTCTGGGCCAGCTTGCTGCGGCCGGTAACATCCCGCCTGGCCGCCATCTTCCAGGCGTTCAGCTTTCTGCCCGAGCTGACCTCCACCTCCCTGGCCTCTTCGTTCATATATGCCTGAACAGCGGCATTTATAGCTGCCAGCTTCTTCTTATCCATATTAACCTCACCCTGTTATAACTTAGAAAAGATAAGACAGGTTTTTCCCCACTGTCAACAATAATTCTCTAAACATCTCCCCTCCCCGGACGAAACACAAACCAGACAGGGGACTTAGGTCACCGCCTGCCGGAAGCAGCCTGTAGATAACAGCTCCCGCATACCCCTGTAACCGATGGTACATATTATGCAAAATACACCTGCATAAAAACCTGACACAGAGAAAGGAATGGGATGCAGGACACCGGATTATCCCTGCAGAAAAGTAAACAGGGGCTTTCCCTCCCCTCCGCACACAGGCCCAGGGTACTTCAGCTCACATCGCTCGACTGTGTGGTAAAGACCCTGCTGCTAAAGCTTATGAGCGGGCTACGCCAGGAGGGTTTTGATGTTCATGTAGCCGCAGCGGACATGAAGGGAGGCATAGCGGAAGAGATAGAAGGGATGGGTTATCCCTTCCACCGGATACATTTCAGAAGAAACCTATCCCCGTTTAATCTGATCAGATCGCTTGCCGGCATGGTAAGGATAATGCGCAGGGAGCGGTTTGATATTGTCCACACCCATACCCCCATAGCGGCATTTCTGGGAAGGATGGCGGCCAGAATTGCCGGGGTACCGGTAATCTTTTACACCGCCCACGGCTTCTACTTCCACCAGAGGATGCCCTGGCTCACGTATCACTTCTACAACAAACTGGAGCTTCTGGCCGGCCGCCTGGCCACCGACTTCATGTTCAGCCAGAGTATGGAGGATGCCGACACCGCGGTTAGAAGCCGGATAATGTCAGCATCCGATATTCTTCATATCGGCAACGGGGTAAATATCGAGAAGTTTCAGCCAGACCTCCCCCTGGGCGATCACTGCAGGAAAGAGCTGGGGATAGACAGCAACCAGGTGGTAATAACCTACATGGGAAGGCTGGTCAGGGAGAAGGGGATACTCGATCTGGTAAAGGCGTTCTCGGTGATCTCCGAGAGCCACCACCACTGCCGGCTGGTGATTGTGGGGGATAACAGCACAGCCGGCGACAGGGATACCACCACTCTGGATGAGATGAATGAGATGATAGAGGATGCCGGGCTTAAAGAAAGAATAATCATGACAGGCTTCCGCAACGATCCCGAGCGCATCCTTGCCGCCAGCGACATATTCGTACTCCCCTCCTACCGGGAGGGCCTGCCCCGCTCTATCTGCGAAGCGATGGCCTGCGGTGTACCGGTTATAGCCACCAACATCCGGGGCTGCCGGGAACAGGTGATAGACGGCCATACCGGCTATCTCTTCCCCCCCGGGGATGTCCAGGCCCTGGTGGGCTGCCTCGACGAGCTGGTAAACCGCCAAGGCAACAGACTCAGCATGGGCAAGGCGGGCCGTAAGGTAGCGGAGGAGCATTTCTCCGAAACCACGGTGGTGGAGAGGCAGTTGGGGGTGTATCGGAGCTTCTGCCGATTGGAAAAAGAAACCTCTCAAGACCATGGCGAAGAAGCCGAGATGGCAGGTGCACTGGATTAGATGGTCCCTGGTTGCGCTCTAATAAGATCCCGTTAAAAACAGCCTCACAATTCCCTGACCACCCGGGGCGGCTTCTGCAGGGAAGATGTATCATAACCATTGCTGTCGAGATGATCTATGATAAGGCGGTTGATAGCGAGGGGATCGGGAATTTCATCCCGGAGGCAGGGAGATGTATGCCCGGCGATTCTGGAAACGGTCAGTACATTCTCCTCCAGCTCCAGTCTGAATAGCATATCGCGATAGAACGCCCCCATCGAACCCAGGGAATAAAAGGGTGGTCCCGTTTTGCTGCCGTCCAGCTCCAGTCCACCCCTCCCCCTCACCTCTATGCCATGTTTTCTGCAGGCGGTAAGGATTACCCGGCTGGAGTCGGGAGGGTCAGAGATCAGTGATTGACCCCCCATCCAGCGGGGCTGTTCGACATTCATGTAATCCAGTATGGTGGCGGCAATATCCATATTCTGCACATTGTTTTTTATCCTCCCCCGGTGCTCCCCTCCGGGAAAGACAAATATCAGGGGGATCCGGTTGTCCACGGTGAACTTCTGTCCGTGATCGGTACAGATAACCAGGATGGTATTGTTCAATGAAATTCTGGTCATTAACCTATCTACCATCTTCCTGACCTTACTGTCGAATTCAAGGATGGCATCATCGTAGAAATCGTCCATCCATTTCTTTGATTGCCCTTTCCCCTTCGAAAAACGGCGCTTTCCGGGGGAGAACTTGGGTCCATGGGTGCCCAGCAGATGAATATGTGCGAAGACAGGTCCGGGCTTCTGATCAATAAACGAAATAATGTCTTCCACATGTCTGGGAGCGCGCTGGTAGCGCTTTCGCTTGAGTCTTTTGGGCTCGCCGCCATCCGTCACCCGGGTATAAGCATCTTCCATCATATCAATGCAGAAGGCATGCTCGAGACGGTCTGTCAGGCGCCCATGCACACGGTAGAGAAAGTAGTCGGGTTCCTGCCCCAGCAGCGATCCCATCCGTTCGATCAGATAGCTCTGCGAGGTGGTAACCTCGCGGCGGTTGGCCATGTCGAATGAGTCGCGCATGTTCAGATCGTAGGGATCTGCGTAGTGTTTCATGCTGACATCCATGTTACGGTAACCCAGTTTTTTCAGAATGCCGGGCAGGTGCTGGTAGGCATTATCACCCCTCAGGATATCGGGAGGATAGAGCATTCTGGTGCGGGTGGGCAGCTTGCCGGTGAACATGGATGCTATAGAACCTCCCGAACAGTCTGCGTTGGCAAAGCAGTTTTCACACAGCAGGCCGTGCCGGGAGAGTTGTTTTATGAAGGGTGTGGTATCGCGGTGGTAACCGTAGGCCGACATATGTTCGGCGTTCAGCCCGTCGCTGGCAAGTATTATAATATGGGGTTTTAGAATCCGGGGATTTTCACCACCGGGAAGCACTTCGGGAAAGCGGTTGAATTCATAAGCCTGTACTGCGAAGGTGAGTGAAACAATCAGCAGTGCCAGAGTGAAAATACTGAGCACCCGCCGGATCCGGCGTCCGTACAGTCTCTCCCTGAAATAATAGAGCGACTGGTATAAGTAGGCGGCCAGTGCCAGTACCAGCACACCATAAACAAAGCCCTGATAACCGATGGTGGTTTTTACCCCGAAACGGAATATGGTATAGGTGAAGTTGTCGATAACCAGAAAAAAAACGCCGGTAAAAATAAGTGCGGGCACAGCCAGGGCAACCAGTTCCAGGATGCGGCGGGGTTTTTCCTTCCTTATAATCCATGCCAGTATGAAAAGCACAATCACCGCCCCTACTCCCGCCACTGCCGGTGCCAGTGGAGATATCCACAGCACCCGCACCCTCTCTAACACCGTCAGATTGGACATGAACGACTGCTTGGTCACAAAGAAGAGCCACTCCATAAGTATCAGGAAGTAGGCTGACAGCACCGTCATCACAAGCAGTACCAACCAACGGATTCCGAATGATTGCGTTCTATCTGCTGGTTTGTTCATATCTGCTTCTTTCTGCGCATCAGGTAGAGGGTACGCTTAGAATCCATGATCTTTTCGTCATCCTCGATCTCGAAATACCTTCTGAAATCCGACTCGAAGCTCTCCTGCCGGTAGTTATCGAATATATCCTCCCGGCAGACCAGCAGTCGCTGGATCTGGGAGTCGCTCTTTGGCACAAACTCCATTATCAGCCACTCCCCCAGCTCTGCCATGTAGGCGGCGATCTTCCCGAAGGGGAGGTTGTTCGATATTGCCAGGTGGTGGATCAGCGCCAGCGCCAGCACTGTATCAGCCGGTCCCCTCTGCGCCAGTGACATCCTCTCGACCCCACCCCAGCCCATGGCGGGCGATGGATTGGTCAGGTCCAGCAGAAGGGGAAGGATATCCTCCCTTCCCTCTCCTTTTGTCTCCCTGTAGTTTCGATCCACCGCAGCCGGGTCGATATCAAAGGAGATCACCCGGTTCCCCCTGTCTGCTGCAATCCTGCTGAAGCGGCCAGTGTTGGCTCCCAGGTCCCAGACCATCCCCGGTGGAATACGCTTCAGAAATCCATCCAGAATCCCGTCCTTGCTCTTCAGCCCGGCCTCTGTGTAGTTGGTATCGTCGTAGTACTCCGCCCACTCGGTTCCACCCGGTTCCCATTTAAGCCTGTTTACCGTGGATTCAAGGCTGTCTATGATACCCCGGAGGGAATTAAGTCCTACCTTCTTCCTGCTCCCGGGTTTCTCCCTCTCACCCTGGTAACGCCTCTGATAACGTGCATGCAGATGGATATGGGTTAGAAGCCCGAATGAAAACCGCGACCGCAACGGCAGCAGCGAACTGGCCAGGTCGAGTGGAATGCCATCGATGTAGACCCGGAAGAGCTGGCTGAGCCGAACATCCCGCAGGCTCATCAGGGCAAGGGGAGCAAGAAAATGCTGGCAGAACTGCCGGTAGGCGGTCCAGGGCTTGCCCTCCGGGTATCTCTCGAAGGAGAGCGTATCGATGAAAACGGGCTTTCCCCGGTCGAACTGTACATTGAAAGCACTGCAGTCTTTAAGCGACATCCCCTTTGCCAGGGCCCTCTTCTGGATGGCCAGGGTGACCAGGGCGGCATCCTTTAGCTGGCTGAAGGACCATTCGTGGGGATATGAGATGAACTCCACCGGTCTGGGGGCGATTACCCTGTAGGCCTCTTCTGTTGCCGCCAGGGAAAGATCAGCCTCGCTGTGCTCGACAAGCAGGCCATCGTCCACCAGCTCCTGGTAGAGCCCGGATCCAAGCAGCAGGTCGTACTCCTGTTGGTAAGACCTGTTGACCTGGCGGTAGAGCTTGTTTTCATTGAAGAAGATGAATCCGTGCGGGTCCCGGAAGGAGCTTTCCTCTCTCTGCCTATTCATCATTACCTGGGGTAATGTCGGAAGTGTCTTTTTTTCTTAGTATCACGTGCTGGAAGAATCCCCTGAATCTACCCCAGAATACCTTCAGAGTAAAGGCGAAACCGATCACCCCGGCGATAATAAGCTGCAGGACGTAGCTGCCCGTTCCGGGGTCAATATAGGCGTGCGCTCCACCCGGCCAGGCAACTAATAAGAGCAAGGCAAAAAGGCAGATGGGAACGATCGGTTTCAGTGTCCTCATGGTTTAACTTTCCCCAAAAAGTGGATCCAAACGCTTGTAAAAGCATACCACATAACAATTGGTTAATCAATAATTAATGGGAAACTAACCAGAAATGGGAAGGGACAAGGTGACCCCTATTTTTGAATACAGACTTTTTCTGAGAATTATTTCCCTGGACTCATTGAGGGAATTTGATAAAATATCAAATAGTACTTAAACGACTACAAATCATATGTAAAAATAGGCTTTAGTCTGCAAAAAAGGATTAATTTATGAGCAGTAAAGAAATTGAGTTTATTTCGGATGAAAATTGGGAGTATATTGAGAGTGTTGAAGACCCACCCTATGAAATAACAGGCAAATACTTATTTTTCTCTACTAACAGAGAAACGTTAAAAGAAATCGCAGTTCAAGAAATATCAAAACATGGTTTCCATGCTGCTAAAATTCCGGTTGAAGGAGGAAATATAGGATCGGAGTACGTTCTGTGTTTATACTATGAAAACCAAGATAGAAAACACGAACTAGCTGAAAGATATAGAGATAGAACAGATGTAAACTATAGATGGTGGAAATCCGACGAAGATACATTAAGTGGAAAATACTCCGATCGGTTTATAAACGATTTTAATAAGGAGTTTGGTGACTGAAATTAAAGGGAATTTTACGATCAAAAAATAAACTTTAACCCCAATGCTCTTTGATATAGGTTCCCACTTCTCGCGTAGTAAGTTTACGAGTTGAAGCAGCAGATCTGATATAAAAATCATTTTCTTTAATATAAACAGGTTTTGAACTCATATTTACATTCATACAGCAAATCTGCTTCCCTTCAATTTCAATAATTTCTGCTGTACAATTTGCAGTCATTAATGTACCGAGATTTGAAGATATCAAATTATCCAGGTGTAGCAAAAATCCATCTATACTCTTCTTCTTGCCCAAAGTACTAATATCTTTTTTAATTCCAAGAATTTCTCCCCTATCATTAACACCGATAAGAAGTACTCCACCCTCAGTATTAGCAAAAGCTGCAATTGTCTTTGCGATCTCATATTCAAGGTTTCGGTTCATTCTATTGTTATGGTAATCCCATCTTACTGAGGATTTGAATTCCAAGTTTTTGCCTTCACCTTCATCTATAAGTTTTCGGATATGAATAATATCTTCATTTTCATCGACTAGTTGTTCATCGGAACTATCTTCCGCATTTTCTTCAATAATTTTCTCATTTTCATTTTTATCTTCAACATTTGCTAATTTCCTGTTCTCGTAGAAATGTGGATATTTCTTTTCCTCAAGCGTTTTGACAGGCTTCTCTTCTCTATTCTCCAAATCAAAATATCCAAATCTAACCTCTGAATATGTTGGATCAACTCTCATTATCTGATCCTTGATACGCTTGCGCCCTTCGATTGCAAATTCAAGTATTTCCCTCAGCTCATTCTTGGAAGCCTTTTCATGTGGATAGAGTATTTTGAACAATCCGGAAAAGGTTTTATTAATACCATCCCTATCCCGAGTTGAAATCTCAGGGAATAGTTCAAAATGATCTTTATAGTATTGACTGTAATCCCGGTCGCGGGCAGAACGCAATATTTCAGCTAGATAATCCACAACGAAACCATACCCATTACAGAACATCTCACCTCTGATGATATCTACTTCCCAACCAGGGATATAGAAGTGAAGTCGGTCAAAGAAAGCAGAGTCATGATATTGCTGAGGAACTTCATCAAAAAGGTCCGAATGCTTTAACATATATTCTACATTATGTCTGGTATTACCAACAAATGCCATTGATGCTTCTGCCCCAAGGGTTTCGATACCTCTTGAGAATGATTTATTGGCCATATAATTCTTTAATATATCCACCAGGGCTTTGTTGGTTCGTTTTTTCTTTCCTGAAAATTCATCAAAAGCAACCGTATCCCAGAATCCAACAAGTCCTATTTGGCCAGTTGAATTGTTGACAAACAACTTAGGTACTGTTACTTCTCCTCCTGATATAAGGATACCGTGTGGAGAGAATTCCGAATAGATGTGAGATTTACCCGTGCCCTTTGGACCAAGTTCGATTAAATTGTAGTTTCTTTCACAATAGGGAATCAATCTTACCAGTTGAATTAATTTTTCTCTCCTGCTTAATTTCCCAGGATCGAATCCTATGCTCTGGATAAGGAGATCCAACCATTCATCGGTCTTAAATTCTTTTCTTTTCTCGATATATTCTTCAAAATTAAAATGCGACATCTGAATAGGTTTCAGAGACTGCATAATCCAGGGGCATATCCTTGAATCTTCAGCATATTCATATTCGAGATCAGCAATCGACCATACGCCGGTCAATAATAATTTTGGGTGTTTCTTTACTGTGGATGGATTTATCAAAACCTTCTTAATCCCAAGGTTTGAAAATGAAGCTTCGTAATTATCTGTTTTATCATTTAACTTAACACTAATTTTATCTATAACTTTGTGGCGTCCCTGTTCCCTGATCCGGGATTTAACCAGCCCAGCCTCATTTCTATGTACAAAATGTTTTCTCAGAATTTCCTTAACTGTTTCTATTCCCGACCTGATACTTTCTTCATCTGAAGTAGCGCAGTATTGACCCAGTAGGTATTCGAGCACATAAGTCGGAACAATTGCGTTACCCTTAACAAGTTTTACCAGATCTTTTCGAACTACAAGACCTGCAAAGACATCCGTAATTTTTTTATCCAGATAATTCATTGCTAACCCCTTTAGAAGTCAAAATCACTGCTGAAGGATCTTCTGAACTGATATTGGGCTGTTTTATAATCCCGCATGTGAGAGGTATCTGTTATCCGTTCCCTCAGCTTCAGAACTATATCCTGATCTTTTGCCCTTTCAGACTCTCTTGAGAAAATGAACCTGACCTTCTGTTCACGGTCCCTGGGGTTTTCCGACCGGAAATTAAAAACAAGCCTGTGCTCTTCAGAAATCAGCTCGCCATCTGAATTGAAAAATCCCGCGTACAGCTCTATTGGCTTCTTCTTCCCCCCCACCGGTTCTGTCTGATAGAACACTACGGTATGCTGGCCGGATGAGATCACCCTGTTCGGCTCTCCCAGGATATCAACACCAACAGTGCTTATATCACTCTTTCTCTTCTTATTAACGTGTATTACCGGTATTACTATTTCCTGAAGGGAGGCCCCGCCGTGTACATATCTGCTCCCGGAGCCCTTCTGCCTGAGACGGTTTATGGATTTGGGGATCTGCACCTCCAGATCACCTTTCAGCCCCAGCTCCTGTGCAGTGAATTTCCTGAGGCTGTCGTGTTCTGAAAGGTTTCTGCCTATTATATATCTCCGGTCCCATACGAAAACATCCTCTTCCCTCTGAACAGGTTCGGTAAAATCACTGGGATCTATCTCCCTGTCCTGGTAAATAAAACCATGGTCGGAGGTGATCAGGATATTATTGGCATTTGCGGAGGTTAGCTTCCTGACCATCAGCACCAGATCATCAATGGTCTTTTCCACAGCTTCAAAGACCTTTCCCTCTGACTTTCTGTCTCCTGCGGCATCGATCCTGTTATGGAAAAAATATATAATATCACTATCTCTTATCAGGGAACGGGCGTCATCATTATTCATTTTCAGAAAATCATCAGCAGACATAACCAGTGACCTCTGATCCAGTTCCTCTCCAAGTATCTTCCTGCGGTTCCCGCTGCCCTGAGAGTCCATACCATTCACAAACACCTTTCCCGAGCTGTCATCACTTATCTTCAGATCCCGATTGGGAAGAAGCGCTCCCATACCAAGCTGAGTATAGCTGGGAAGCATACTCAAAGCCGGCTCTACCTCTGCATTGAACCGATCCTCTCCCACGATCTTTCTTACCAGCTCTTCCCCCACTTCATACCTCATGGCATCCGAAATGACCACAAAAATCTTGTTTCCATCTGCCAAATAAGGCTTTACTTTGGTATCATAAAACTCCCGCTGGCTTTTTATCCCGGGTGCGCTCCACTTATCCATAGAATCGACAACCTTCTGCCAGTTATTGTTCAGCTTAAGCAGGAAATTATTGTCATAAATATTCTGTATCTTGTCATATAGATCATCCATCAGCGTCCTGTGCCCGGACAGGTTCAGATGGCATATAAACTTACGGTACAGCTGATCAACCCTGAACCAGGTTTCAGCATAAGCCCTTACACCCTGAGAGGCAGATTCGACTTCCAGCAAGATATTATTCATCTTACCCAGGAATTCAGATGCGCAGTCGGCCGCTTCATAGGAATGCCTGTATTTATCGTACCAGTAGGTCTGTCTACGTTTTCTGACAATATCGGCGCAATCTCCCGCTGATATTGTTTCTTCATTTATCTCACTGACCAGGCCGCTGAGGATCTTCCTGTCTATAGCCTCGAAATAATCCAGATCAACCAGATTCAGGTAGTCTCTTCCTGCCAGATCCTTCTCAATCGCCAGCAAAGTTGAGTATTCAGCAGAAAGCTTCTCAAATGATTCGTATCTCTTTCTGTTGTTCTTCCACCGGTTGAGGAATATCACTGCTTCATCATAGAGATGGGGAGTCTCTCCAACCCCCATGGCCCAGCAGGATTTAAACAATTCGATTGCGAAATCTCTTATTCCGGGCTTCTCAGAACTGTAGCCATAAAGCCCGGCCATCTCTTTCCAGAGAAAGCTGTCCAGGCCGCACCGCTTGATAAGCTTGAGTTTGCCATCCTTCTCTTCTGATAGTTCTTCCAGAAGGCTTTCCAGAACTTCATGGATCATCGGCTCTGAAGATGCGCAAACCCCAAGCATATTCAT
Organism: uncultured bacterium; assembly: GCA_964613215.1. Taxonomy (GTDB): domain Bacteria; phylum Krumholzibacteriota; class Krumholzibacteriia; order Krumholzibacteriales; family CAZTHK01; genus CAZTHK01. The sequence continues at coordinate 13,876 of CAZTHK010000028.1, read as the reverse complement.
TTTCAGCTTCTTTTCAGTTATCTCGCCCTGCAGGTTTTTCTTCAAAGCTTCACGCCTCTGTCCAGCATTGAAAAACTCTATATGCTCCTGCAGTACAACTGTAAACTCTGAGCCCAACTCCAGCTCATCCAGCCAGATTGATACCTGATCGGTATGAAACTCGCCATTTGCAAGTTTAACATCAAGCAGCCAATTTTCTGCATCTGCAGGCTCAGGCCCCTCATGGTAAAGAAGGAACTTTTTATCAGGCTTCTCTCTCAGAACTCTGTACTTCAGTCCAAATTCATTATTTTCAATTATCAGCTTCTTCACTCCAGGTATTTCCAGCTCATCGAATTCATCCCTTAGTTCGATTTCCCTGTCATACCAGAACACTATCCGGTACTTCTTAAACAAGCGTGATAGACGTTTTTCAATACTGCTGCTCATTATATTTTCTCTCAGCTCAGCCCTTTTACCTTTCTAAGAGCCTTTCCGAATTTGGGATAGTTCACCTTCACCCCATCATCAAGGTCTATCGCTATCTTTTTGGTAGCCAATTGATAGAGAACTTTTTTCTCATATTTTTCAAGCTCATTTATGATCTTCCTGATCTTTTCTGTTTCTTTAATAGCTCTGGTCTTCTCCCTTTTATTATCACTACTTATTCTCACTTGCTCCAGATGTTCTTTCCTGGATTTGAGCTTAGCCCGGTAATCCCGAAGGTATCCGTTCAGCACCACACTCACTGTATCGGGGCGGTACCTATGCATATATATCAGCGCCTGAAAGCTCTTCTTCGGGCTGGAGAAAAGCCAGTATATGGGCCTTTTCTTATATCGCCTTACATGATCCTTGTAGAATTTCGACAGGAAATATTTACGGACTGTCAGCTTCTTGCCCTCTCTCGGATCAAGAGAGTTCTCTATGAACTCCAGGTTATTCTCAAAGTTTTCTTCGCCAAATGCAACCTTCAGGAATCTATAAAAACGCTCTGTGATATCGTCGTTAAACCAGCCCTTGTCAAGAACCGGAATAACGTTATCGTCATCAGCCATGAAACTCGGCTCAGGCACCTTCTCCAGGTAGTCATCAATATCTTCTCCCTGATTGGCCAGTATAAGCCCCGGTTTATCCAGGGAGTACCTTCCGAACATACACCCTACCGCATAGGAGATCAGCTCTTTCATGGTATCGGAAAGAAGAATAGCTTCCAGCTCGGCTTTGCTTCTATCTCCCCTGTATCTGTAGTGAGGATTACAGGTAAGAGTGATCTCCTCCAGGGGCACATCCGGGGTCAGCTCATCCTCAAGGCCGTAGGCTTCGATGAAGATGCGGTTGTTCTCCTCTTCCAGCTCCTTCATCCTCTCTGTCATACCCTGCCAGTGTTTGCGGAGTTCTTTGTAGGTTTCCTTAAGGGTTGAGCGGCGGAATTCAGGTCGAAGTAGTGGGAGGGTTTTAAAATCCCAGGAGCGTTCGTAGGCGTCCCAGTCGGATTTGGCTATGGAAATATTATCATTTTTTAGCTTTTTTTCTATTCTTAAATATGGGATTTTACCAATTGATCCCTCCGAAAATGATAAAGTTGGTGAAAGAATCCTTAAAAAAGACATAGCAATCTTAGAATTAAATAAGCATAGCAAATTAATTAAGTTATTATCTGGGAAACATGAGGAACCTGAAGATTCAAATGCATTATAATCTTCAGAATACCTTGCACTAAAAAGTCCACTTGATACACTAGTCCATGTTATTCCTTCTTTGAAAAAACAATTCAAATTTTGCGGTCTTGATTTTAACTTTCCGTGATCATCTGTGAAATTCTTAATTTGTCTTCCATTGTTTTCCCAATTTAAAATAAACAAGTTATTCCCATACCATTTTCTATATTTCCCACCTTTATTGCAGGGTACCCATTTATTACCTTCTTCATTAATCGAGATATTGTTTATTGGGACTTCATACCATAATTTTAGAAATAAATCATTATTGCCAGTTTTTATACCTTGTCTAGGTGAAGCAACATTTTCTATATAAAATTTATTATTAAATGTTCTTATTACCTTCTCACTCACCCAATACGCAATCGGCGATCCGGGTATTTTCTTGAAGTCGCTGGCAGAGGCGCGGAAAGGTTCATCTCTTTTTTCAATGAGTTCACCTTCCTTTTCCTTTTCACATTTACCATCTACTAACCTTAAATAAGCACCTTTATATTCTGGCATTATAGAATTCTCTATAACAAATGAAGTTGTTGATACCACATGTCCGCCAATGCTATCAAAAGCATTAGGGCCAAGATGAGCCATGGACAGAATAGTACTGCTATTCAGAATTTTATCACGCAGATCTTCGAAAGATGACAGAAACATCCAGCTTTGCATAGTTATCATACCTACAAAACCTTTATCATCTGCCAATTCAATGTTTCGCTCTATAAACATCGCAAAAAGATCAGATTTGCTATTTTTGTACTTTTTCCTGGAATACTCCTTCAGCCTCCCGTTCATATTCTTGCTTCCCATATACGGAGGGTTGGCTATAACCACATGGTACTTCCTGCCAAGATAGTCTGCCTGCTCAAGAGCTTTGAGTACCTTTTTGTGTGTTTCATGCAGGAAAATGTCGCTGAACATGCCCTTCTCTTCAAGTTTCTGGCGTATGTAGCCCAAGTCTGTTACTTCCGGTCTTATCAATGAACCGAAATTATCCGCTTCCTGGAACTGGTTGAGGGTATTTTTAAGACTGGAGGTGAACAGGTCCTTACCCACTCTTTCCATGTAGTTTTCAAGCTCTTCGTTCTCAAAAGAGATATTCTCCAGCACGCAGATATTCGGCTGGGTGGGATCTCTGAAGAATCTTCTATCCTTCTCCCTTGCCTTCATCACCAGGGCAAATGCTGCCAGTGCTCCTGCACGCTCATCGATTTCTATTCCGAACAGGTTGTTTTTGAGTATCAGGTTTGGGATTTCAGCCGCCTGATATCCTTCCATCTCGTAAATGGAGTACAGCAGATCAAAAGCATAGACAAGCATGTGCCCTGATCCGCAGGCGGGGTCACATACCTTAATCTCTTCAGGAGAGTTTATCCTGAGAAAATCCTCCTGTACTTCCTCATGCTCAATGTAGTAATCCATCTGCTTCTTCAATGCTGAATCCGGGTGGTTCAGCATCCATAGCCTTCCCAGGGAGTTCTCTGTCAGGTATCGTACTATCCAGTGAGGGGTGAAAAGCTGGGTGACTGCAGGTATCTCTTCAGGCTGTACCTTTTTGCGCTTTTTCAGTTTCCTGTATGCCTGCTCCTTTCTCTCCGAGATGTAGAACTGGTATAGCCATCCTATAACCTCCACATCTTTGCATCTTTCAGCAGTCAGTGTCTCTCTGACTGCATGCAGGATGGAATCTCTGGATAGCAGGTCTTCAGGTATCAGAAGCTCTGTGTAGTCGTCTATCTGCTCGAACATGAAAGGCATGATGGAGTTGTAGTAGTTGCACACCGCTACCAGGAGCATCCTGTAGGCTTCAGCCTGGGGGTTGGATGAAGGCAGTTTTCCGATTAGAAGATCATTTATTCGCTGCCTGTCAATGAACGGCTCCAGTTTATCTTCTATATGCCCCTCCTTGGCGCTTTTCAGGATCTCCGGTTGGGTAAAGCCCTGATTCGGCGAGACAACGCCCGTTGTGGTGTAATTATTCACATCCATGAAGCGGAGGGCGCAGAAACGGTTAAACCAGGTATAAGCGATCCGCTCTGTTACCTCTTCTCTGGAGTTTTCACTTATCTGCTTCTTAAGAGCGTTGACGGCATCTTCTCTCTCTCGTAGTTCAACGCTGTCTGTGTTCAGCACCCAGTCGAGCCGGGATGACACCTGATCTATCAGCTGGCGCCTGGCAGACCTGGCAAATTTCTCAAGATCGCTGGTGTTCATCGGTAACCCCTTCAAATATTCTAGATACTTATCCTTTTACCCTCTTTTAGAGCTTTCTCAACAGCTCTTCTGAGGGCTTCCACATACTCTTCTAAATCCTCAGTGCTTTTCAGCTGTGTTTTGCTAAAATCTATCCTGATACCGCTTATAGGAACATACTCAATCTCCTCTTCTCCGCCTGCCATGTCTGACATTTTCGAGAGAATATCAGGATATTTTATCCTTTTAAAATCATCGATCCTTTCCCTGATCATGGGAATAAGATCCATCTTCTTGAGTTCGGTTTCGAAACTTTCGAAGGGGAGCAGCAGCTTTTTCTGATCCTGCTCTGACATACTCTGGAAATCCTTCTCTTTCTTCAGGGAATCTCTTAGATTGTTAAGCGTATTCAGGGCTGTCTCCAGTTCCTTTTCTCTGAGTTTTCCAACTCTCTTCTTAAGATCGCGCATTATTTCTTTTGCCCGCCGCATGGAGTCTCCCCGGAAACACTCCGCGCTGCCAAGTATATTCTGCAGCTCTTCTTTCTCATCCCCTTCCAGGTAATCCAGGTTGGAGCCCTGAATTTTAACGAATTCAGAGGCATCGTTGTAAATCTCTACTGGAGTTCCGCTCATAAAATGCCGAACCGGGTCTATGATCTGTTCCTTAAACCTGAGAAGTTCCTGGTGATGTTCCGGAAGTTCCGTTAAATAGTATTTATAAGAATTCCCCGAACATTTACAGACTAATTCTATTGGTTCTTTTAAAACAGCCAGGAAAGGATACCTGTGCTCTTGTTGAGCAATTGATTTTAATTCTTCAGCGAGTGCATTGAATGCTTCCATTGCCTCTCTGCCCAGAGATTTCACCTCACCGGCTGATGGCGGCTGGTCGAAGAAATCTCCGTAGAATTTCTTGAGTTTCCTGATCAATTCAGGATCTGGTATTTCCTGCTGTTCTATTATTACATTAGCGTGAGTGTGCGTATTAAGAAGGACATCTTTTATATTGTCTTCGTCAATAAGGTTGCTGTCCCTGATCAGGTCTATCTTTCCACGCACACATAGTTTTGCGAGCTGGCAAAGTATAGCCATTAATGGCCAGCCATAGGTATTACCTTCGAAATGGCTGACAACTTCCTTTATGGTGGTGCGTACTCCATTGGTAATATTTCTTCGGATAAGATTGAAAATCTCACTTTCCGGTTCGCTTAATGTTTCATCTCCTTTAAACAGCTCCCGGTCTTTTCCTCTCAGAATGTTCTCAAGATCTTTCTCCGAATAATCATATTTACCCAGCATCCTGAGATTCGGATAGGACCTGCTAACGAGTTTTTCAAACCCACGGGTTACTCGCTCAACTGGATCGCTGGCTGTAACATCAAGTTCCTTGCCTTCAACAATAAGTTCCGATTCTGATACCAGCTCTCGCAACTGCTCTTCTATTCTTTTCAGAAGCTGGCTGTTCTGAAATTGCTTGTCGCTGAGTATCTTCTTCTTTGATTCCTTTTGAGTAACGCTGATATTCTGCCTTACATATTTTTCAGTTCGCTTGTACATAATCAGATCCCGAAGCATTCTATCATCATCAGGGATTCTGACAATCAGCTCACTGCGACCCATGGATTGAAAAATAACATTCTGGTTATCGTAATTTTCATTAAATGGAGTTATGACATGGATACACAGTTCGTACTCCCTTCCCTTCTGACGGTCATCGACCTTTCTGGTAAAACTGAAATCCAGATCATATTCGCTGTGTCGTATCTTTCTGGTTTTAATAATATCGTCGAATATTATCTTTGCCATCTCATCCAGGATTGCTGAATCTTCTACCTCTGTATTCTTTATATCCTGCTCAATATCCTTTTCCTCATCGGTTAGAAATTCGTACTCCTCACCATTGAATTGGATATAGCTTTGGTCCTCTAGAAGTTCGAGAGAAGCTTTTATTTTCTCATGGAAAGAAGATATATCTGTGTCGAATTTATCAAGCATCAGAATACTGATATTTCTAACATCAGCTTTAAACTCCTTGATATATTTTACTAGAAATAATGCCTTTAGAACCCGAATGGCGAATTCATCATCCAGATTACTCTCTGCCAGGAGTATTGATCTTTCATGATTGGATTTTAGCGTCTTGCTGATACCGTCGAACATCCGATCGAAAGTAGCTATTCTACCCAGCTTGCTCTCTGAAATATTTTCTACTACTTCCTTAAATACTGACAGCATTGATCTCTCGCCTACCGACTGGTGCTTTCCCTGGAAGGCGTTTTGAGCTGAAAGGTTCTGTATAGATGTCTGGAATAGCGAGAACTGGTATGGAACAAACGGATAACAGCTTATGAAATGATTTTGGTCCTGATAATTTCTGTATTTTCGCGAACTGTCTGAAAAACCGAACAGAGTCATGAAATTGTTCTTCTGGGCACTGAATATCTCGGAAAGCTCTTCTATGCAGCTCTCCTTTTTAGCCAGGAGCCTCTTCTGTATTACCTCTTCCACATCTCTGCTGGTAAGTGATATCCTGGTCTTAAACCTGTCTATAATCTTTGAGAAATCGGTACTCTGTGCCCCACTTCCCTCCCCCAGCACATCCTTCATCTCCTGCTGTGCGGTTACAAAAAGCCATGCTCGACCATTGCACTTGGTGGCAAGGCTCTCTGCGATTGTCTGAAGGTTGGTCATAAGTTTGACGTTCCCGGCCACATACTGCCCCACTTCATCCACGAAGAAATTTATCCGGAAATCCTTGCCCTGGCTGTCGATGTAACTTTTAACCTGCTCGGCAAAGTCTTCAATGGAGATCTTGTACTGCTCCCGGTATTTATCAATTATATTCTCAGGCTGATCTTGGTCATCCATCCCCTTCACCCTTGCATATGTCAGGGCTATGTTATCTGATTCAAGAAGGGCTACTTTTCGCCCTTCCTCCCAATCCTTGCCAGCTATTTCTCTGTAATTATCCTTGAATTGCTGATATTCGCCTCTGCTATCAAGGTCTCTTTCAAACTTCGCAATATATCCCTGCTTGCCGTAATATCCGCACATCTCATCAAAAACCTTCATGAAAACAACCAGGACAGCATCAATATCCTTCTTAGTTATAACATCCGCTTTCTGATCGATGTTGAAAAGAACACTTTTTGATGGAATGCCTATAGCCTTTTTAAGGTCAGCTTTAAGCATCTCATTATCTCCACACTTGGGCATGAACATATCAACAACATGGTTGCCCTCGATAGACCTGTTCTCAAGAAGAAATGCCAACATTTTTAAAAGATGCGATTTCCCGGAACCGAAAAAACCAGAGATCCAGACCCCATTTCCTTCCTCGTAGTTATTGTAGGCCTCCAGCAACTCTTCCAGATTTTGTGCCACCTCGTTGGTAAGAACATATTCTTCGACTTCGGTCAGAAGATGCTTCTGATCGTCAGCCTTTATAACTCCCTCGATCTGCCTTTTAATATCCTTCTGGAAAACCTCTTCAATTTTCAACTTATATCCCCCCTATCAAACCTTGTATTCAGCAATATTAAAAGCCCTGTAGTAATTGTCGTCATGAAGCCGCCCGAAAAGTTCAAGAGATACCCCCTTCTCCGGTGAATGTATATACTCGCCGGGAAAGAACATAACGGTTGGCTTCTCATCTGCAGTGCTCTGAAGATTATTAAGAACAGTGTGCGACCTGATATATGGGAATACTTCTCCCACACCAGTAATAAACATAATATCAAAATCACTATTTTCCATCTTATCTGCTATAGACGGTATCAGGTTATCTTCTATATCAAGCGCTCCCTGCAGGATCTCCTTGAACTTTTCTTTGGATGTATCTTTTTCAATCTCGATTATTTTTTCCCAGATTCCTATTTTCTTGAGAATTTCTATTGAAAGATCATAAAGATTGATCTTCAGCACTTCTATACCCTTACTTTTCAGGCTCCCTATGAGCTGTTTACCCATCTTGGAGACCTGGTTGGAAAACTCAGGCGGGAATGGGAATATAAAAAACGGCACCTCATTCCCCAACCCCTGTTTCTTCAGAAAGCGTTCACTACTGAGAACTTTCAAGAGATGATCAAAATTATCCTTGATGAACTCATCAGACATTCTTATCACCATCCATAACAGACTGAACATCTCTTTCAGAAATCGGGAAGGCTGCGAGCAGGGATCTGTCATCCTGGATAATCGCCATTATCACTTCTCTGTTCAGAATCACCGGATTAATAATACCTTCCTCTGAAATTATACCTGCCTGCTTCATGATCTTGAACAATACTTGCCTTATCTTAGATCTGGTAGAATCACTGAGTTTTTCAAGCTCTTCATGCCACTCGGCCCTATCTGCATAGAAACGGTCAAAATCCTTATATGTAACCAGCATTTCCAGATGAAGGTATTTCTCTCTAACCACTTCTTTAGCAAATTCAAAAATGAACTGATGCCTCTTACATACTGCGATCCACAGAATGCAGAGCTTTTCAAACCGGCTTCCAGAGAGCAATAAATCGAGTTCATTCTCAGTCAGCTGCTTTAGCCGCTCTTCCACTTCCCGGTATATCCTAACCGCAGAATTCATCTTATGCGCCTGCAGCAAATTATTCTGCAACACCCGATCTTTTGTCCTTTCCCACTCCCCCAGTTCATCATAAACTTCTGCTACTATAACCGATTCATTGTAACAGAAGCTGCCAGCCGTAAAGGCCATATTATAATGCTTATCCGTCTTCATCTGCATTCTCCCTTCCCACCAAATTAACTTTTATATCTATAAACCCCAATTCACAACTGGCCTAAAATCAATTTTCCATAACCAAAACTAAACTCTATATCATCATTCTACGGCAATGGGGTCCGATGCCAGAAGTTCAACCATTTAAATGTAATAGGGCTTTCAGACATCGTAAATTATGATGATTACGATTATAAAACATATTAAACTAGTTTTAAATATATTTTTCTGGCTTATGTGGCTTATTAAAACATGGTCTATACTCCCCCAGGATTCCCCCCCCGTTCTCCCCCAGGAAATACATTCACTATGCTCTTCAATTGTAGTATAATAAATAATCAGTAACATTAACCTGTCAATTTGGGTTAGATAACAAAATACAACTTAACGCGCAAGACAGTGAAAACTTCCTTATATGAATAAGGGGGATCGAAAATGGAAAAACGCTTCGTCATTGTAAGTATTTTAATTCTTATTTTTTCTTTTTATCTACCATATCAAGCAAATGCTGAATGGAAGATAGATGGGACAGAAGTTTGCACAACTCCTGAAGCACAATACAATCCCAGAATTATATCAACTGGTAATGGAGAAATTATTATCGTTTGGGAAGATGGAAGGAACCAGAATTTAGATATATATGCCCAGAAACTGGATACTCTTGGAATAGCAATGTGGGTTGATAATGGTATATCTGTCAGTAATGAGAATTGGAAAGAAAAAAGGCCAAATATTGTACCTGATGGAAATGGTGGAGCAATTATAAGTTGGATTGATGACAGATATACCGGTTATGGAGAAATATTCGCTAAAAGAATCAATGCATCTGGAAACTCTCTGTGGAATGAAAGCGGTGTAGCTGTTTGCACAGTAGATGGAGCTTTTGATTATGGTAATAGTATCAGTATGATTTCTGATGGAAATGGCGGTGCAATTATTTGTTGGGAAGATAGCAGAAATGGAAATGATGATATATTTGCACAGAGGATAGATTCCAACGGTATAACCCTCTGGGCTGAAAATGGTCAGGCTATCTGTACTGAAACAGGAAGACAATTTGAACCAAACATAGTATCTGATGGAAACGGTGGTGCGATTATCTGCTGGGAGGATGAACGTAGCGGAGATGATATTGATGATATTTATGGCCAACATATCAGCGCCAGCGGCAATATTCTCTGGACCGAGAATGGAATACCTATCTCCAATACAGATGACGACCAGGGATATAATCAGGTAATTGCTGATGGAAATCATGGTGCCATAATCTGCTGGAAAAATATAACTACTAACGAAATTTTCGCACAACGAATTGACGGAGGTGGCAGCGCCCTTTGGACTCATAACGGAATAAATATTTCTGAGACGAACATTGAATTCTGGTGTGGAGGCCCATTAATTACAGATGATGATAATGGCGGTGCAATAATATGCTGGAAAGAAAAAGAATATGAATATAATTATTATTTCTACATTGAAAAACTGGACAGCTTGGGAAATACAATCTGGAACAAAAAGCAAATATCGATTCCAACTTTTTTGGCTAGCATAATAGAATACCCTAAAATCATTCATGATGGCTATGGCGGAGCTTATATTATTGCAACTGTTAGTTATAATCAGGAAGATTACGATTTATACATATGGAAAATTGAAAATGGTGGAGAGAATGAATTGAATGGTCTGATTTGCGGTGTAAGTGGTGAACAAGAAGTATGCGAATTAACAAGAAATGGTAATAATGATCTATTTTTAGTTTGGCAGGATTATAGAGAGGGGAATAATAATGAAGATATTTATTCTCAAAGAATAACCAGCGATTTAGAATGGCCACGACCTTCTCCAGAAATACAAGGTATCGACGACATAATTAATGATGAAGGTGGATGGATTAGAATTAATGTATATTCATCAGAATATGATAATTATGTAAATACTCCGCCCGTAAATTATCCTGTTTATGGCTACAACATATGGAGAAAAATTTCTATTGCTACCTCGAACATTGACCGCGCAAACGATAAATTAGATCGAAAAAAAGTTTATGAATTAATTTCAGGTAATGGGTTTAATAACATTATCATACTTGAGAATCAGTGCTCTAATCTGGGATTCCCGCCCGGCAACTGGGAAAGCTTGGGGTTCCACTCATCTAATCAGCAGGATGAATACAACTTCTGCATAGGAACTTTAAAAGACTCAACAGAAAACGACAACGCTGTTGAGGAATTTATTGTAACAGCTCATACCAACTACCCAAGCGTATACTTCGTGTCCAACATAGCCACAGGATATTCAGTCGATAACCTTGCGCCAGACAAACCTACAAAATTATCAGGCTTCCAATCGACTGATCCTGATGGCCTTGAGATAAACTGGCACTCTAACACTGAACGTGATCTTTCTCATTATTTGTTGTATAGGAATACATCTCAAAATTTCAACCCAACTTCGCAGAATCAATTAACTAAAACAACAGAAGCTTCATACTTTGATGATGAATGGACAAAGGAATCCGGATTTTACTATAAATTATCGGCAGTTGACAGACATGGTAATAAAAGCTCTCCGGCTGAGCTTGTACCAGATGATGTAGTAAAAACGCTGTTGCAAAGTTTCTCTATTCATAGGGATGGTTTTGCTATCGAGTTGTCGTGGCAACTATCAAGATACGAAGACGAATCAGAATTCTTAATCTCTCGCTATAAAAAATCAGAAGGCGATCATGAATATTTGACATCAGGCAAAATTATTAGGGACAATTTGTCATTCAGATACAAAGATAGTTCTTGTCTACCGGACGAATCTTACCGTTATCGCATTGAGATTTTGAACGGAAATAATAATAACATACTTTTTGAAACAAGGTTCGTTTCAATCCCGGCAATGCCTCTTACTCTCTATCAAAATTACCCGAATCCATTCAATCCTTCAACGGCAATAGAATTTTACCTACCAAACAGAAGCAACGTTAAATTGACAATCTACGACGTTTCAGGAAAACAAGTGCGTACATTGATAGAGAAAAATATGGGTAAGGGATTTCATAGTGTAAATTGGACTGGTACAGATAATAGAGGAAATAGATTAAGTTCCGGAATTTACTTTTATCGGCTCAATACTGGCACAAAAAGTATCACCCGCAAAATGATCCTGGTTCGATAAAAGTCAATTCTATTATATACCAGCCATATTTAAACTTAATCCGTCAAAATTATAATGACCGGACTGAAGATTCTTTCCGTGGACAGGCCAACCTGCCCAGATTAAGCCTCCCTTTATTCATCCACAGGTAGTGAAGTTGCCTGATTTCAGGCATGAGAAAAAAGCGGCGTCAATTAGCCATCAACCCAACCAGCATCAATGGTGTTATTGAAGGATTGAGGTTAACTTTATAGCGTTAAAAATTTGGTAAGCATCTTGCGTTAATTATAACCACGGTCACTAATTCCAGCTAACGGATTATTTATAACAGCAGATGGTTAAAAATATAGAAAGGAAATGTAATGGGAATACGAAAGTCTACAATTGGCAATGTAAATGAAATACTAAAGTCAAAAAATCTTTACTCTGACGTAACTTCAATTATAGCAGAACTTGAGAACGGATGGATCAAAGGATTAAAAGGCCTAAAATTCCAGAAAGAAATTCTCAATAAATACGATTGGGATACAGAACATTCAGTTGGAATCCCTAACCGACGCTATTCATATGACGGTTACAAAGACAAAGTTGCAATTGAAATTGAATGGAACCAAATGGAAAAGATTTTAACCGATCTTATGAAATTCGAATACGGCTATAAGAAGGGAATAATAGATCTCGGAATTATTGTAAACCCAGGGGACCGGGGTGAGAGAAGCCCTATTCCATCTGATGAATCTGGTGGTGAAGTTGAACTGCAAGAAATGGGAAAAATAATTGAAGTCCCTGTAATATTAGCAGTACTTACAAAAAAAAACAAGGATCAGCCATTATTTAATCTTACAATTCATCCTTGAGAGATAATATGAAATTCCTAACTGTATTAGTTTAGACTAGATCTAACATACAAAGTCACCAGTTAAGTTCCTGTATGATCAATTGTTAACTACTGCAAATCAGGAATCTACTTCTTTAATAATTTTGTATCCTGTGGAAATCATGTTTGATCATCATTTGTTTTTGGTTTTGCTTTTTTAGCAACTTCAGAAATTATGTCAAGTACCTCTTTAACATCTTGATGAATTTTACTTTTCGGAACATGGGAAGCTAATTTGTAATAGGATGATTTCTGCATTGTGTTGGGTAATTTTAACTTAACAAAGAATTTATTGAACAAAGGTTCCAGGAATTCATCAGAAGTTTTTAACTTATCCGACCACGGTGATTTGCCTAATGTTTCCAACGCTTTTCCAACTGATTCAATAGATTCTTCCATAGCATTGTGTGCCGATTGCTTGAAAAGATCGCCGAACTGCTTAGTTCCAAAATTTTGCGCCCATGAATAAAGCGCATCAGGCAAGCAAATGTAGTTTTCAATTTCATTCTTTTTCCACATTACCTGTCGAAGGCCGGGTTTACTTTCAACATCTGTTTCAAGCTTATCATATATAGCTATTCCTAATAAGTCTGGTTTTGCCTCTCTTAATCCAAAGAAATGTGATAATGTTTGTTTTGGTATATTACCAACGTATTTTACAAACGGTTGACTCAATAGTTCAGCTGCAGGATGGTCGCTTTTAATTGCTAACTCTCGAAGGATCGCCAAGTCGGTTGAACCTTCTACATAAAGAACCCAGCCTCTCTGTTCTGCTTGAAAATATTGATCGTATCCAATTTCTTTTAGCGCTTTTGAAAGTTGTGATCCACGGTCAATTCTATGGGCTTTTCCAAGAAAAGCTATTACAACATCACGGCCTGCTGCTTCATTCAATACAACCTCAGAATGGCTGGCTGCTACAATCTGCCCGTTATATTTCTGTGCCCACTCAGATAGAACCTGATATATTTGGCGCTGTCGTAAAATTTCAAGGTGCGCATCGGGTTCATCGAGGATAAGCACAGAATTAGGATTAGAAATTAGATAGGCTAACAAGAGCATAGTCTGTTGCATTCCTCTACCAGAGCAGCTGATATCCAGTTTTGTGTTTCTCTTGTCTCTATAGCTCATAATAAGTTCACCACGCTCTGGAATGTACTCTGGCTCATCTAGCCTGAATAATTCATAAACCTGATTTTTATTGTAAAATAACAGGGTATTCTCC
>CAZTHK010000027.1:0-47770 GCA_964613215.1 uncultured bacterium | reverse complement strand
AATACCCTGTTATTTTACAATAAAAATCAGGTTTATGAATTATTCAGGCTAAATAATCCAATTCAATTTCATCCAAAAGAATCACATGGCGAGATCAAACCGAACGCAATTTCATCCCACCCCATTCTATTTTTTTAAATAATGGCAGCTCACCGTCATCTGCACCCATATATATCTGCATACAGCATTCCCGAAATGACAGGCAGAGATTTATCAGTGCCAAATTTCAGCCAATTTATTCTTAAAAGTCTCATTATCCTTATGAATAATAATCAATTACAAAGCATAAAATTTTGCGGATTTTACAAAAAAGAAGGGCCTATCAATGCCTGGGCATTAGTATAAATCGCAAAACTGTATCACCCCCTGACACACCCGGTGACACACCTCATGATACACCTTTTTTATAATTCTAGCATCTACAGCGAGTTAAAGCAGGGTTACACATCCACCCATGCTTGACACAGGTGTCACAGCTTTTGAAACAGTTTTTCGATGATTATCCATGTGAATGGAAAAATATAAGAATTATATCTTAATCTATCTTAAGCTCTCGAAGCCGGCGGTAAAGTGTATTCCGGGATATCCCAAGCTCCCGCGCCACTGCACTCTTGTTACCGTCATGCTTATCCAGGGAACTTTCTATCAACCGCCTTACTTCTTCCGATCCACTTCCACCCCCGCTTCTCAGCATCTGCAATACAGAATCTTCCGATCCCCTCCCTGCATCCATCCCCACCTCACCTGTCATCATACTTCTTATCCTGGCCGGGATATCAGTGATTCTTATCACCTTCCGCTTCCTTCCCAGCACATATAATGTCCTGGTTACATTTACCAGTTCCCTCACATTCCCAGGCCAGTGATACTGGCACAACAACTCCATCAACCCATCCTCCACCCTCAAACCATCTCCAAACTCATCCATATAGTATGCAAACAGCGCAGGAACATCCTCCCGCCTCTCCCTCAAGGCTTTAAGCTCTATCACTATTTCCCCGGGGATAGAAAAAACCGGTGGCCAGGTTTGTATAAACTCGCCCACCGGTTCAGCCGGAGCCACCCTCTCTCCGATGACCAACTACCGCAACAACACCATCTTCCTGCACCTTGTCTCTCCCAGCGCCTTGAGCCGGTAAAAATACAAACCCGAAGCTACATCCACACCCCTGTCATTCCTCCCATCCCACCCTACCCTGTGCCTGCCGGCTTCCATCTCACCATTTACAAGCTCTCTCACTCTTCTCCCAGACACATCATACACCACCAACTCTACATTACCACGGCAGCTTATGCTGAATTCAATCTCAGTGGCAGGATTGAAGGGATTGGGATGATTCTGCGCCAGCCTAACTGTTACGGGCACCTCACCACCATCTGCCGCAGTAATCACAGCCTCCCGGTACATTCTTAACAGCGGATGCCCCAGAAAAGCATACATATCCACCGTCTTTAACATCCCGCTGTCCTCAGGGTAATCCTGATATACCCGCTGCTGTGCTATCAGGAAGGACTCCGCCACCGGCCTGCTCAAATCACCGTACAACTCCTCCACAAGATACTTGCCCATTACCCTGTTACCCCTCTGCCAACTACCCAGCACCGGACCAATCCAGGCCACCGCTCCCTTATCCCCCTCCACCAGAAAACGTTCAAACACAGGCTTGCCCCACTCCGAGTCCTCCGTCCTGGCAAAATCCCCGGTATCACAGGAAAAACCAAACACCACCGCTGGATAACCATCCTCCAGCATATCCATATGAAAAGGATTGCTGGTGCCCACACGAACAAAAAAGTTGCCCGGCTTAGAACGGTTGGAACAACTGGCAACCATCAGCACTAGCGAAGGATCAACTTCATTCCATAAATCCGCAACCGCCGTATTACGGTCACCCTCGAAAAAGTAGTCCGACTCATATATAAAAGATGTATCCTGACCGGCAGGCAGAGCAGAAACAATGGTATCAGCAACCCTGGCAGCATAATCACCATCTCCAGATTCCATGTGATACAGATCCCCCACACAGGTCATTACCGAATACTCCGTCTCAGGTACTCCACAATCCATATACCACTGCATCTTATAAGCAAGCGCAAGCACTTCCGCCTCCGTGGTAACTGGCCAACGGGTAACCACTACATCCGGTATACCATCCCCATCGGTATCAGAGTATGGCTTATCGGTAAGGGTATAGGGAACAAAATATGATGTGCACCTGTCACGGGGAAGTGTGTCAGGAAATGACCAGGTAGGTATGAGATCCTTCTCCGGTTGACCTCCCGCAGGATAACCACCGTCGAGATAGTCCTGCCGTATCTGCTCCCATTCACCGGGCCAGGGAGTGCTGAACTGCTGCCAGTCATTGGCATCGCCTATCAGATGAAAGTACATGGCTCCAGCTTCTGCATACCCCGCTATGCTATCTTTGAGCGCAGTACGAAAACTGTCAGGATCAGCTGGATAATTATCAACGGAATTTACCACCACAGAATAACCAAACCCACGCCAGTATTCAGCTACATAGCTGTCAACCTCGTCAGCCAGAGAATCCACTGTAAAAATCACATACTCCTCCCCTTCGCCCATGGTTGCGGATTTACCATTGAGAAAACCTATCCTCTCACGCTCCCGGGCAAGTTCAGCCAGCTTGTTCCTCAAATCCTCCTCAGCAGGCACATCATTCTCAGGCGGTACTGCCCTCTCACCAGGTCTTACCACTCCGTCTATTAATTCCCGGCCACCCTCCTCGATCTCAACCAGACGGTAACCGTAATAATCATCTCCAACCACCACCATGCGGTTACCAATACCTGCATCCACCGCGGCTACCTCTTCCCAGCTATCACCACCATCAGAAGTACCATCAATCCTGTATCCGGCAGTCTTATACTCAGAACTCACTTTCCAGTGCGCTACCCCATCACAGACATAAAAACCACTCACCGTCGCCGCAGGATCACCGTCACTGTTCAAAGTAAGTGAGTAATTTTCACCTCCATTCATGTATAAAAACGTGCATTCCCAAGCACTCACAATCTGTGTAGCTATAAAAGTAACGGTACCTTCTCCTTCATCACTGCTGTCTTTAGGTTTGACCACCGCTTTTATACCATCGCTATCTACCCACTCAACGCTCTCCAACTCAATATTGCCGTAAACATCCACAGCATCAGAAGCTGGGAATAATACAGGATCGTGACAGATATCCGTATCAAGAGTTAACTGTACATCAAGGCCTCCCGGCGGCACTTCCGTATAATTCTCCTGCGAACAATCAGTAACAGCTGGTCCAAGCACTATATTTACTGCTCCGCTTAATTGCAGATTTGGGCAGTCAGTATAAGCATCACCAGTGGTGCAACAAAAGCAGTTCTTGCGTTTATACCAATCCTTGCCAAGATTATTCCAGAGTATTTCAACATTACTGGCACCATCAGTTTCTGTCACTGCACCTGATGGACCGTAAGCAGTTACAGCACCGCAGGTCAGCAAGTCTGAAAGAGCTTGAGAGCCATAGCAACATTGATTATGAAAAATGGCATTCCCCATCATGCCAAAACTCTCGTTCACATATGACGGCAGAGCAGAATATCTGATGGCGATAAAATAGCCTTTGCCGTCTTTCTCTCCTTTAAAAAGCAAGTCATGATAATGCTGGTAAGTAGTATTATATTCAATATTCCGCTTATCTTTTCCGGCATCAGAATACTCATATACTTCTATTGAATGGCCATACTGTGTTCCATGGGTACTTATTTCAACAGCCCCTACCCAACCTCTGTAAACACCGTTAAGAACATCAGAGATTGTTATTGTAGGCTCTAGATTAATCTCTTCATTTTTCAATACGCTTGTGTTATAAGCCCATTTTTCCATAGCATTTTTAGATTGAGCTCTTTCACCTAAACCAGGCCATGGTCTTATAACCTTGGCAATAGAAGAACCAGGGGTCTGGTGATCTGCACCGAATGTATTCACATTCATAATAAAAACGATTGCCAGAAAAATTATTATTATCTCCGCATATTTCCTCATCTTTATCACTCACCCTTCCTCATTCTTTTAAACCGCTTTTTGAACAGATTCAGCAATTTCTCCTCATAAAATACAGACCCTTTCTTCTCATAAGTGGTTAAAGTGTCTCCACGCTTAAGCTTCTCTATTGCCTTTCTAGTTATTTCCGTCCTTGGATGATATAAATGCCCAGGAATTCCACCAAATACTATCGTTCCGCCTTTAGCATAGTATTCCCAAAATTCCTCAATACTACGTTTACGAATCCTCGTTCTCCTGGCATGACGCTGCTCTTCTGTTAATGGAGGAGTATACTCACGAGATATTATGCAGGCTTCGGGTTCTGGCCCAGTGTGTTTCCAATATACAACAACTGTATTCCCTCCAATCGTTGTGCTATCAACAAGAGGGGACTCTTCCATAATCCTGGCATAAACAGCTTTTTTCTCCTCATACGTTTTAGTTTCTCTGGATTTTTCATGTGCAAACACACTTAATTCATGCTGTTTTTTGATAATTTCTTTGCTCGTCTGCTTTCTATTCAACAACCCTTTCTCTTTCAATTCCGCCCTTCTCTTCTCAATTAATGAGTCCGGCAATAACTTGCCTTTATCCTTCAAATCCACCTCATACCTTCTAACCGGTGAATATGGAATACCGTTAAGCTTTAAGGTATCACTTTCGATCCCGGTAAATTCAAACGGCGGCTCCAGTATCCTGTCCCTGTATATAACAAGTCCCTTCTCAACTCCGGTGGTATCACCCGCCAAAGCGTCAACACAATGGCATAAAACCACAACTAACACCAGTACTGAAACCTCTACCAATTTCCTCATCATAATTTACTCCTTCTCATCAACCAGCCGGCTCTTTTCAATAAAAATGCAGACGACGGCGAACTACCACCTTTTGCTTATTTATCCCTCATCCTTCCCGCCGCCACCAGCGAAAATTTCTTTTATCTCCCCCCAGCTTGCTTCCTCTACTTTAATCCTCCTGGTTTCCTCATCCTTCTTGTCCCCATTATCTCCATCATCTCCCGAGCCCAGAATGCAGGCATTGGAATAACCTATCAGTACCGCCATGGTTAAAATCATAACAATCCTATTAAACATTGTTACTTTCCCCCTAATTGAAATTAACAGTATCAACATCACCTCTTCCACCCAGGAATCACAAATCCATTCTCTATAACCATCACCTCCTTCCACTCCCTTCGCCCAATACAACATTCATCTGCATATTCCCGCAGCCACTTAAAACCAGTGCTGATTACACCAATCAATCTATATTAAATGTTTTCATTATGTGGCAGCTCACCGTCATCTGCACCTTTATATATCTGCATACAGCATTCCCGAAATGACAGGCAGAGATTTATCATGACCATATTTCCGCCAATTGATCCTTATAAGTCTCATTATCTCTTTGACCAATAGCCAGTTACAAAACAGGAAAATTTTGCGGATTTTACAAAAAAGAAGGGTCTATCAATGTATAGGCATTAGTATAAATCGCAAAACTGTATCACCCCCTGACACACCCGGTGACACACCTCATGATACACCTTTTTTATAATTCTAGCATCTACAGCGAGTTAAAGCAGGGTTACACATCCACCCATGCTTGACACAGGTGTCACAGCTTTTGAAACAGTTTTTCGATGATTATCCATGTGAATGGAATAACAGGAGAGTGGCTAATTCTATCTTCAGCTGTTTTTGGGAAAAATCTTTAAAAATCGCCTGTCTTAGACTACTTGGGCAGAATATTACCTGAGAGAATATAGAGGTAAATCACAATAGATTGTTTTCCTGAAGGCGGGCTGCTGCCCCCTCAACCCAGTTCCTTCAGGCCCTTCCTGATGGTATCGATTATCAGGTCGATCTCTTCGGAGGTAACGGCAAAGTGGGGGGTGAACCTTATCCCGTTATGACCGCCATGGATCATCTCGATGCCATGGGTGCGCAGATAATATTCGAAGCCCTCTTCGGCAACCACCTGGTAGCGGTCCGGATTAAGTTCTGCGTTCAGCATCAGACCGGTGCCGGATATCGATTCGATTGCTCCGGGGAACTCGTCCGACAGCCCCTTCAATTTATCATAAAATTCCTTCCCCCGCTCCCTTATATTTGTACGCAGTTTATCGGTGATACTGTCCAGAACCACGCAACCGACCTCCAGAGCCCGGGGATTGGTGGTCATGGTATTACCATAAACGCCCGGGACGTATATTTCGGCGAACTCTTCTGTTAGCCCCAGTACAGAGAGGGGATACTGGCCGGCGTTCAGAGCCTTGGAGAAGGTTTCGCAATCGGGCGGCTGGCAATCCTCGAAGCCGGGATAGTCTATGATACTGAGACAACCATGGGCTCTCAGGGCTGCCTGGATGGAATCGCATATAAACATGGAATTGTTCTCAGCGGTAAGCTTTCTGGCCAGATCGTAGAATTCCCTGCTGATAGCCCTTCCCGGCTCTCCCTCCCCCATCACCGGTTCTATATACATTGCTTCGAAGAATACACCTTCATCCTCAGCCTGCCGGAAGGCCTTCTCCAGCGCATCACAGTCATTCAGCGGTACGGTTACCAGTGTGGACTCCCCCTGAAATGAGGCCAGATGTTTCCGGTAGGCTTCCCTGGTGGAATCCGAAACGCTGGCCGGTCTGTAGGTGCGTCCGTGGAATCCCTCCTCCACCGCCAGCTGCCTGATAATCTTCCCTTCATGCCGACCTCCGGATCTGGTCTGAAGAAGGGCATTGATGTCACATATCCGGGAAGCCACGCTTACCGACTCCGAACCACTGTTCATACAGATAAACCGGCTGAAGGGGCATTCACCCCTGGTATGTCCTATCTCTTTCTTCAAACGGTCGGTGAAACGCTTATGACTGAACTGCGGGGTCATCACATTGGCCATCACCCAGGGCCTGCCCATGGGCTTCAGAAGCTCGGGGGCATTGTGACCCAGCCCCAGCATTCCGTAGCCGGCCGAATCGTGCAGCACCGCCCCGTGGCTGGTTACCAGCCAGGGACCTGCGGCACCCAGGCCCACGAAGGGATTTCTGGTATTGGCGGGGTAGAAATTGACCAGGCCGGACTGGAGTAATTCACATAACTCCTTCTCCGGCATTTTCAACTCTTCGGCAAACTGATCCTGCAGCCGCTTATGCTCCTCCACCGCCTGCCGGATAGCAATCCGCAGCGTTTCATCCCTCTCCAGGAATTCCCGGATGGTTTCATCGGGCAACCCGGCTGTTTCCCTCTCCCCACCATAATTCCTGATATTTTCCAGCATTTCTATTGCTTCATCACTGCTCATCTTACATTCCCCCTTCTATTCCGGGTCAAAATAACGGCTGCGATCACTATGCTGATATACGACATCCGGCCATACTTAATCTGAATCAGAGCCGGAAGATGCAGAACCTTTCAGATAATTTCCGTGCCGGCATCTGAATCAACCTTACAGCATTTTCTGAATCCTTTCAGCAATTAATTGATAATTTCTGGCAAAACATGATTCCGGGGTTGAAAAAGAGGCATATTCCATGCTATAATAATGTTCGAATTGAAGGAACTATTACTATGGTAAAGAGAATACATACAGGCGCTTGTGATTGTTGTTGCGTTCCCGACATATCCCCGGGAACCGAAGTCTGTATGTAATTCTCTAATAAAATCTAAGACTTCCAGGCTCCCGGAAACCTCCGGGAGCTTTTTTTATTCCCGGACAGTTCCGGGAGCAGGAGGAGATGAGGAGAAAGGAAGACCAATCATGTCATCTAAAACGACCAGCTACACCGGCCTGCTGCAGACCATCGGGAATACTCCCATGGTAAAACTGCAGAATTCCAGCCCCAACAGGAAGAGCAGCATATTTGCCAAGCTGGAGGGTGAAAACCCCACCGGCTCCATAAAGGACCGCCCCGCCCTGTATATGGTAAACCGGGCTGAAGAGTGGGGGGTTCTTAAAAAGGGTAAGACAATTCTGGAGGCAACCAGCGGAAATATGGGGATTGCCCTGGCCATGGTAGGGGCTCAGAAGGGATACCGGGTAAGGATTGTAATGTCAGAGGGGGTCAGCAGGGAGAGACGCACCATGCTCAGATCCTACGGAGCTGAAGTAATACTGACCGGCGAAAGGGATGGAACGCTGGGAGCAATACAGCAGGCCAGGGAATATATAAAGGAAAATCCGGAATCATACTGGTTCGCCGATCAGTTCAACAATGTGGACAACACCCTGGCCCACTATTCCGACATCGCTCCGGAAATTCTCGGCCAGGTTGATGACATCGACTATCTGGTAGCTGGTATAGGAACTGCGGGAACCATCATGGGAATAGCCTACCGGTTCAAGCAGGAATCCCCCCGGACAAAGATCATCGGGGTAGCCCCTACCGGCGGATACGGGATACAGGGACTGCAGAACCCCCGGAAGGACTTCTCAGGAGATATTTACAACCGGGACTTCCTGTACCAGCAGGTCTCCGTTTCCGAGGAGGAGGCCTTCTCCACCGCCAGGGAACTGGCGGAAAAGGAGGGAATCTTTGCCGGAATGAGTTCGGGAGCGGCGTTGTTTGCAGCAAAAAACATAGCAGAGCGGATTGATTCGGGTAAAATCGTGGTGATTATACCCGACCGGGGGGAAAAATATCTCAGCACCGGTCTGTTTGAATAAAACTTCGTCATGGCTATCTCCTTCTTACCTTTATAGTTGTCTTAAATCTTTAAGAATTATGGCAACCGCCCTTAACATACTTCACGTTGATAAATCAGCATGGCTGATTCTTTGCTCGCTGCATACCTTCTCAGCTGGTAGAGTTGCCGAATCGCAGAAATTATATAGAAAGCGTTCCCATTCATTCTCACAGCAGGCCGGTATCAATAGTACTCCCGGCCGATTGAAGTTCAAATGCAGCTCTGATTCCTGCATTGAAAAATGCCGGTGTACACTTGAAGAATCAGGCCGTAATCCATATAATCTCAGGCAAGATACTGATAAAACCTGTTGTATTTGAAAAAAGAGATAGCTGTGACAGAGGGAATTGGCAAATATACCTTTCGGCTCAACCCTGCTTTCCGGATAACCCCGGTGAAGACGCTTACCGGGAAGCAGAAGGAGAAATTCCGGCAGGTTCTTGCAGGGACCAGGCCTTACAGCCTTCTCCATTGCCCGGGTAGAGCAAACTTTACCGTCAAGGCCATCAACCGGCCAATGACAGAATTCCTGCTCAGCCTGAGGGAGCCTGAGAAACTGAACCGCCTTCCCCGGAAATTCCGGCCGGAGAGCGGCAACATAAAACCGGATCTGATAAATAAATTGATCCTTGATGATGTGCTGGAGGTCCTCCGGGAGGGAGAATTCGTCAGCGGTGCAGAGGGCTACAACCTGCTCAATCCTCCTCCTCCCGGCATGGTCATTCCCCCGGACAGGGGCAACCCCGGCCATATCGGGAGGATATCCAGAATGGCCCTCCAATTCGCCCTGCAGTCGAACCACCGCAGCAGGTCGAGCCTTTCATCCCTGCTCTATCTTTACAACACCCTTCCCATGCACCGAAACAGGCGGGAAAAGCTGCCCGACAGGGAAGCTGTATCAGAATTTCTGGGACTGGACCGGGAGGGGAGATGGAGGGGAATGCCATCTGCTATCCATCCTGTGGATAAACCTGATGACAGTAACGTAGGAGAAAACCTGTGGGGGTGGTGGGAAATAGATGGAAAGAGGATCAATACTGACAGGAATTATTTCAAGGTTTACATAAGCCCCCTGCCGGAGGAAACCCCTGAGGTATTCGGGATGGTCAGGGGTAAGGTGGCCGCTTCGGGAGCGCACTCCTTCCGCGTGGGAATTACACCGGTCTCGATTCTCCGTCCGGCCAGGATGGAGGTTTACTTTGCTTCACCGGAAGAAGCCGGGGATTTCGCCGGAAAAATGACCGGCGTGACTTCTGAATTCAGGGGGCAGGGGGTGCCATTCACATATCAGTTCAAAAGGAACAACCGGCTGATCAGCCTGGGAGTGGACCCACCCCGGGAGAATGGATCAGGGACCACCTGGAGGAGGTATATCACCGGAAAACTGGCCGGAATAATAGCCCGCTATCACTGTAGTGGGCGGGAAGATCCTCTGGAATTCATCCGGGAAGGAATGAGAAGATGGGGAATCGACGCCGACCGGTGGAGACCGGTGCGGGAGGGCTGGGCCATGGATTTTGTGCCGGAAAACCGAAAGGGGCATGACTAAACCTTGTATAACGGGCAAACCGGGCAGGACGGAATTAAACATGCCGGACGATAACAGAAATAAGAAAAAACGAATCTGGCGGCTCTCCTCGGATGTGGTGATAAAGCCGGTAACCGAACTGCCGGATGAGCTGATCGGGCAGATCGCCGGAGGGGAAAAGGATCCGGAGGAACTATTCGCCATCGAACGAAGAAAGGCCCGCGCCCATATGAAGATAATAAACCGGGATGTGATGGATGTGCTCAACCGGTTCGGGCAAGATGGAGCAACCTATGAAGAAGTGCTCGATCACTTCCTCCAGCTCAAGGGTCTGGAGAGGGAAGAGCTGGATCCCAAAATGCGCAGGATGATCAAGAATTTCGTAATGAGTAACTTCCTGGTGGAGGGGGAGAAGAAGGATGATGCTTCCGAAGCGATCGAACCCGACTTCGAGGAGAAGGACCGGTGGCTTTCCTACCGGATACTGGAGAATGTGCATGTGATAGTGGATACTGAAATATACCGGGTAGAGCACATAACCTCCGGAGAGTTGCGTGCACTCAAGATCAGCCGGGGATCTTTTCCCAATCAGCAGATGAAGGAGAAGATATTCCAGAGGCTGCGGAAGGAATTCGGGATAATAGAAAAGATAGACAGTCCCTATACGGTGAAGGTATGGGAATACGGAGAACATGACGGAAGAATCTATGGAGTGCTCGACTGGATAGACGGATCATCTGTCCGCTCCTACGCATACTCCCCGGATCAGCCTCCCTCCCGTGACCTTCTGCTCAGACTCTCCATAGAATGCCTGGAGGGTTTACATGCCGTCCATCAGGCCGGATATCTGCACGGGGATGTTCATGCCGGCAACTTCCTGGTAAGGGAAGGGCAGGTATGCCTGATTGATTTCGGGCTGGCCCGTCCCATCCAGGTGGATGAGAAGGATGTGTCCAAACACAGCGAGGGTGGCGTAACGGAGTATATGCCCCCCGAGTATGCCAGGCACAAGAAGGAAAAAAGGAAGAAGTTGTGGGGAAGTGTAGCCGGCGAGATCTATTCGGCCGGAGTGATTATCTTTGCCCTGTTTACCGGCAAATATCCCTATACCACCTCATTCTACCGAAAGGATTTTCTCCAGCGGGTGCTCAATGACCCTCCCCCCGGCTTCGAAGAATGCGAAAGCGAACCCTGGCCGGAGCTGGAGGCCATACTGCGCAAAGCCCTGGCCAAGGAGCCTTCCCGGCGATACCGGAGTGCGGAGGAATTCGCCGGGGAGCTTGAGAAATTGAGAAATTCACCGGAAAGGGATTCCGGAGGATGATATAATCAGCCGGCCCGGCGGAAACACCGGATCAACATGCAGAATCAGACAGAACAGAGTTGGAGGAAGAAGGCGGAAAAGGGACTCAACATACTGGCCCGCTGCCGTTTTGAAGATTTTCATAAATTCCAGAATCCCCCCTGGCGCTCACTCAACTCCGGAGCCACCGGAATTGCCTATACCTTCTGGAAGGCGGCCTGCCAGTGGGATGATCCCTGGTGGCTAGGAAATGCCCGCCTGTGGATCGATAAAATCGCTGACTCCCCGCGGGATGACAGCAGCATAAAACTGCCCGAAATGAAGGATGGCCCCATTCATATCGAGATCGAGGATTCCCTCTATCACGGCAACAGGGGGGTGCATCTGGTCCAGGCCCTGGTGGCCTGCTCACAGACCGACCTGCCGGTCTACCGTAGGTCCAGAGATGAACTAACCAGCCCACCCCGCCGGTACCTGGAAATCCAGGACCTTCTGCAGGGCCTGCCCGGACTACTGATGGGATACTCCCTGCTCTATCACCACACCGGAGACAAATGCATCATGGAGAGGGGAAAACATCTGTACCGGAAGCTTCTGGATACCGCCGGCCGCGCTCCCGGAGAGACCCCCTGGGGTAACAACCATTTCATGGGGATTGCCCACGGCAGGGGTGGAATATACTACGCCCTGCTATTCTGGGCACGGCTTACCGGTACACCCATCCCCTCCTGGATAAAGGAACAGGTGATCCGTCATGCCCGGGCAGGGGTGGAGGAAGAACATGGTATCAGATGGCCCATCCATGACAGGGGCAACCAGCACTTCATGGACAGCTGGTGCCACGGAGCCCCCGGGCTGCTCCACCTGTGGGCACTGGCATACCGGCTATTCCGGGATGACTTCTTTCTGGAAACCGCCCGCAGAACGGGAGACTATCTCATTTGTCGTAAGGATTACCGTCTTGGACATATCTGCTGCGGAGCAGCGGGAGCAAGCTATGCCCTCCTCACCCTGCATGGAGCCGACCCGGAAGGACCGTGGCTGGAATACGCCCGCCGGTTCGCCCTGATGGCTGAAAGAGGGGGACTGATACACAATTACAGCCTCAGCCTGTACAGTGGTCTGGCCGGTATTGTCTGTCTGATGCTGGACATGGCCAATCCGGAAGAAGCAGCCCAGCCGGTGTTTCAGGGATAATTGAATGTCCGTAGGCATATTCACAGTGTCTGCCCCTGGAGCGTCTTTTTAACTTGATTACGGTGGGCGGCACTCTTTCATATATGTGCTGGCACCTGGCAGAATGACCTTAAGACTCCCAGAGTGCCTGAACATACCATCTATGCCATCTAAGAACTTGCCTTTGCCGGATCAATTAAATAGAAGGAAAGTGATCAGGATGGAAGAAACATTCTTCCAAGAAATCAGGATAATGGCTAACCGGGTATTTAAGCCTACTTGGCCAGCGCATCCATGAGTATCTTGTACAGCCGGACACTGGGTTTGATGATGATTTCAGCCCTTCCCATCAGGCCGTATTGCAGGGTGTCCCTCTTTCCATCCTCCCCCTCCACCCAGGGTTCATCCAGCCTGATCCCCACTTCGAATACCGCCCCTCTTTGATCCATCTTCGGCACCGAAGCGATCCTTTCCACCGTACCCCGGAATACCTTGTATTCACGGTGAGGATAGCTGTTCAGGAAAACCTTGGTCTCCTGCCCCTGTTTAACGTCGGTAATGTCGGTTTCCCCGATATCCGCGTTGAACATATAATCATCAAAGCTGGCGATATTCATAACCGGCTCACCCCGTTTGACCATGGTCCCCAGCATATTCTCAGGCCGTGAAGTCAGGATGATGCCCGGCATGGGGGAGAGAACCACTGTTTTCTCAAGCCTTCTTTTAACCAGCTGATAGGAGCGCTCCGCCAGCCCCAGATCCCTCCGCCTCTCCTCGATCTGCCTCTTCAGCTGAGTCTTAAGAATCCGGCTTCTCGATTTCAGCACATTATAGTACGATTTGCTCGATTCGTACTGCAGCTTCTGCCTTTCATACTCCTGTTCATCCACCAGTCCCTTTTGGTAAAGCTCCCTGGTACGCTCCATATTTCTCCGGTAGAAATCCTTGTTTTTCTCCGCTTCATTGAGGTCGGCCAGTATTACCCCCAGCTCGTAGGAGCGGGTGGAGGTGAGGTTCTGATATTCATCCCGGCTTCTCTGTAGTGCTGAACGGGCCTCCACCAGGGCGTTCTCCGCACGCCTTACCTCAAACTCGATTTCTTCCGAATCTATGGTAAAAAGAGTATCCCCTCCCTCTATCTTCTCACCCTCCTCCACATATACCCTGTCTACAATCCCATCGATTCCCGGCGAGACGCCCCTCTGCATATCCGGGGCAACCAGCCCGAATCCCTCCACCGTCTCATCCATCTTTCCCAGTACCAGCACAAGGGCGACCCCTATGAAGATAAGGACAGAGACAAAGAGAGCGATGGAAAAAACCCTGGTTATCCTTCTCATAACTTAAATGCCTGCCCTCCCCGACATCATTGCAATCATTCCTTCAAATACCTTTCTGCAGCGAGAGTTATATCATCATACCCGCTGTACCCTTTCCGGCTCAATATCATTCTGTCACATCCCCGGAACCAACTTCCAGATTCATCTGATCCCACAACATCCGGTATACATTACTGTTGCTCATAAGCTCGCTATGGGTACCCCTCTCGGCCAGCCGTCCCTGGTAGAGCACAAAGATAACATCCGCATCCGTTATGGAGGTCAGCCGGTGGGCCACAATAATGGTGGTCCTTCCCTTCATCAGCGGCCTGAGAGCCCGGTGAATAAGCAATTCTGATTTGGTGTCCAGTGATGACATGGCCTCATCCAGAATAAGGATCTCCGGGTCCTTCAGGATGGTTCTGGCTATGGAGACCCGCTGGCTCTGGCCTCCGGACAGCCTCAGCCCTCTCTCACCCACTACCGTCTCCAGCCCCCCGGGAAGGTTGGAGATGAAGTCGGCAATATCCGCCTTCCTCAATGCATCCATCAATTCCTCATCCGAAGCTCTCTTCTTTCCATACAGTATATTCTCCCTTATGGTGGCATTGAACAGCACGGTATTCTGCGACACCAGGCCGATGTGATTACGGAGGGAATTTCTCTTTATCTCCCTGACATCCATGCCATCTATCAACACCCTGCCGGTGGTGGGATCATAGAACCTTTCGATAAGGTTTACTATGGTGGACTTGCCCACCCCGCTGGGTCCCACGATAGCCACACTCTGTCCGGGATGAATACGAAATGAGACATCCTTCAGGATGGGCTCGCCAGGACTATATGAAAAACCCACTTCATCGAATACTATCTCCCCCTCCACTTTTTCCAGATTTATGCTGCCGGGTGAATCCACTATCTCCGGCTCTATGTCCAGAAATTCAAATATCCTGTCTATTGCCGCCCGGGCCGACTGAATGCCCACATTATACTGAGCCAGTCTCAGAATGGGCCTGAACAGGCGGCCGATATATGCATAGAAAGCTACCAGGCTACCCAGGGAGAGAGCTCCCTCCATAACCTGCCGCCCCCCGTACCAGAGCACCACCATGGGCCCCATGGCGGAGAGAAAACCGGCCACTGAAGTAGCCACTCCTCCCAGCACTCCCAGGCCGATTCTTAAGTTAATCAGATCCTTGCTCTTTCTAATCAGCCGGATGGATTCGAACTTCTGCTTGGCGAATGCCTGGATCAGCCTTATGGAGGAAAATACCTCCTGGAAGAAGCTCACTATCTCCGCCGATTTGTCCCGTACCTCCCTGCTCTTCTTCCTGATCCTCCTGCTGAGATAGAACTGGCTGATGAAGAAACCCGGCACGATCAGCAGAGAAATCAGGGTAAGTTTCCAGTTCAGATACAGTATGATCACGAAGGTAATAAGTATCGACGCAATATCGGTTATCAGGGATATCAGGGTCGAGCTCAGGACATTCTGCACCCTGGCTACATCATTCCTCACCCGGCTGATGATTTCACCCGTTTTGGTCCTGGTAAAGAATCCTATGTGAAGATCCTGAAGGTGGTTGAACAGATCGAACCTGATGTCGAAAAGTATCCTCTGGCTGACAAACTGTATCAGGTAGGTAGTTATCACCCTCATCCCGCTCCGGAACAGGAACAGCCCGGCCAGGGCCAGTACAATCACATTCAGCAGGGAGAAATTCCGGTCCACTATCACATCGTCGATGACTATCTTCATGGCCAGGGGATCTATCAGGCTGAGCCCAACCACTATCATCATCAGCAGGGCTATACCTATCTGCAGCCCCACATAGGGCCTCACATAATCCATTATCCTTCTGAATTTGCTCCTGCCCGGTTTCTGCTCCCCTGATCTCATGTCAATCAATTATTCCTTATACGGCTTTATCTCTCAGCCCTCTTCCCTGTTCTCGGTATTGGCGGAAGATAAAAGATTAACCCCTGTGACATAATCGGACCGGCATGCTCCGGATAGATTCAAAAGCAGTCCACCCGCTATACCGGAGCCGGCCGCCTGGATAATTATACCATAACTTTATTTAAATCAATTATATTCCCCTATCGGCCAATCTGTCAAGTTATTGTAACCAGGGGTGGATGCCTGACTTC
Source organism: uncultured bacterium (assembly GCA_964613215.1). Classification (GTDB taxonomy): domain Bacteria; phylum Krumholzibacteriota; class Krumholzibacteriia; order Krumholzibacteriales; family CAZTHK01; genus CAZTHK01. The sequence continues at coordinate 31,575 of CAZTHK010000027.1, read as the reverse complement.
CCATACCTTCTTTTCCCTTGACTTCCGGCTCAGGGGTGAAGTTATTTAATTCAGGGCATGATCTGCAAACAGTGCCCGGAGAGCAGGTGATCTGCATGAAAAAGGGAATATGGATTCTGTTTTTGATTATCATATCGGGCGGGGGCTGGGGAAATTCTTCCTCTCATTCCGAAAGGCTGGAAATAACCATGAGCGATCAGGAGAAGATAGAATCGGCAACATTCGCGGGAGGATGTTTCTGGTGTATAGAAGCAGACTTCGAAAAGGTGGATGGAGTGATCAGGGCGATCTCGGGATATACCGGCGGTGAAACTGAAAATCCCACCTACCAGGAGGTGTGCTCGGGCACCACAGGCCACCTGGAAGCGGTCCAGGTATACTATGACAGTACCAGGATAAGTTACCCGGAACTGCTGAAGATTTTCTGGCGTCATATCGACCCCGCCGATACGGGGGGGCAGTTTGTGGACCGGGGCCCGCAGTACGCCAGCGCAATATTCTACCACAATGAAAAACAGAGGGAGCTGGCTTCCCGGTCCCGGGAGATGATCGAGAAATACGGAGTGCTGGACGGTCCCGTGGCCACACGGATAGAGAAGCTGGACCGGTTTTACCCGGCGGAGGAGTATCATCAGGATTACTACCGGAAATGCCCGGTACGTTACCAGGGGTACCGCCGGGGTTCCGGAAGAGACCGCACCCTGGAAAGTATCTGGAAGAACTGGCCCGGGAAAGTTAATGAGGACGAAGATAAAAAGGAGAGAGAACAGAAAAACAGCAGTGGCACCAATACCAACCCACCCCGGGATGATCTGGCTGAAAGACTGACCCCCCTCCAGTACCGGGTTACCCGGGAGTGCGGCACCGAGCCTCCCTTCCGGAATAAGTACTGGGATAACAAGCGGGAGGGAATCTATGTGGATGTGGTAAGCGGCGAACCGCTGTTTGCCTCCGTCCATAAGTACGATTCCGGTTCAGGCTGGCCCAGTTTTACCCGGCCCCTGGAACCGGATAATATAATAGAGAAAAGAGATGCCAGCCATAACATGGTGCGCACAGAGGTGCGGAGCAGGGGGGCGGATTCACATCTGGGACATGTATTCGAGGATGGTCCCGAGCCTACCGGGCTGAGATACTGTATAAATTCTGCAGCCCTCCGTTTTATTCCCAGGGAGGACCTGGAGAAGGAGGGTTACGGGGAGTACCTGAGACTTTTCCGGGAGGAGGGGGAGAAATAGGGAATGCAGCGCCGCCCGGTTTTATTGCTTGATGGCCTTCAGGAAATGAGAATATAATTCCGGGAAGTTCAGACCGGCCAGTGTACCTGATCCCAGCCCGGAGGGAACCGAAGTGGAATTTGACAATACCCTGATAGCATTCGGATTGACCCTGTTTGCCGGGCTGGCCACCGGAATAGGCAGTGTGCTGGCCTTCTTTGCCAAAAGGACCAATACCCGGATGCTTTCCACCGCCCTGGGCTTCTCCGCAGGGGTAATGCTCTATGTTTCCTTCGTCGCCATCTTTCCCAGATCCAGGGAGCTGCTCACCGAAGCGCTGGGAGCCCGGCTGGGCTACTGGGCCACCGCCGGTTCATTCTTCGGAGGAGTACTGATTACCGCCCTTATCGACCGGCTGGTACCTTCCTTCCAGAATCCTCATGAAATCCACCGGGTGGAGGAGATCCACAACCGGCCAAAACAGGATTACTCCAGGCTCCTGCGGACCGGATTCTTTACCGCCATAGCTATATCCATGCACAACTTCCCTGAAGGGCTGGCCACTTTCATAGGAGCTTTGAAGGACCTGAGCATAGGGCTTCCCCTGGCCATCGCCGTTGCCATACACAATATCCCCGAAGGCATCGCTGTATCCGTGCCCATCTATTACTCCACCGGGAGCAGGAAAAAGGCCTTCGTATACTCCTTCCTCTCCGGCCTGGCCGAACCGGTGGGAGCCGCAATAGGTTACTTCCTGCTATTTTCCATCTTCAGCGATACAGTTTTCGGTATAGTATTCGCTGCGGTGGCCGGAATAATGGTATACATATCACTGGATGAACTCCTTCCCTCCGCTGAGGAATACGGAGAACACCACTATTCCATAATGGGGCTGATAGCCGGTATGATAATTATGGCGGTAAGTCTTCTGATCTTCGTCTGAAAATTGCCGTTCCTATATATGTTCAAGCAGAAAATCCCTTGCTTTGATCCCGGTCTCCCTCCAGGTATGATTAATACGGCAACTCTTCAGTGCTTCCGGACTCATCCGTATCAGCATCTCCCGGACGGAAGTAAATCCACTCAGATACCGGGAGAGGAAATCCACATCCCCGTACCGGACCAGAAAACCATTCCTTCCGTGATCCACCACCTCACCGGCTCCCCCTGCTCCTCCGCAACAGCGGGCAACCCGAACCCTCCTCATTGTTAGGAAACACACAGGACATAACTCCCGAGGTACAGTTCCCGGTCTCAGCCATATTGCCTTAACCGGTCCGGTCAGCCGGTAAATAGCCCCGGCTTCCCTGTACCAACCATGGTTATCCCGGCATGAGTATATTCTGCCGGATACAGTAATATGCAGCAACTCCTTACCGGCCATGAGTTCACTTTACCCCCACTTCCAGCTTCAGCATATTTTATCGGAAATAGCTGTAAATGATAACCAACCGGCCTGTATATATTCAAGAGGAGGTGCCTGCAAATCATAAATGAGCCGGGCGTTTATCCTGGCGCGATGATTCACAGACACAAATTCATCCGCTGCTGGAGTAACAGGAAGGCTTGTCCTTACAGAGTCTGAGGATACGATTTCATCTGCTCTTCTTCTCAAATCTGCTGTTGATATAAGAGTCGGTTACTGCAAATATTTCGCCTATCTGCTCTGAATCGGGCAATAGGCTCCGGATTACTTCGAGATAGCCCCTGGAGACCAGGCTGCGAAGGGTATGGTCGAAATTTATATCGAATATCCAGCCTATCTGAAGGAGCTTGAAATCGTTGAGGTTATTCACATGTTTAAAATCCACAATCCGGTGGTTTACTATATCCTGATAGACGTCATCAGAGATGCCCGGAGTTTCCGAAAAACTGAATTCCAGAAGTCCGTCGGTCCACTTATCCTTACTGCTGTAATGATCGCTTACCACCCTGTATATATCCAGCTTGTCGGCATCCCGCAGCAACCTGGAGAAAAACAGGCAGGTTTCTGTCTCATTCTCCGGAAGGGCGGCCTTGTTATGATAACCTATGATCCCGAGCATCAGCTCTGACAGGTGCTCACCAAAACCCTCCAGTATCCCGTATCTTCTCAGAATCTTCACTCCCAGCCCGGCGTGGTCCTCGGACCTGGCATCCTCGAAGGTACCGTAGCGGGCAAACTGCTCGAACCGGCCTATATCATGCAGCAGTGCGGTAATCCCGGCCAGCTGCAATTCATTCCGGTCGAGTTGAAGCGACCTGCCGATATCTTCTATTTCATCCCTCACCCGCAGAGAGTGCTCCTCCTTCAGAATGGTGCTGTGGCGCAGCTTTTCACTGCCGTACTTGAATGTTCCCACATAAAGGCTGAACCACTCCCCCGCCCTGTCCACATCCTTCTGCTTTATGGCTGTATCGATCATCTGTTCCCTGCCGGAAAGAGCGCTGTAATAAAAATTCTGCCCCCGCCCTTTCTGCCGGCCATTACCGGCCCACAGGATTCTCTCCGGCTTCGACCTCCTTCTTTATCTCTTCCGTCTTTACCAGCAGAAGCGGAAATACAATATCGCTGAGGCAACAGGGAGCCCAGACTGCCAGGAAAAGAAATACGAATACTACAATATATGTCAATACACTGATTGATTCCCCCAGCGCCATCAATATGTGAAACAGAGAAGCCCAGGTGCTCAGCAGAACATGCCCCGCATGGGGAAACTTGGTGGCCGGCCTGAAATAGGCGAAGATCACACCCGCCACCGCCAGAGGGTTTACCAACCACCATTTCTCGATAAATCCTAGGTGGATCCCCCGCTTGGGCATCTGCAGCAACCACTCCCCCAGATAGGGGATCAGGGAATCGCTTATGGTGGCAATACCTATTGCCCCGACATAGCCTATCACCAGCAGAACCCAGAAGCTGCACCTGTCCCTGATTCCCCGGCCATTCCCGTTCTTACAGCCGTGTATCTGGTAGATTGAAGCAGTAACCAGAGCACTGAGAATAACATGTACAGGATGGAGAATATAAAAGATCTGCAGGTGTTGCTCCCGGGGCAGTTTCTGAAAAGCGGTCATCAGGAGTATTCCGATAAGAGCGCCGAATCCCGTAAAGGGGGCATGCTTCTTGAGCTCACCGAGAATTCTTCCCTTTTCCATCGACTATACCTCCAGCAGTTACTCCCTCCAGAAGAACTCTTCGCTCTCCTGGATGTATCCGTACAAACCTTCCTCTCAGGGGAAAATGTTCAGCCTGGCCTGCCTCCCCGGGTGCCGGAAATTACTTTATCCGGCGGATGCCGGGCTACCGTCTATACTTCGGTTTCCCCTGAGTAATCCTCACCGCCTCCGGGGATTTACAACGGATAAGCCCTTCCGGCTTGATTACCTGTATAAAAAACCAAGGGCGGCGGCAAATTCTGCAAGATACCACATAACCTGCAGCAGGTATATCACTTTATTCCCGCATCATCTTCGCACCGCACTGGGGACATTCCATCTGATAGCAGGGTACTCCCCGCTGGTGAGTCACCTTATTGCCGCAGGAGGGGCAAACACACTGTCCCGATGGGCCTGAGCCAGGGCGGTTTCCGCCCTTGCGTCCTCTTCCCGATCCTCCTCTGCCCCCGCCTCTGCCGGTCCCGGGGCCCTCTCCCGCTGGTCCTGTTCCGTCTCCTCCGGGCATACTACTCCTCCTTTCCCATTCCAAAATGGGTATCCACATTGGGTCCCTCAGAACTCTCCAGTTTATCCTGCTTGTACTGTTCAACCACCTCTCTTACCGTTCCCCCCACACCGGTTATGATCTCCACCTCACCGGCCTCCAGTGTACGGTAGGCATTAGGACCGATATTTCCGGTTAATAGAACCCTGGCATCTTTATCTACTACTTTCTCTCCCGCCTGGATTCCCGCACCGCCCATAGCCTGTGCCTGTTCATTCTTTACTGCTTCGAACTCCATGGTTTCAGAGTCCACAAAAATAAAGCAGAAACATCTTCCGAACCTGGGATCGACCTTCGAGTCCAGGCTGTCACCCTGTGAAGTAACACAGATTATCATACCTTTCCTCCTTCCGGAAGGCTTTCAGGATTCATCCACATCTTCCCCCCTGTCACATATCAAAACTCCGTTCAAATGATCTATCTCATGCTGCAGCACCCTGGCGGCAAGGCCCCTGGCTTCGAAAACCAGCTCCCTTTCCTCCGGACTCCAGCCCCGTACCCGCACCTCTGATGGCCGGTTAACCTCATAACCCTTCCCCGGTATGCTGAGGCATCCTTCGGTCTCCGTTTCATCCCGCCCGGACCTGGACACTATCCCGGGATTAATCAGATACCTGGCATCACCCTCCATATCCACGGTAATCACACGGTATAGAACACCTACCTGGGGCGCAGCCAATCCTATCCCGCGGTTTGCTTTCATGAAAGAAAACATATTCAGCGTAAAGCGCTGCAACCTGTCATCGAATTTCTCCACCGCCCTGGTCTTCTTCCTTAAAACTTTATCGGGCAGGGTCTTTAATTCAAGGTCACCGTCCGGCAAACCGGTGTTAAACTTAATTTCACTCTTTTCATTCATATCAGGCTGCCCCCTCCCGGATTAGTGCAAGGATATTTTAACTCCCCGGAGTATCCATAAAGTTCCTTTGCAACTGTACGGTCCGGAAAAACCGAATATATCATGCCTCCATCTGATTTTTATCCTTTACTTTTCTTTCAGGCATTTCTCACAGAGACCGTACAGGTGAATGGTGTGATTTATGATCTTGAAATTGTACTTTTCCGATAATTCCCTCTCTGTTCTGTCCATCAGCTCTATCTCTTCATCGATAAAGTCGGTGTAATCGATAATGGAATTACACTTGATACACACCAGATGATGGTGATGAGTCATTTTACCGGGAAGGCTGGCCAGCTCATAACGCGCCTTGCCGTCTCCGAAATCAAACCTCTGGGCAATACCTGTTTTGGTAAACAGATCCATGGTCCGATAAACGGTGGTAAGCCCTATGGATGACTTTGATTTCAGAGCTTCCACATAGATATCTTCGGCACTCAGATGCCCGCCTCTGTTCTGGAGAACATCCAGAATGATCCTGCGGGGAGAGGTCAGTCTGAACCCGGCGTTGTTCAACCGTCCCCTTATCCATTCCTGACTCATATCATTCACCTCGATCGTCTTTTCAATCCCCCCGGCCCGCACACCTCTATTGCCTTCATAGCAATCATCTCAACATTAACTGAAAATGATTATCATTGCCAGTATAGAAGCTTTTGCTTCTCCGGTCAAGCGGTTTTTTCAATTGAAAAATCCAGGCAGCTGGATTTTATTGAGCATTAAGGTGCCAGTTTTTCGAGGAGAAGGCAAAGGAGAGTCAGCGCCTGGATTCCCGGAGGAAGAATATTAATACCCTTACGCGGCTCAACCGATCCATAATGGCTGCAAACGGCGCAGATACTGTCAGCCTGAGCTTTTATTATATTAATTAGCTCAACTGCCTTCTACTGCTGAACTTCCTTTTTTATTCTCTGTATATGTCCCCTCCCCAGTGCCTTCACTTCGCACCCCAGCTCAAAATAGGTTCTTATCTGCTGGTCGGTGAGTATGCCGTAGCAATCGATAACAGCCATGGGACCACCGGCCCATTCAACTATTTCAGCGGGGTGGTGCCCCAGATACTCCCGGTGGGGGACAGCGAATATCACCGCTTCAGCTTTATCCAGCGACTTCTTGAGATCCTTCTCAACCTCGATATTCTTCAAGCCTTCCTGATTGCGGAAGAAACGTTTCAGTGAATGGCCGGGGGAGGGATAGGTATCCTGCTTCTCCAGCTCATACCAGTGGGCCACGTAGGGATCGTGCACCCGCATCTCCGCTCCCATCTCGGTGAGCTTGCGCACCACCAGTTCGCTTCCGCTGTAGCGGGTGTCCCCTACATCCTGCCGGTAGCTGGCCCCGCAGATCAGCACATCCGCTCCGGCGATATACCGCCCCATGTTGCGCAGGGCATCCCTGGTCAGTTCCGCCACATGCAGCCCCCTGGTATCGTTGATATCAATGGCAGTGGGAGTGATCTTGAAGATTCTGTCGCCGTCGTTGAATCCCATAATGTGCTTGTAGGACCAGTATCCCAGACCTCCATCCTTGGGAAGACAGTAACCCCCGATACCGGGACCGGGGAATATTATGTTGCTGTGGGTTGGTCGCACCTTGATTGCATCCTTGACCTTGATCAGGTCCACCCCGTTACGCTCGGCAAAGATACTCCACTCATTCATAAAGGCCAGAATGGTGGCCCGGTATGAATTCTCCACGATCTTGGTGGTTTCAGATTCTATGGGACGGTCCATCACGGTCAAGGGGTATTCATCGGTATCGAGAACTTCATTCAGGAACTTTACCACCCTCCGGCGTGCTTCCCCGGTGCACCCGGAGCAGACCCTCCAGAAGTCGCGAATACTGGAAACATACTCCCTGCCCGGCATAACTCTTTCGAAGCTGTGAGCCAGAAGGGGGGTGGACTCAATCCCCCGCTCCGAGAATGCCCTGCTCAGGATGGGTAGTGCCACGAACTCGGTAGTGCCCGGTGCTACCGTAGTCTCGATCAGAGTGAGGCATTCGGGGGGAATCTTTTCTCCGATTGTTCTCATGGTGGCTTCAAGAGCTGCCATATCGGTCTGGCCGGTACGCATGTTACCCAGATCATTCTTGGCATAATCGCACTGTACATCCACCACCACACAATCGGCCAGCTTGAGGCAATCCTTGTTGTAGGTTGCCATCAGGGTCTTTTCCTCCAGCACACATCTGGTTATCAGTTCATCCACCTCCGGGTCCTCCGACTCCACCGGAGACTGCCCCCGGTTGAGCAGTGGTATCTTCCAGTAGCTTCTGGTGCTGGGACGCTGGCAGCCGATCACGAATTTGCTGTGTTTGCCCTCCTCATCCCTGGTGTCGGCTATGATTGCAGCCATTACCGCACCAACGAATCCCACTCCCATTACCACCACTATCTCCCTGCCCTCATTGCGGGCCTGTTCCACCTGCCTGACTATCTTACTATACTCGGCGGCATAATCCTTCCGAGGGGGAAGCTCGAATCTCTCCCCTCCAGGGCTTACCGAATATTTTCCATCAGTTCCGGCCGAAGAATTGCCGCTGTTACTCATGCTATCTCTCCTTTTTATTTCAGATATTATTTCATAACCTGAATATTCTTACGGGACAGGAAGAAATTCTATCCCATCCCGGCAACAGGGTCAAACTATTCATATCTCTAATAATGCTTCTGCTGTCGATCATCTCCCCGCCGGGGAGATGTTTATCCATGTCAGATAGTAACAATGTTCAGCAATCGGAGCAAAAATCATGCACAGGCATAATAAACAGGCAATACGCAATTCAATGATTCCGGAATCCGGGGATATCTGAACAGCAAAACTGTAGATAATCATAATACCGCCACCATTCTTTTATTTACTTCGGAAATATCAGCTCTTCCAGGATGATAGCTCTCTTTACCAGTTCGAACCGGTCTGTGATCCAGGAATCAGAGCTGTTTTTTGAATTAACCGGGCCGGAATGAATATTAAAAATTTTTTGAGAATAAAATCAAAATAAAGTAGAATCAACAGGTTTTAGAATATACCCGATCATCTTATGATAGTACAAAATGGTGGAATAATTTTTCCCCCGTTGATAAAAGGAGCTGATTCAGGCTGTTACCTCTTATAACTCCCGGGACCGTCGAGAGTGAGGCTGCCTTATTCTCCACAGCAGCCTTCTGGTTCGCAAACGGGAAGATGGTACTATAGCCAGAAAACAGCAGTAAATATATAATAACATTCAGCCGCAAGCTATAGTATCCGATCAACCGCCGGGAGTGATCCGGGAAAAACATAAATATGAAGCATAAAGATCTAATCAAATGGGGCATACTTCTGATTATTCTCCTGATACTTGTGTCACTGTGGAGATGGGGGCCTCTGGGGGAGTGGATAAGCCCTGAGAGTATCGTAGAGTTTGCTAAAACCCTGCGGGATAATCCCTACGCCCCCCTGATAGTGGTGGGAGCATTTCTGGCCGGCAGCCTGGTTGCTTTTCCTGTTACCATTCTGATCGGTGCCACCGCCCTGGTGTTCAATCCCTGGCTCAGCCTGGTTTATTCTTACGCAGGAGTATGCGCCGCGGCCGCCGGAAGCTATGCCATGGGCAGCCTGCTGGGAAGGGATTCCATCCGGAATCTGGCCGGTTCCAGGATTAATTCGATCAGCAGAAATCTGGCCAACCGCGGGACCCTGGCTGTTGCCATAGTCCGCAATGTCCCTCTGGCTCCCTTTACCATAATGAATATAGCAATCTACGCTTCCCACATACGCTTCCGCGATTACATGCTGGGGACCATGCTGGGAATACTACCCGGGATTACGGCAGTCACCATCTTTTCCAACCAGTTGAAATATTTTCTCCGGCATCCCAGCAGCGGGATGCTGTTGGCACTGATAGTCCTGGCTACCGCTCTGTCCCTGGGAATTTACCTTATCAGGAGGTGGCTGAAGAAGAAACAGCCGGCTGTCAACAATTCAGCCCCTGCCGGAGACGATAGAAGCAAGCCGGTCAATCATAATAAATCAGCAATAAGGGTGGCCAGTTACAATATTCACGGATGGGTGGGATCGGATGGCAAACTTGACCCTGCCCGCATCATCGGGATTATCCGCCAGCTGGATGCCCGGGTGGTGGCACTGCAGGAGGTGGAACTTCCCATCCCGGGAACAGAATTCCCGGATGGGGTATACCTGGAGAAGGAGACAGGTATGAAGCTGGTAGCCGGACCAACCATATACAAAGAGAAGGGAACCTATGGAAATGTTCTGCTGACCAGCCTGCCGGTCATTTCAAACAGGCGCCACGATCTCAGCTACCGGCTGAGGGAGCCACGGGGCGCTATCGATGTCAACCTCAGGCTCAAAGGCCGCTCCCTCAGGGTGGTGGCAACCCACCTGGGCCTGCTGGGCAGGGAACGCCACTGGCAGGTCAGAAAGCTGGTGGAGGCGGTCGACTTCGACGAAGCTGACCATCTGGTACTGATGGGGGATTTTAACGAGTGGCTGTTCTTCAGCAGGGCAATGCGTCATATCCGCCGCTCTCTGCACAGCAAACCCTCCCCCCGAACCTTCCCATCCGGGTTTCCTCTGCTGCCGCTGGACAGGATATGGGTAAAGCCGGACAACATACTGGAGGGGGTGGACGTTTACCGGAATCCGGTAGCTGTTAAAGCATCGGATCATCTGCCGGTAGTGGCTGAGCTGAGAATTTAACATGTCCGGGGCGGTGGAGTCAGCTGTCCCGGATAATGTCATGTAGCTCTAAACCGGTAGCACCAGATGTCTGCTGTCAGCCAGATTGCTGTTATCTGCCGGGATCATTAAAGTATTCGGTAAAAGTCAGTCAGAGAAAGGAGCAGACCATGAGTTCGGAAACACCTTGGTACCTGAAGCAATCACGCCAACTGGGAAATGCTTACCTCCATTTCAGAAATGCAGTTCATAAGAAATCTGTTCTGGATGAAAAAACCATGGAGCTGATACAATTAGCCTGTGCCTGCCTGCTGAGGTGCCCCCACTGCACCGAGGACCACATAAAGGGGGCCCTGGAGGCGGGAGCGAGCAAGCAGGAGATAGCTGAAACCCTGCTTCTCACCGCCTATGAGGGAGCAGGCACACAGCTGGCCTGGCAAAAGGAAGTATACCGGAGATACCTGGACGATGATGAATAATAGGAGAATTTTTCGAGGGCAGTAGAGATCAGAACCCGGAATTTATCCAGACCCGTTCTGGAAGATTGTAATGCAGAGATAACCTGCTGAGGGGTTTGATATGCTGATGGATCAAAGCTGTTTCCCGGCAGGTCAATCTGCTCTATATGCCGCCGGATAAGGGGGCTGCAGGTGAAACCGGGGAATCGCTTTCTTGAAATTGAGAAAACCTCAACCGGCGGGGGGCGAAGTGTTTGAAGATCTGAAAACAGACTGGATGGTACTCCGGGATAACCCCCCGGGACAACGATTTAAAGCCCGTTACCGTTACCGCAAGCATGAATCTCCGCCCCCGGCAGGAAAGAGGATGTTCAAGATAATACTGGGAGCAAGCCTTCTGCCGGCAGGGGTGCTGCTCTGGTTCATCCCCGGACCGGGCTGGCTGACCATCTTTGTGGGGCTGGCCCTGCTGGCAGGTGAATCGGAGGGGCTTTCCCGTTTCCTGGACAGGTCTGAGATGGCGGCCAGAAATATTATAATGAGGATTCGTTCCCTCTGGCGGGGGGATTGAATTCAGTCCCGGGCAACTTAACCAGGCAACTGATTCCGGAAATGCCTGCAGAACCGGATACAAATCTAAGATAGGGACATCAATCTCATCAAGAGAGAGAAAATATTCAGCATGGGACCAATTAACGTTCACTGACAGGGTATTATATCCGGTGTCCGGTTCCCGGATAAATACAAAAAATGCGGAAGCAGGAGATACTTCCTTGGTTTATAAAGCCTGCTTGAAATATAATTATTCCAGTGAAAAGGTATGCTCATCACCCGATTCAAATGTATATATTCTCCCCTGGCACCCGATCTTCACCTTTCTGGTCCACCCCTCCTCTATATTAATCTTCAGCTGGTCATGGCAGCAATGAACCCTGATCCACAGCCCACGGTATCGAATCCGGATATGGATATTCTTAAGCTCCCGGGGCAGATCGGGATTGATATACAGCACATCCTCCCAGGTATGAAGACCGGTATAACAGCGCTGAATCATATCCACCGTCCCGGACATGGCTCCCAGGTGTATCCCCTCAGGGGTAGTGCCTCCCTGAATATCCCGGTAATCACTCACCAGGGCCTCCTTGAACAGGCTCCAGGATCGCTCCCGGTCGGACCGGGAAAGCACCCACGAGAATACCAGCCGGCTCAGGCTGGAACCGTTGGAAGACCTGTTCTGATAATATTCGATATTCCGGGGAATCCACTCAGGTTCGAAATCATACCCCATACCGGAGAATAACTCTTCCAGCTCTTCGGCTGAAAAGAGATAGAACAGCATCAGTACATCGGCCTGTTTGCTGGCCCTATACCGGTTGGGGGTGTCCCCCTCTGATTTCAGGATCCGGTCCAGCCGCTGAATATCTTTATACTTCTTCCGGTATCCCTTCCAGTCGAACTCCTCCAGATCCTGGTATCCTTCGAACTGGGCAATCAGGCCTTCGTCCATAAAGGGGATGTACATGCGCCGGGAGATGTCACGCCACCGTTCTATCTCCTTTTCATCTATGTCGAGCACATCCTTGAGTTCCCTGCGGCGGTCCTGGTCCAGCTCGTTCAGCGCCTCTGTTGCACAGTTAAGACACCACACCGCCATTACATTGGTATAGGCGTTGTTGTTGAGTCCCGGCTGGTCAGAGCCTGGATACTGGGTATGGTATTCATCCGGTCCCACCACCCTTCTTATCCCGTAACGTTCCCTCTCCCGGTTGAACACAGCCTTGCTGGACCAGAACAGGGCGATGGAGAGGATCAACTCCGCTCCGAAGAAGCTTAAGAATTCCATATCCCTGGTAATTTCAAAGTACTTCCAGACATTGTATACGATAGCAGCGTTGACATGACGCTGAAGGTGGCTGTTATCGGGATTCCATTTTCCCGACATGGGATTGAGATGCAGCACCTGGCTCTCCTCCCGCCCGTCGCTGCCGCTCTGCCAGGGGAACATGGCACCCCGGAATCCTGCTTCTCTGGCGGCATACCTGGCTTCATCGAGGCGGCGGTAGCGGTACAGCAGAAGGGAACGTGTCAGTTCGGGAATCCGGTAATTCAGAAAAGGGAAAATAAAAAGCTCATCCCAGAAGATATGGCCCCGGTAGGCCTCACCATGCCATCCGCGGGAGGGGATACCAACATCCAGATCGATGGTGTTGAAGGAAGCGGTTTGAAGAAGATGGAAAATGTGCAGCCGGAGTATTACCTGAGACTCGTACCTTTCCCCCAGCCGCATATCACACCGGTGCCACAGCCGCTTCCAGGCCTGTTTATGCAGGGAGAGGATATCGCTGAATTTTCCCGCCCGGCTTACCTTTTTTCGTGAAGCCAGTACCGGCTCCGAGATAGCCCGGTCGCGGGAAGTATTAATCCCTACCACCTTCTCCACTACTAACGGCTTGCCCTGTTCTATCTCCACATCCATATCCTGAGCCACATATCCTCCCTCTTCCCGATTGATCCGGATGGTGGAGACCTCCCGGCCTTCCATATATAATCTGGTCCGGCAGGCCTGGCACATCTTCACCCAGCTCTGCCTGGTCCGCACCAGCAGGAGCATGCTGTCATGGCTGAAGTGCCCTGTTTCCAGGGGCTCCAGATGTTCGCTCTCCAGCTTGCGGTAACGTTCCACCCCTTCATTTCTGACTGTACCGTCGAGGGCGCTGTGGATATGTATCTCTCCGGACCAGTTTTCCGGGGTAATCTCCCATTGAATAGCGGCCAGATGGGGGTCATGCATAGCCAGGATGCGCCGGCTGCGCAGGATAGTGACCCTTTCCTCTTTATCCCTGAAGCGGATGGTTCGCTCCAGGATTCCCCTGAACATATCCAGTTCATGGTGGTAATGAAGAATTTCGATCTTATCGCAATCGAACCATTTGCCGTCTTTCAGGCGGAATTTGAGAAGCAGCCAGTTGGGCCAGTTAACCAGGTCCTCATTCTCTATCTCCCTTCCCGCTATCCGGGATTCAGCCCGGTTGTAGCCTCCGGCCAGATAGGTGCCGGGATAGTGCACCCCTCCGGCGGACATTTCTTCGGCCGCTCCCCTGGTTACCAGGTAACCGTTGCCCAGTGCGGTCAGCGCCTCCCGCAGGGGTTGATGTCTGGGAATCCATCTGTCATATACAACATTCCACTTTTCCATAGGTTGTTATTCCCCCTTAAGGTCTATCAGGAAATGAAGAAACTGCCTGGTCTCATCTACATTCTCAAGACGGTAGTCAGCCATGGTGTCTTCACCGTGATCCCCCACCAGCACGGAGATACCCCTATCCCGGATGGCCCTGAAGGCATCCTCATCGGTGAGATCGTCACCGATGTAGAGGGGAATGGTATCAGGAACATCCAGCTCCAGCTCCTCCAGAAGCCAGACCAGAGCCTTGCCCTTGTCCCACTCTATATCGGGTCTGAGTTCCAGTATCATCTTGCCCCCGGTAATTCTAAGATTCCCGTACCTGTTTCTCACCGACTCCACGATCTCCCTCACCGGTTCCACCGCAGAGGGAGGGGCATTCCGGTAATGTACAGCTATGGCGAATTTCTTCCTTTCCACCTGTGTTCCCCGGATTGAAGCCAGGCGCTTGTTCAGCTCCTTCTCCGCCTGATAAAGCTGGGGGAGGGCATCCTCACCGCCGGGATGCTCCAGATCAAGACCGGGTCCGGAGATGTCGAAACCGTGACTTCCAGCATAGATCAGATCCCTGAGTTGTACGAATTCCTGCACCGCCCGTCTGTCCCGCCCGCTTATAATAATCACGGTGAATTTCTCCGCCAGACGGGAGAGGGTCTCCCTCATCTCCGGGGACAGTACCGCATCTTCCGGACGCGCCACTATGGGGGTAAGGGTACCGTCATAGTCGAGAAATACAGCCGGCTCCCGGCCGGAAATCTTGCCTCCGATCTCATCCTTCCTCTCCAGGGCGCCGGGCAGTTCGGCCGCCTGCCCCCCGGGAGAACGGAGATAATCCTCAGGGAACAGCTCCCTGAGCTTGTTGACCACCCGGTGAGCTCCGTTCCGGCGGAGCTCCTCCGCCTGGCCGTTGAGGTCCACCCCCACCACCAGTTCGAACTTCCCCGCCCGGCCGGCCTGAACACCGGCTACCGCATCCTCCACCATGATTGATCTCTCCGGTGGTACTCCCAGATGCTCCGCAGCTTTGAGAAAATAATCGGGTGCCGGCTTTCCCTTCAAGCCGGTCTCCGCCTCGGTGGCGCCATCCACCCTGGTCTGGAAGAGATCCTCCAGGCCGGCAGCCCGCAGGATGGTCAGACAGTTGCGGCTGGAAGAAACTATACCGGTCTTCCACCCCCGGGCGGCAAGTCTGCGGATCACCTCCACATTGTCCTCGAATATCTCCACACCACCCTTCTTTACCATCTCCCGGAATATCCCGTTCTTGCGGTTTCCCAGTCCACAGACTGTTTCAGATTCCGGAGGATCCGATGGCTGGCCCCGGGGCAGTTCAATATCCCGGGATTCCAGAAAACTCTGAACACCGTCATACCGGGGTTTGCCGTCTATATACCGGAAGTAGTCCTCATCCCGGTATGGCTCCACCCGTTCTTCACCCCTCTGCTCCCGTTCTTTCAGATAATCCCGGAACATCTCCTTCCAGGCCCGGGCATGCACCCGGGCGGTCCTGGTTATCACCCCGTCCAGGTCACAGATTATCGCTTCGAATTGGCCCGGGTTGATGAAAGATTTGCTTTTTTTTTCCATGCTATACTATCCCTCGTTATTTCAATTTCTATTCTTTAACTTTTTCCTGTTACTATAAAAATATACCGGACAACCCTGTGTCCAGCAAAAATAACAGGATAACGCTTTATAATCAATAATGATATCCGTTCCATAGCCGGGAAAAGAGGGAAAATATATTCATCTCCCCCTCCGGATGAAAGGCTCTGCCGTAAAGGCAAAGCGATTAAATATTATCCGCCTGATTCAATCAGAGTCGGATATATGCAGGCAAAAAAGGAGGGACCTGAGATTTAAACCGGACCGGTTATAATACAGGCTAAACATGGTTCCGCAGCAGCAGCTCTCTGGGATAGGGGAACAGGTAGACCTGCTGATTAACCCACCCGGGTACGGGATGGCGGCTGAGGTGATGCTTCAGCAGGGTCAGTGGCACAATCAGGGGAATCAGCCCCTGGCGGTAATCCTCCAGATGGTCCAGCAGCTCGGCCTTGTCCTCCCGGTCAAGGCTGTCCTTTAGATATCCCATCAGGTGCTGCAGCACATTGGTATGCTTGCCCGGGGTGGTCATAACCTGCAATCCCTCCATAAGTTTGCCGATGTACTCACCGGCCAGCTCACCCCAGGGCAGCTTCCCCGCCCGGGCTACCAGCTTTCCCAGCTCCTGATAATGCTGGGGGTTGTGCGCCATCAGGGTGAGCTTATAGGCGGTATGGAAGCGGACCAGTCCGCCGGGAGCGGGATTCTCCTCCAGAAGGCGGCTCCACCGGTAGTAGGCAAAGATACGGTCGATGAAATTCTCCCTCAGATGCATGTCATGAAGGCGGCCCTCCTCCTCCAGAGGGAGCAGGGGGAGGCGCCTGATCACCTCACGGGGGAATATTCCAGCACCGGTCCCACCGGGCATTCCCTTTTCATTGTATATCTTCACCCGGTAGAGCCCGGAGCTGGGGGATTTACTCTTGAACACGAAGCCGTGCAGGTCCATCTTCTCCAGCTGATCCAGCTTCCTGCTGGCCCACTCCTTCATCTGCTCAGTATAATCCTTGCCCGTCTTGATAGTTACCAGCCGGGGATTGTCCGGATCGCCGGTCAGGTGCATGGCCTCCCGGGGTATGGACAGGCCGGTCTCAACCTCCGGACACACCGGCACCCATTCCACATACTCCCCCAGGGTGTTCATCAGGAATCGGTCCAGCTTGTGACCACCGTCGTATCGGACCTCCTCCCCGGTCAGGCAGGTACTTATCCCCAGCCGGAGCATGATATCCTCAGTGTCTTCAACATCCATGACCAATCACTCCTCTCCTCTCCATTGACCCCGGAGTCTGAAACCCGGGTTCGTTCACCAGTCCATACAAGGAAAAGCGGCAGGCAATTCAGCGGTCCAGCGGCACATTCAATCTGAAATTTATACTCCTCCCCGCGGAGAGGGTATATCCCTTATAGGTATCCAGAAAATCGCGGTAATCCTCATCCATCAGATTGGTAACTTCGATGGCGGAATTCACCATCCTTCCCGCGATTTCCAGATCCAGTCCCAGGGCAATATCAAGCAGCAGATACTCTCCGGTAGAAGCTGTTCCGAAAGGAATATCCGGACCTATTCCATCATCAAATTGACCGAATGGCTCATAAACACCGGCTGCCGATTTATCACCTGTATATTTTAACCTGAATGTGAGATCAGGTGAATGAATAAATGAAAACCCGGGTAAAATAAATTTTGCCTCGGTACCGAGACGGTCCGGCGGCATCAGGGGCAACTCATTCCCGCTGTGTGTCCCGCCGGAAAATTGGCTGCGGATAAGGGAGTAATATCCCCTCAGCGTAATCCAGTCCGTGGGCTTCAAGCGGATATCCAGATCCATTCCGGTCAGAACCGCATCCGCCTGGTCATGGGCAAACACAAAACCCGCTTCCTCCGGCGCATGGGTATGATCAGGAGCATTATAAAGAAAGATATAATTGTCAATCCTGTTCCGGAAGAGACTGAAAGATGCCTCCACCCTCTCCCCCCTGCACCTGAGGGAAGAGCTGATATCCAGAGAAGTCTCGTTCTCAAGGTCGGGATTACCGATCTGATAGGCGAATACACCCCCGTGATAGCCGTATACGTAAAGATTGTAGAAACTCGGTGTTCTGAATCCCCGGCCGATATTAACGGCAGCGGTAATATTGCCGGACATCCGGCAGGATGCTCCCAGCGCACCGGTGAGGGAAGAATAGCTCCGCCGGTCATCGGCGGGGAGCAGCGGATTGCCTTCTGAACGGTAGAATTTCTGGGAACGGTAATCAAAACGCGCCCCGAAATCAACGGTCAGTCTGTCTTTCTTCCACTCTTCGAAACCGAACAGGGCATAACTGGTAAAATGGCCGGTGGGCTGAAGGGTGACCAATCCGGCATTTTCATGATCATAGTGCCTTATCTCACCGCCTATGGTGCCTGATAATCCACCGGAACTGGAGTGTTCCGCTTCCAGGCGGCCAGTGAAGACATCCAGAATCAGATCAACGTTGGCCGAATCGGGCAGCACCTCTCTGGATTTTCCCGGCCGGGCGGCCTGGCGCTGATTCCGCTGATAGCTGAATCTGGGCTTCAGTATAAAGCTGCCGAACAGGAGGCTGGCCTCGGTGGCGGCAATCTGATTGCGGAGCCGGAGCCCGATGGGATCACCGGTTGGCAGGAGGAAGTTGTTCTTGTTGTAATAATGGTGATACCTCACTGAAAATCTCCCCATGGAATTCATGAATCCGGCGGAAAAGGATCCATTTATCTGCTCGAAATCGGTGTGGTCGATCTCACCGGTAAATTTGGGATCGCCCCTTTCCCCGGTTTCCGCAAAGGGAGCCACATCCGGGGTATGAAAATTTCCGCCACTCCTTCGCACCAGGCTGCCTGTGAATCCGGCCCTGTCCCTGGAGCCGCTCAATTTCATTCCGGCCATGTATTCACCGTTGTTTGAGTGGTAGGAGGTGGTAAGTTCTCCCCTTAAATCAGCCTCCCCCCGGGATGCCATCCTAAAACGCGGAGATATCAGGTTGACCGCACCACCCAGGGCATCCGATCCGTAGAGCAGGCTGGCTGCTCCCTTGATCACTTCAATCCTATCGGCATTGAATGGATCAAGGTTGGGAGCATGGCGTTCCCCGTACTGCTGATATTCCTGAACTATTCCGTCGCTTAATATGCGAATCCGCTCACCGGTCTGCCCCCTGATCACCGGTTTTCCAGCCACCGCTCCCGCCGATATATTGTATACACCGGGAATGTTTTCTATCGTTTCTCCCAGAGAGGCGGATTGCAGCCTGAACTTCTCCCGGCCGCTCAGGCAGCTTATATCCTGTGGAGAACTAAGGGGATCCGACGCCACCGGCCTGCCGGTAACTACCACCGGTTGGATCCGGATAAACGACTGCTCGAGTTTAAAGCTGACTTCGGCTGTTTCACCCGCCCTTACCTCCACCTTTCTGCTCCGGGGTTCGTACCCGATATACTTTACCGTGACCAGATAGCTGCCGGAGGGAAGTTGCTTAAAAACGAATTCGCCCCGGTTATCACTGACAGTTCCCCTGTTCAAGCCGGGTATATATATGTTTGCAGCGGGCAGAGGTTCTCCTTCTTCGCTGATGACTACACCCTCTATCTTTCCACTTCCCGGCTGGCCGGACAGGCTGTCAACGAAACCGGCGGCAAGAATAAATATAATTACACCTGCAGCCAATCTATAGAAATTACCAGACATAGATTGATCTCCCCGATATTACATTAAATTAATATGCAGACTATTTTCGAATTTAAATGCCATGCAGAAAAAGGCCGCCGGGAGGGGCTCTGGAATGATAGGTCTTCAGGGAAAAGTTTTGCGCAGACTGATAATTTATTATCAGAAGAATCATGCAGGTTATAATCATTGCCAGAAAGAAGAATTCAGCAGTGATAACCGAAGTGAACATCATATGAATGCGGAAGGCGGGACAATCATGATGATGTTCGAAATCGGGCCGGTGATTATGAAAAAGATCCTGGCCTGCACTGAGAAAGAGCAGTACAAACAGCAACCAGAATAAAATACAAAGAGCGGGTTCTGTCCGAATGAATTTTCTTGTTACTGCGAACATTTATGAAACTTCCGTTATTTCAACCAGAGAAACAGTAACAATCCTGCCTGAGGAGAACAAGCTATAAAATGCCGGGACTGTTCTCCTCGCTCCCTTCCGGATCTTATCAGATATGCCAGGTTAAAAACTATGAACATGCCATAAACATCCATGGGCAAACCCCTGGCACTTAATAAAAATCCCAGCTTCGCCCGCCGCCCACCGGGACGGAGTTCACATTCACCTGCGGGTTATTAGATATCCCCCTATCATTAACTCTCCCAACGTCTTCCGTCGCAAGCGGCCGCGCCATCGTCAGCTTCAGCTGCGGGCTGCCTTGGCGCGCCGGCTGCCCTGCAGTCGTAAGTGCCAGAGGCGCCCGCTATCATCAGCAACAGACGTGACAGGGCATGTCCGCCAGCTGCAAGCAGTTAGGTGGTGCTACAATTCTTTGACTGGCGAGTGTACCACATGATTGATAGAACAGCCCCTAGAATGCATCCAGCCCCGAATACTATTCCCAAGAAGACAACATGAGGTAATGTGAGCCGCCATAGCAAGACATTCGTTTCAACAGGCTGGAAATTCTGAAGAACAATTATAATCCCAATCACACCCACTACAATCGCCACTATCATCTTGGCACGTGATGCTCCGGTCATCATCTCCTCTTTGGTAAATTTCCTAGTATATACCCACCTAACATATAGGATTGTATCCGGAATCCTATATACGAGTGGCATTATACTAGAAGAGTTTGAGAAGAGGCAAGTATTTGCTGGAAAATGTAAGGGCTAGGGATTACGGATACAATTTGTTGTGCTGAGCCGCTTCGCTATGGGTAATGTATCGGCTTTGGTACCATCGAGGAATAGGGGCAAGGGGTTATCCTGGTCTGGGGTTGATGTGACATATAGAGCAGTGGTGGGTTGGATGGTATTTTGCGAGAGTTGAATATTAGTTTTCAAGAGATAAGGCGGGTAATATAGAGTAAAGGAGGCAGAGTTATCCTGTTGATTTCCCTCTGGTGTGGAGTTTTCAGGATAGGGGAAGCAACGCATAATTTTTCCTCTATGAAGTATCGAACATCAAATAACAGGGAATTTCTTTATAGTTCTTTGGCTGCTGCGCGATAGTGTCAACGCGGATCATATGGCCCTTACCACAAAGGGGGCATATTGGTTTAGAATCGTCCTCTTCTTGTTCTTTTATGTTTTCTGGCTCAACATTATCACAGTCCTCGCTATCTATCTGAGCTGTGCCGAGGCAACTTCTACACAGCGCCAGGTTTTCTTTTCTACCCCGGTTGGCCAGCAGTCCATAATGGCGGATGCGCATAAATCCTTTAGGCAGGACATGAAGAAGGAACCGGCGTATGAACTCGGCAGCTTCTACTGTCACGATTCGTTTACGGCCCTGCTGGTTGTAGTCTTTATAGCGGAAAGTAACTTTACCATCCCGGAGTGATAACAGGCGGCGGTTCGATATAGCCACGCGGTGAGTGTAGCTCGCCAGGTATTTAAGTACCTGTTCGGGGCTGCCAAAAGGCGGTTTGGCATAGACGTTGGTGGCGGACTTCACTTCCCTGTGACTGGCGGGAGAGGCAACCGCGCTGGGATGCAGTTCCAGACGATGATCGGCACAGGCAAGCCCCCATGGCAAAGGATTACCAACGAGGACTTGAGCCGAACAATTGCTTCTATCAATAGTGCTGGCCCCGAGAGAGTTTATCTTTCGGGACACGACACCTGTGACCATGCCCTGGGTCGAATGATGAGAGAAATCAATGCTGATACTGAGGTTCTCGAGGCAGGGGCGACTTACCGTTTTTGATTCACTCCCACAGCTTCTTTTAGTCATAAATGGCGGCTAACCAGTCGCTGTAGCGGACTTTGCCATTGAATTTTTCCATTTGATATTGCTCTAATACTGGAAGCTATCATCAGGATCAGCCTGGAAGAACGTCATCCTAAGCCACCAGGCTGCACTTGAAATTAACCTGATAACAGTATATATCGAAGACTGCAAAATCTCCACCCACCCGGAAATGCTGTTGAAGAAATACCTCGCCCTGAAGGAGATCGTAACCGCCAGACTCCTATGATGATTTAATGGCGAACTGCGCTGCATAAAATTTCCGCGACTCTCTCTGCAAAACGTTCGCTCCGGACGGCCCCTACTCCAGATTCATTATGGTATGCTCCGGCCATTCTCCGGGGAAGCTGACGCTGTACTCCAGAAGAATCTCTACCTTCTCTTTCGGCTGGAGCTGGAGATTCCAGGCGAGCATTCCGTTTTCTTCCCTGGAGTCCTCGTCCGGCTCTATATCCACATCGTAAATATCGATATCATCCATTACCGATACCGGCAGCCGGTCTTTCAAACTCAGTCTGATTTCGCGCTCCTTGAAGTTCTCGGCGGAGATCAGGTAATGATATCGGATCTCCGTTCTTCGGTCCCCCTCCTCGGAGAGATACTCTTTCTTTATGAGCCGGTGATTCACCTTGACATCCTGGTCCATCCCCAGGTAAAAATCAGCCTTTCCGCCGGGAGAAACATCCTTCAAAATATCTTTACCCACGAAGATCGATGCCGGGGAAGCATCGGAGGCGCCGGCGGTCTGGATGTAACCCCCCCCATTCCCTTGAGTATCGGGATATCCATGGTATTGGTCAAACTGCCGGTGGCGAATACATGGGGGGACAGCCTGGGAGCGGAATACAGAGATACTTCAACCGGCAGTTCCGCCCTTTTGACCAGGACCCTGCGTCTGGAGCCGGAGCTCAGGCTGACCGGGGTTCCGACCCGGAAGTTCGCTGAGAAACCGGATCTTTCTGTTCCTGCCTGGGTGAAAGGCACTTCAACTTCTTCGGAGCGGCCTCCCCTGACATGAAGCTCACTCGCATCTTTCACTGTTCCCGGACTCAGTTTGAGGGACTCCACCATGTTGGTTTTTGATAGCCTTCCCTCGCCGACACGAACCGGTTTCCTGCGTTTCAGAAATACCGGATGCAGTTCCGGCGGGCCAGCCCCCAGATGAGGCCGGGCTGTGGAAAGGGTCACCGTTACATCATTCCACTCCTCGCCGGTCCCCTGGATAACCAGGGCCTGATAACTCAGGTCAATACTCTCTCCAGAGCTTTGATAACGGATGGTATACTACGGCCTCCACGCCGTCTCGCCGGTCAGGTAGGTTATTCTGAATGTAAGAACCCCCGCCGATTTGACTTCACAGTCGATCACCACTTCCTTCCCGGACTTGTCAATATTCATCATCCTGATTTTTCCGGATACTTCATTGATCTGTTCCTCAACGGCGGCCAGCTCCTTTCCGAGCCCGGAGATGGAGCTTTTTATCCTGTTGTTCTCCCCCTCGATGAAATCGAGAATACCCTTCCAGTCCTCCACCCCGAACGATTCTTCCGAAAGCTGTTTATTCGCTTTCCCGAGATTGAAATCAGTTATGGCAGAGAGGAATTTCAGTCTTTTGCTCAGCGAATTCTTCCTTATCTGAAGGGAATCTTTGTTCGATTTCAGCATCTCCAGTCTTTCATCCAGCTCCCGTTATTTCTCCGGCTTTTCCATCCCCTCACCGGCATAACGCACGTTGATCCCGGTTATCTCTGCCGATGCGGTTCCGCTTCCCTCCACCTGAACCGACGATTCGTCGATCCGCCGTGGAAAAACACCTGAGACGAACCTGTAAATCCCAGGTTCTACCTGGATGCTGCCATGCCGGATGATCCGTACCTCTCCCCGCCCGTAATCTCCGTAGACAGTTGCCTGAACTATTTCGGTTTTCAGTTCTGTCCCTGATGATCTTTCATCATCGGCGGATGAGCCGGCGGTGTATAAAATCAGAAAGCCGACAAACAGTAAAGCGGCAACAGCAGGCAGCAGCCGCGTTCGTATCGCATCTATCGGTCACCTCCATGAACTAAAGAGTATGATTGACACGCCCTCGGATCTAATGTATGGAAAATCTCCGGTGCCCAATTACAGTTATTAAAACACTGTAATGATTATAGAACCCCTCTAAAACCGCCGGCAACCGGCTTCTCGAGATCAGGTGAGAGTGAATACAGCAGGTCAAGACGGATACGCTGGGCAAAGCTGATAGCTAAAGTCTGGAAAGAGGATCCACTGCTGTGTGCCAAATGCGGTGGGAAAATGAGAATAATATCCTTAATCACCGATCCGGTGGTAATTGATAGGATCCTGCGGACGCTTTGGCTGGAATTACTGCGAACAACCTCCTCCCCATTATCATCCTCCGCCCCAGCTCTGCAGCTCACCGCTAACCTGAAGCGGGGCGTATTCAGCGTAAATTGTGTTACCTACAGAGGATGTTAGGTGGGATGTGGTCTGATTTGGCCTTATCCCCCCCCTACAGCTATTCCTGCTTCAAGAGCCCGGAACACAGCCGAAGCAAATCTCTTCATGCCTGAAATCAGGATAATGGCGACAAAGCACAGCATAAATGGAGCTGCAAATCCTCACAGCCGCACTTCCCTCGTTGACAGAAAAAATCGAATTTCTTATACCTCAGTCGATCACAAAGATAAATTACAGACAGTTATCAGGACCGCACGTTAGCGACAGCCGGTTAGACCAACAAAAGATGGAAATCAACGGTTTAGAGAATGCATTCTGCTCAGGAATCTCTCTTACGGACCGTCAGCACCGGGCAGGTAGCAGTTCGGACCACCCGTTCTGCATTGCTTCCCATAAGAAGATGAGCCATGGCTCCCAATCCCCGCGAAGCCATAACAATCATATCCATATCATTTTCTTCCGCATATTGGACAATCTGCTTGTAGGGCTTTCCCTCCAGTACTACATAATCTGCCTCATCCTCATTCATTCCGGAACGCTCAACCAGATTCTTTCTTATGGCATTCTCCAGTTGGGGATTTGCCTCCAGAATCGGTTTACTGCTGATATTGTAGTACATCTCATGCTCTCTCTGGGTTACGGAATACAAAAAGGTGCATCTGGCCCCGAAATCTTCTGCCAGATCCCTGCCCCGCTGCACCGCCAGTTTGGAAAAATCGGAAAAATCATCCGGGATAAGAATATTCTGTAGTGATAATCTTCTTATATCCTTATGAACGGTCATCACCGGCAGGGGAGAATGGTGGACTACTTTTTCAGTCACGCTCCCGGCCATCCACCGCTTGATGCCGGTCCGGCCGTGAGTGCCCATGACAATCAGATCGTAATCTCCTTTTGTAGCGTGATCCAGGATAGCATCTGCCTCCGAAATTTCTCTTGTCAGAATAGAATCAATCTCAACATCCCGTTTCTTGCCATTTTCACAGTGCTGCTGTAATTTCTTTTCACGCTTTTTTTCTGTTGCTTTAAGCATTTCCTCATAAGTCTCCAGATGTTCTTCGTCATCAACATCTGCTTTAAAGATAACCACAACATGCAACAGGGTAATTCGGGCGCAGAACTGTTCAGCTAAAAATAAAGCGTACTCGCTTGCTTTATCGGAAAACTCGCTAAAATCCACCGGAACCAATAAGTGCTTGAATTTCATGCTCAACCCTCCTCTGATCCTTCATTTAAATATAATTTATTGCGATGATGCAACAACTTTCAATTTGATAGAACCACCATAGCCATGAAGCTGGTTGAATGAGAATATTATGAGCAGAAAAATCTGACTGATTCATCAACCGGTTTTAAAAATGCACTCGGCATGACATAATGCAGCGGCGGATACCCGGCGGCACGAAAAAGTAACAGATTCCAACTGAAATTTATCCTGAAAAACGGCCTTTTCTTCATTCTTGCGGGGGGAGGCAGGAATTTTGCTTGCTCTTAAAACAATTACTTATTGAATAGCAGAAGATATCTTACTAATTAATACTGACTTAACTGTTCAGAGATACCTTTTAATTAGAAGGAGGTTCTGTTTTGAGGAAAGCCGCTATTATTGCAATGATATCTGTTGTGCTGATCTTGTTCGGCTGTTCCGACGACGATTCGTCACCTACTCAGACAGATACGGAAAGAGTATCCACCCCCATCTTTGATCCGGCTGCGGGGAATTACGACAGTGTTATGCACGTAAAGATCAATTGTAACGACCAGGGAGCGGATATTTATTATTCGCTCGATGGTTCGGACCCTGATAAATCTTCCACCCAGCTGGCAGCGGGAGATTCGATCAGGGTGGATAGCACTACCACTATCAGGGCAAGGGCCTACCATAGCGGAATGGACCCCAGCGACATCGCTCAGGCGGAGTATATTATTGATTTTCCTGATGTGGCAACGCCGGTTATCAATGTCGGTTCAGAGGTGTTTCATACTTCCGTTTTTGCATCAGTCACCTGTGCTACTCCAGAGGCAGATATATACTTCACCACTGACGGGAGCACTCCGGATACCAATTCCACATTTCTGTCCGCACTGGGAGTGCTGGTTGAAAACAGCTGCTCATTCAAGGTGCGGGCATTCAAGGAGGATATGGATCCCAGCCCTGTGGTCAGTAAGGAGATCGTAATTATCCGGGATCTGGTTGCCCATTACCCATTCAATGGAGACGCGGTAGATATCAGTGGGAACGGCCATGACGGGACCGTTTACGGCGCAACTCCTGCCACCGACCGATTCGGTAATGAAAATTCAGCTTATCAGTTCGATGGAATCGATGATTACATAGATCTTCCAGATGAGTATTCTTTCGATTTTGATGAGTACTCCATAAGTTTCTGGGTCAGAATCTCAACCCTGCCTGCTCTTCCGGATCCGTTGACTCCGGGATACTACTGCCTGATAAACAAGGGAAGTTATTTCGGAAACTACACTCTGAGATTGCGGAAAAGCGGCGGAGCCAGTTACTGCAACGTAAATGTCACTCATGTAAGCTCAGGCGGAAACTACACTACCACCGGATTTGAGTATATCATGCTGGATGAATACTACCACGTGGTAGTTACCATGTCTGATGAGATTAGATTTTATTATGACGGCGTGCTTGGAAAAACAAGTACTTCCATGCCTGATCCGTTGCTGAATGACGACAATGTGCTCATCGGAAAGTTGAGATCCGGAACCGATGAGATGCACTTTGAGGGTATTATAGACGATATCCGGTTCTACAGCCGGGCGCTGAGCGGTTCCGAGATCTCGGACCTCTACAATTTTGAAAGTCCAGATTAAGAATTGAAATGAGAGGTTAATCAGATCTGCACATTCGGGAGGGAAGCTGAGTTCAGTTTCCCTCCCTTCATTTCATTCCGGCTATCAAACCGCAAGTCTGTATATAAATCAGCTTATCCCCTCGATCAGTATTCGCAGCCGGCACTGATCCAGAATCAGGTAGCAGAGCCTTACACTGAATGCTATTAGGATTGAAAGGAAGTAATGTACTGAAATGAAAATAATCAAAGACGGCATTTCCATAAACGAGTTGAAAGTGATTGCCGAAAACAGCTACGGAAATCTGTTGCAGCTTTTTGCTGTTGTAAATGACTGTGGCATCAGCTACAACATCGTTTTGTTGAACAGTTATAGCATATCCCATATTCAAGGAAATATCTATGGACACGGGTCAGGTAGAGGTATCCCGTCTTAACATTACATTCCGCTATCTGGCAGTGGGCGTACTCAGCGTCTTTTTCGCCGTTCGGATAGGATTTTCCTTCTACAGCCTCTACAGAGGTACGGTTTTCGCGCGTAAATCGATAGTAACTTACCGGGGAAATCCAACCGGTGACCTGGGAGAATGGAGAAGAAGGCACGAAATCAAGAGGGATGGCGGGATTCTGATAAATACATACATGGATCTATCTGGCCCGGCTGAGGATGTCGGACTGATGCCTGGCGATCTCATTACACATATAGGAGGTCTGAATATAGCGGAAGATCCCGCAGGGTAATACCGTCTGATAACCGACACCAGCCACGGCGATACCCTGTCTATCGAATTCGATCGGCCCCCGGGGGACGCAAACCGGGAGTTGTATCCGTACCTTCCATACTTTGTCGCTAGCTCTATTATCCTCTCTGTCAATTCTTCTTCGTCATCTCCCACCCTCGGCTTGTATCTCTGGGATGATCTCGCCTGCCCCAGAAGTCTGCAGACACGCCTCTCAGAGACTGCCAGCACTTCCTGGATTCTTTCTACTGCCCGGCACCTTCGCGCCGGACTTAAAAGTTTGCCCGCGACGCCTCCTTCAGGATCTCTATATCCAGCGCCTGCTCCGCTACAAGTTTCTTAAGCCTCGCGTTCTCCTTCTCGAGCTGCTTCAGACTTCTGGCCTGATCTATCTCAAGGCCTCCGTACTCGCGACGCCATCTGTAGTAGGTGTTAGCGCATATACCAAGATGCCTGCTTATCTGATAAACTGTTTGCCCCTGGGAGCATAAAACCTCCGCTTCCCATAGCTTGGTTATGATCTGCTCCGCTGAATACCGTTTCCTTCCCATAAAAATACCCCCTTACTTTATCTCCAGATTGTACTCCTAATTCTGGATCAGTTCTAGGGGGTCAGGTCACAAGCAGATTTCTTTCGATACCGGCCACTTCCTTCCGCAGGTGGCGAGGGGGAAGGAGATAATAAGTTGGCTGGACGATTACTCCGCCCCGGTCTGGTCAACGGAAATCTCCCGATAAGGGGCAAACCAGATCCCCTTGCTTGATCGAAAGTATATCCGCAAAAATATCACAGGGGGTTAAGTTATTTGATTCTTTCATCATCCCGGGAAATCCATTACAATCACAGAATCATAAAGGGGAGTGGTTACCGGAATGGATATCAATGCAATCCTGGATATCGGAATTATTCTTCTGGCAGCTGTGGCGGCAGCCTCTGTTATAAAATATGTACATCTGCCCAGGATTACCTCATACATTATAATGGGGGTAGTGGTGGGGCCATCCCTTCTGAATCTGGTAAGTCCGGAGCTGATGAAGCATTCCGATTTCTTTACCAACATTGCCTTAAGCTTTATCGCCTTCGACCTGGGCAAAAAGTTCTCCACAGGTAAACTTAAATCAATCGGCTTTCAGGTCTTTGTAATCACCACAACACAGGTACTGTTTACCTTCGGCCTGGTCTTCCTGGCAGTCTATCTATTTATGGACAGCCGTCCGGGAATGGCCATGCTATACGGAGCCATTGCCTGTGCTACCGCCCCGGCCGCCACCATCATGGTGGTAAGGGAATATGAGGCGGAGGGAAGATTTACCGATACCCTGCTGGGAACAGTTGCTCTCGACGACGGAATGGGCATTCTGATGTTCGCCGTGGTTTTTGCTCTGGCCAGGAGTTTTGCGGGGATTGAGGCGGGAAGCGGTAATCCTCTGATAACCGGGCTGATTAACTCATCCAGAGAGATATTCGGAGCTGTTTTCCTCGGAGCCGTACTGGGAACACTGCTGTCGCAACTGCCCAGAGTGGTGAAAAAATCGTCGACCCTGATGATATATACCCTGGGTGTAATCATGTTCAATACGGGACTGTGCATACATCTGGGGCTGTCGGTTCTGCTGGCCAATATGGCTCTGGGGATTACCGTTGAGAACATCAGCAAAAATGATGTGGAATTCTTCGGAGCGGTGGAGAGAATCGAATCGCCCTTCTATGTGCTGTTCTTCGTGCTGGCGGGGGCGCACCTGGAGATCGGAATGATACCGGCCATGTCAGTTTTGGGTTTGGTATACCTGTTATCCAGGGTTGCCGGAAAAACAGGCGGAACCTACCTGGGAGCGGTACTGGCGGGTGAGGATAAAACGTTGAGAAGATATATGGGGCTTGCCCTTCTCCCCCAGGCGGGGGTAGCCCTGGGATTTGCCCTGATCGTTAAATCAGCTTTTCCCTCGGAAGGATCGGATATCTTCCTGGTGGTAACCGCCACCACCGTGTTCTTCGAAATCCTGGGACCGGTACTGACCAAGACCGCCCTTAAGGCCGCAGGAGAAGCGGGCTGATATTTTAGAAATTTTCCGGGATAGATAACTGAACCGGCACCTTCCCGGGGCTCAGCTGATAATCGGGCATTTTGTAAATCGGCTAAATATCACTTGTTCTAATTAATCAATTCTACAAATCCGTTATAGTACACCCTGAATATCCAACGGTATCTCTGTTGCGGCCGGTACGGACAGTAGTAATTCAATTCGACATAGCGTCTGTTATAGTGTCCGGAGATATCGTCAGTACTGCCGATGTGGCTACAATGATCCGGTGATGCATGACGAATCCCGCTTATACCGGTAAACTGTGCTGAAAGCGCGAGAATGTTCAGGGGATCTGAGGTGTTCAGTAAAGCGGAATGGCCAAAGGGGTAGCTGTGGTATTTCTCCATCTGAATTTCATACTCTTCCATCAGTAAATCTATCTCTTCATTTCCGGTAAACCGGTTTCCTTTTCTCCAGTTCTCAACCCATCCTGCCGTACTGTCCACCCCAACCTTCAACCGGTGTGTGATGGGATCGCAGAAACAATGAATGGTAGACCAGCAATCTCTCTCCGGAATAAAACCGGCATTATAGACATGAAGAAGGCTGTGGAAATATAAATCGACAATCTCCGGCGGTATAATAATCAAAGAATCTTTCAGAGCCTCATTCTCGTGAATATCCCGCAGAGCAAGGCTGGCGGCATCCTCGAAATACTCATTGATTACTGAGTCCGGAATACCGGAAGTATTTGCGGCAACCATGGTACCGGCCGATGTCCAGAGGTTGCCATCTGTGATAGAGGTAGAATCTTCGCAGGAGACCGTTATCAGACAAATGGCGATGAAACCGGCAACAGATAAAGATACTCTCATATTCCACCCCATTATTTAAAGGCACCAGTGTTAAAACGATAATATATCGGTATTAAATGCCATTATTAACAGCTGGGTCTGTCTTTCTGTCCCTTTGACCGAAGTATAACAGATTCAAATCCAGCGTTCAAATACATAATATTTTCCCTATAATATTTTCTCCAATTTTAAAAAGTTATTTTGGAATTGACAGTTGCTCAAATGCATGGATAACCGGTGTAAGAACAGACAAAATATCAGGCCTTTTCATGCTTTTCTTCTATTCTTCTTTTTAATTGATTGCCAGCTCTTTTCTTTAATGCAGGTCAACAAATAGGAGATTCAGATGATCATCATCGATACCTTCATTATCACGAGCTATGGCTCGATTAGAAAATTGAATGGTTGATTGCGACAAGGATCGAATCAACGCAATCTTTTCGGCAGCGCTTTTTTCTCTCATCAGTGAAACAAGGATCTTCTCGGATTTAATGCTGGTATCAATCAATCTCTTTGTATCTTGAATAGCCGCGGAAAAAAATCAGCATTCGGTCCATCTGCCAAGAATTCCAGCCATCCCGATGAATCAACCACATTCATACCCTGTCGCCCTCCCTCTCGATCTTCGTATCAATACCCTTTATGAATCCCCTTATATCTTTTGCCGATCTGACCGGAATGAGCTCAATTCTATTCTGATAGACTATTGCTTGTATCTTTTGTCCCGGTTTAAGCTTAAGTATTTCCCGAATCGCCTTTGGGATAACAACCTCGAATTTTGGTGAAAGTGTTACTGTATTCATACTATTCCTCCATCGATTACATAATCGTTATACAAATATATCGATGGGTTATGTGTTTATCAATAGCATGATAGGCTGGCCGCCGGTCTTTCGCAGGTCTCATACGGTTAGTGCTTCCCTACCCTGTCATGCGTTCCAAGTCCTTTGGTGTGAAGGCCTCACAACCATAGGGAACGTCCTCGACCTCGGGCCG
>CAZTHK010000026.1:0-47934 GCA_964613215.1 uncultured bacterium | reverse complement strand
GCGGGAATTGCCACCCGGAACCTGTAGCAACGGCGCCTGAATCCTACTCTACGAGCGCACTTACCTCTTTTACGGTATAACCGGTTAGATGGGGGCCGGGGATGTTGGATCCCCGGCCCATTTTTAAGAAACCCGGAGCTTATATTTCTGCTGGATGTTTATCAGGATGCTCCGGGAATTCTTCCGGTTCAATGCTAATTTTAAAGTTATAAAATAGCGGTTATCCCAATCAGAATATTAAATCTCTAACAGATTCAGCCCGGCCGAATCATTTTGTTCTTGTATTAAATTGAGTCTGTCTTAAGAAGTGAGGAGATGTATTCTCAGGTATGAGAGCCGGGAGGGAAAATGCTTGGCGCAGGTGGAATTGCATCCGACCGTAAAGGGATAAGACCGTGAGCATATAATTTACAGGAGACCGGCAATCTGAATATGTACATCCTCCGGAGGTGTAGTTCCGTCCACCTCTGCCAGACGGCCCGATTCCCTGTAGAAATCTATAACCGGGGTCATATCCTTCCGGAATACTTCCAGGCGGCGGTTTATCGATTCGGGCGTATCGTCCTTTCTCCTGACCAGGATTGCCCCACATTGATCACAGCGGGAATTCGTATTTTTTTCCGAGAGACCTGACTGATAAACCGCTCCGCAGCGGGGGCAGTTCATCCGCCCGGAGAGCCGTGAGATGACCGCCTCATTGGGAACTGAGAGCAAAATGCATACGGAGGGAGGGAATTTTCTGTCCAGCTCCCCGGCCTGCTGCAGTGTGCGTGGGAATCCATCCAGTACATAGTTGCCGCCGGCTCCCTTCTTCTCCATGTGATTCAGAACTGCCCGGGCTATCAGTTCCCCCGGACCGATCTCACCCCTTCTGACATATTCCTCCACCTTTTTGCCCAGAGGGGTTCCCTCGCTGATTTCACGGCGGAGTATCTCTCCGCTGGAGAGGTGTTCCAGACCGAATTTCTGTGAGAGAAGTCTTGCCTGGGTACCCTTGCCCGAACCCGGTTTGCCGGTTATTACTATACGCAATTATTCTCCCTTTTCAGAATGTGGCAGATCATGCTGTTGAGCGGATGTTTTAACCGGCTGCATATCGTAAAAGTAAAATTGACCGGGATGAATATTACCGGATTTGGTAAAACCGGCAAATTCGGCTGTTCCGGAATTAATAACATTACGGTTGATAGCATTAACAACCGGTCAAAATACAGAGAGATATCCGCCGCCGGACATATCAACACAGATCCAGATATATTTCTTGCAGACCGGGACTAGATATTCAGCTTGCCCTCCTTCATTATAACTTTGCCATCCAGCTCCAGGGTGGGTTGGTTCATTACCCCGTCCAGGTGTATGGGAACATTCACCGTTCCCCCCATGGACATATTGTTTCCCAGAGCAATATGGACTGTACCCATGACCTTTTCATCCTCCAGGATGGTTCCTACGATGGTAGCGGCATCATTTGTTCCTATCCCCAGCTCGGCGGTGTTGAATGCTTTGGGTCCTACCGATTCCAGTTTTTCCCGCAGTTCATCCGCCTCCGGTCCTCCGGTTATCCCGGTGGCCATCCCCTTCTCCACCTTTATGGTAATGGGGGTCTTGCCCTGAAGATTTCCTATCCCGGCCATGGAGCCATCCACTATGAATACCCCTTCACTGGCACCCTCCACCGGCATCAGATAGGCCTCCCCGGAGGGCAGATTCCCGAAGGACCCCGGTTCGTGCATCAGTCCGGTAGAGGCTATGGATTTGATTCCCTTGATCGGAATGGTTATGTCTGTGCCCAGAGGGGTGGTTATATGAGCTGTATCCGCCGAGTCCAGTATCTCCGCCATCCTCCTGGTTCTCTCGGCGATAGCGTAGTAATCGGCATTGAGACCCCGGATCATGGTGTCCTCGGTAATACCGGGCATGGTGGCCACCCTGGCTCCGGCGGAACAGGCATTCCTTCTGGCCCCGGTATGGGTGATGGACATGGCGGTGGGTGCTACCACCACGTCACTGTTTGCCATAGCCCGGCTTACCGTCCCGGGCGGTTCTTCCCCGTTCCGGCTCAGGGGGTACATCTTGATAATCATGGGCACGGCATCAAGTGCTTTGCCGGCCTTGAAGAAGGCCTCTCCTATCTTCTCCAGCTCGGTGTCGGTTACCACCAGCAGCAGCTCGTCACTTTTGAGCTTCATGCAGTCCTTCAAGGCAGTATGTGCGGCCTTATACATTTCATCATCCATGTTACTCTCCCCGGTTAAAGGTTTAACCACAGCATCTTTCCGGTAGCCGGGCGCATGCCGGAAAGGATACAACTCATAGATTTGATAATATCCCGAAAGTAAAGCACCGGACAGATATTAATTTCAGCAACTGGTACGTTAACATACGGAAAAAATTATTACACCAAATTTTCCGGGA
Organism: uncultured bacterium; assembly: GCA_964613215.1. GTDB lineage: Bacteria > Krumholzibacteriota > Krumholzibacteriia > Krumholzibacteriales > CAZTHK01 > CAZTHK01. Next base: position 45,519 of record CAZTHK010000026.1, on the reverse strand, counting down.
AGGATCAGCTGAAAAATATACCGAAGCTTTGGGGAGATAGCTATATGTCTATTTCAAGTAGTTTCACAAATATCGCAAAGCACATAAAAGCTAATAGAGGTGGCTTGTCAACAGAAAACAGATATCCCTGCAGCTCCTGTTGATGTGTTTTTATCTGTTGCAAACAGGTTGAGCGAAATACTCACTTTATTGATCCGGCTCGTTACTTCACCAGTGATGGCGTTGTGCCCTTCCTGTCAGGGCTTACGGTACAATCAGCAAGGCCGGCTGTTGGGTATCCGCTTAATGGTACTGGTGCTGGCAGCGGCCCTGATTATTATCATAATTCCGGGCAAACTTCGCAGATAAGCCTGATTCCGTAGATAACATGACATTGGTTAACATAATATCAGTCCGACGTCGGAACTGAATTAGATTAATTGATTTAGATTCCGGTTAATTCTGCCAGCGGCAATTTATCCGTCATCTGGTTTCACCGCTGAAACCGGAAAAAGTCAATTAATATATTCATGCATGGCTCGCCTGGTTTCGACACTGAAACCGCAAAAGAGAAGGAACCATAAAAATGGTTGAGTTACCCGCCCTTTTTTTATACTATATTTTTTTATCCTTGATTATGAGAGTTGTCGGAGGTTATCAATGAGCGGGCTTTTCGGAGTTGTTTCAGAAAGTGATTGTACCGATGTTCTGATGTACGGGGTTGATTATCATTCTCACCTGGGAACTCAGTTCGGCGGCATAGCAGTTTACGGGGATGGATTCAACCGGCAGATTCATAATATCAACCAGTCGCAGTTCAAGTCCAAATTCTATGAGGATATCAACAGGGTGAGGGGCAATCTGGGGATCGGGGTAATCAGCGCCATGGACGAACAGCCCATCTTCCTCAATTCCAGATCGGGCCCATTCTGCCTGGTTACCGACGGTTATATAGACAACGCCGGCGAGCTGGCCTCGGATCTGATGAGCAGGGGGATTACCTTCAGTGAGGTGGGCAGTAACGGAATCAACATGACCGAGCTGGTGGCCAAGCTGATCAGCCAGGGGGATGATATCGTAGACGGGATAGAGAGGATGTTCGGGATGATCGAAGGTTCCTGCTCCCTGCTGATCCTGAGGGAGGATGGATTATACGCTGCCAGGGACCGGCTGGGTTACTTTCCCCTGACCATAGGAAAGGGTAAGGGAGGCTGGGCGGTTACCTCCGAGACCACCGCCTTCCTGAACAATGGTTTCAGGATAGAGAAATTTCTGGGTCCCGGAGAGGTGGTTTTCGTAGACCGGGATGGAATACACCAGAGGGTCGGCAGCGGGGAGGAGGAGCAGATATGTGCATTTCTGTGGATATATACCGGTTTTCCGACTACCTGCTATAAGGGAATCAATGTTGAGACTGTGAGGGAAAGATGCGGCAGATACCTGGCCAGAAGGGATGATGATATAGAGGTGGATGTGGTGGCCGGGGTGCCCGATTCCGGAGTGGGGCATGCGGTGGGATACGCAATGGAATCGGGAAAACCGTACCGGCGTCCCCTGGTAAAGTATACCCCCGGTTACGGCCGCAGCTACATACCCCCCTCCCAGGCTACCAGGGATCATGTGGCCAGGATGAAACTGGTACCCAATAAGGAGATTATCAGGGATAACCAGATTGTGCTGTGTGAGGATTCAGTTGTACGTGGAACCCAGCTCAAGAATTTCACGGTAAAAAAACTGTGGGAGGCGGGTGCCAGAAAGATACATGTCCGGCCCGCCTGCCCGCCGCTGATGTTCCCCTGCCGGTTCAATCTTTCCACCAGGGATATCGATGAGCTGGCTGCCCGCCGGGCCATCCGAAGTATCGAAGGTGGAGAGGTGGAGGATGTTTCCGGATATGTTAATCACCGGACGGAGGAATACGCCCGGATGGTGGAATGGATAGCTGAGGACCTGCAGGTATCCACCCTTAGATACCAGACCATCGAGGATATGGTCAAGGCTATCGGGTTGCCAAGGAATAAACTCTGCCTGTACTGCTGGAATGGTGAATATTCCGGTTGGAAGGGGAGCAGGAGCACCGGGGAGATGGAGACGGCAGTCAGAACAGTGCCGGAATCATTTGTTGAGACGAAGAAAGCCGGCGGGTAACTGCCAGGAGCTTGATATGGCTGTGAGGGACATTCTGCTGCTGGGTAACCCTCTACTCTACCGGGTTTCATCTCCGGTTAAAAAGAATGAACTGGAAGGTATCAGGGATATTGTTGCCGATCTCCGTGACACCATGGCAGCTTTCAGGGAGAGATACGGGGTGGGTAGAGCCATAGCCGCTCCCCAGATAGGGGAGATGAAACGGCTGATATATATGGATACCGGAGAACCGCTGGTATTTATCAATCCCCGCCTTAGCGGTAAATCCGACAGCATGATGGAACTCTGGGATGACTGTATGTCCTTCCCCGGCCTTCTGGTAAAGGTCAGAAGGCACCGGAGCTGCTGGATCGAGTTTATGGATCTGAAAGGCAGGAACAGGGAGATGAAACTGGAGGATGACCTATCCGAACTGCTGCAGCATGAATGCGATCACCTGGTAGGAATCCTTGCGGTTATGAAGGCTGTGGACAGCGGGAGTTTTGCCCTCGGGAGTGAAAGGGAGCACATTAAGTGAGAAAGCTCCGGGATAAGAACTACTCTCTGACCATTCCGGAGGGGTATCATCCCCCCCTGGGCCTCCGCCGGACCGAGGAGGCCATCCGGTTCATCAAGAATGATTTTCAGGAGAGACTGGCCCTGGAACTTAACCTTACCAGGGTGTCGGCCCCCATTTTCGTAACCCGCAGTAGCGGAATCAACGATTACCTCAGCGGCAGCGAGGAGCCGGTGAGGTTCAGTCTTGCCCACCTGGATGAAGAAGTGGAGATAGTGCAGTCGCTGGCCAAGTGGAAGAGGGTAGCTCTGGCCAACTACGGCTTCTCCTCCGGGGAGGGCCTGTATACAGATATGAATGCGGTCCGGCCGGGCGAAGTCCTGGACAACCTCCATTCCATCTATGTGGACCAGTGGGACTGGGAGAGGGTGATAACCGGCCGGGAGCGTAATCTGGATTTCCTCCGGGAGGTGGTGAACAGGATATATCATTCTATCAGGGAGATGGAGAAGAATGTATGCGATCTGTTCAGTGAGGTGGGTCATTCCTTTCTTCCCCCTGAGCTAAGATTCATTCACAGTGAGGAGCTGCTGGAGAGGTATCCCCGTCTGGATCCGCAGGATCGGGAGAGGGAAATCTGCAGAGAGTGGGGGGCTGTGTTCATAACCGGCATAGGCGCTGAGTTGAGTGACGGGCGTCCCCATGATCCCAGGGCGGCCGACTATGACGACTGGTCCACCCCCACCGGGGAGGGTAGAAGGGGCCTGAACGGGGATATACTGGTATGGTATCCCCCCCTGGAATGTGCCTTCGAGCTTTCCTCCATGGGGATAAGGGTGGACAGGGCGGCCTTACTGAGACAGCTGGAGATCAAGGGGGAAAGTGACAGGAAAGAGCTCTACTTTCACCGCTGCGTTCTGGAGGGGAAACTTCCCCTCACCATCGGGGGAGGAATAGGACAGTCCAGGCTCTGTATGATGTTTCTGCGCAAGGCGCACATCGGAGAGGTACAGGCGGGAGTATGGCCCGCCTCCATGATAGAGCAGTGCAGGGAAAACAGGATCTTTCTGCTGTGATACTTATCAGGAGGTGGTTTGACGGCCGGGTTTATATGAATTTACACTGCCCATGGATCACAGCAATAAAAAGTGAAAAGCATAATTATTTATTTTGCAGGCAGCACCGGCTGCCCCCGGTATCCATTGCTTCCCTTCAGGATTAAGATGAACCGGAAGGAGTAAACATGAAATCTTCGGGTATACGCTGCGCAGTAATTATGGCCGTGGTGATAACTCTTCTGGCTGTAACTGCATCCGGACCTTCGGCAGGGGATAAGAAACCATGGACCCCGGATGATATTTGGAAGCTTAAGCGTCTGGACAGTCCCCGGATCTCCCCGGATGGCGAGTGGGTGGCATATGTAGTAACGGTCACCGATTTTGAGGAGAACGGGAAGAATTCCGATATATGGGTGGTATCATCGCAGGGGGGAGAGCCCAGAAGGATGACCACCAGCGATGAGAGCGACAATCATCCGGTGTGGTCGCCAGATGGGAGCACCATAGCCTTTCTCTCCGGCAGAGGAGAGGATACCCAGATCTACCTTCTGCCCTTCGGGGGGGGAGAGGCCAGGAAGCTGACCGGTTTCCCCGGGGGAGTGGGAGAGATGATGTGGACTACGGACGGAGAGGGAATGATATTTACCGCCCGGATATATCCGGACTGTGAAGACCCTGACTGTATCAGGGAGAAGGACAGGGAGAAGGAGGAAGATAAGGTTACCGCCATGGTTCACCAGAGCCTGATGTACCGGCACTGGGACAGTTACGATGACGGGAAGGTGCAGCACCTTTTCTACATTCCGGCGGAGGGGGGAGCCCCCAGGGATCTCACCCCGGGGTTGAAGTTCGATGCTCTCACCTACTGGCTGGCTTCGGCGGGCAGGGATTTCGACCTGACCCCGGACGGGGAGATGATATATTTCTCCGGCAAACAGGACGAGGATCAGGCGGTATCCTACAATGAGGAGATCTGGAGGGTTGCACTGGATGGGGGGGAGGTGGAGAAGATTACCGGAAATCCGGCGGCTGATACTCATCCCCGTGTGTCCCCCTCCGGCAGATACCTGGCCTACCGGGCCAGCCGGAGACCGGGCTATGAATCAGACCGGTATCAGCTGATGATCATGGAACTGCCGGACGGAGAGCCGGTGAGCCTGACCCCGGGTTTTGACCGTAGTGTAGGCTCGCTGTTCTGGGCTGATGATGAGGAGAGCCTCTATTTTTCGGCCGAAGACCAGGGTGATATCAACCTGTTCAGGGTATCCCGGGAAGGGGGAGAGGTGGAAGCCGTAGTGGGAGGCAGCGGTCCCTCGGGACGGGGTTATCATCTCAGTGTACAGCCGGGACCGGAGGAGAAATTCTTTGCCTACCGGTACCGTCCCATGACTCATTACTACGAATTGTTCAGATGTAACCGCCGGGGCATGGATGTAAAACAGCTGACCCGGATAAACCGGGAAATCTACCGGGATCACCATTTCCCCGATGCCACGGAGGTGTGGTTTCCCGGAGCGGACGGGACCGGAGTGCATGGTTTTCTGGTAAAGCCGGCCGGTTTTGATTCTTCCCGGAAGTATCCACTGATGGTGAGAATACACGGAGGGCCTCAGCAGATGTTCGGCTATGCATACCGCACCGAGTATGCCCTCTTCTCCGGTGCGGGGTATGCCGTGTTTTTCTGCAATCCCCGCGGCTCTACCGGCTATGGCCAGAAGTTTACCGACCAGATAAGGGGCGATTGGGGAGGAAGAGTGATAGAGGATATCAAGAAGGGAGTAGCTTACGTACTGGAGAACAACTCCTGGATCGACCCGGAAAGGGTGGGAGCATGGGGCGGCTCCTTCGGAGGATTTGTATGTAACTGGCTTCAGGGACATAATCAGGATGGTATGTTCTCTGTGCTGGTATCTCACGCCGGAGAGGTGGAACAGTGGTGTTCCTACGGTTCCACCGATGAGCTGTGGTTTCCCGAATGGGAATTCTACGGCACCCCCTGGGACAAGCCGGAACTGGCTGACAGGTTCGCCCCGGTCAGATATGCAGCCAATTTCAGCACTCCCCATCTTATTATACACGGGGAGCTGGATTACCGGGTTCCCATAACCGGCGGGGAAACCATGTTTACCGCTCTGCAGAGGGAGGGGGTTCCCTCCAGGATGATCCGCTTTCCCGATGAGGATCACTGGATTCTCCAGCCCCATAATCAGCGCTTCTGGTATGCATCCATTCTGGACTGGTTCGACCAGTGGTTGAAACGGGGGGGAAGCAAAAAGGCTTCCGGTGATGATCAGGAATAGATTGCTGGCTGAGAGGTGAAGAGTTTCCGGTGTGCTCACCGGACCGGTCCGGCAGCTGATTGAAGCAGGAAGGAAATTGAAAGGCACCGGTGATAAATTGATAAGTTGATGGTGATGGTTAATAAATTAATTAAAAAGCAGATGAAACTGTTTGAATCAAAATGCAGGTAATATGCTAAAGGGAATGAAGAGCAATAGAATAATAATATTCTGGGTTCTGCTACTGCTGGCGGTGGTAGCCAGAATCATCTTCTGCACTGCCGTTATAGGATTTCACGCCCCCCTGAGAGGGGACGAGGAGGATTATCACAATCTGGCGGTTTCCCTCAGTGAGGGTAATGGTTTTGCCTGGCCCGGCGGGAGGCCCACCGCTAAAAGGCCTCCCCTCTATCCGGTTCTTCTGGCCGGGGTATACAGTCTGTTCGGGGAGGGTTATGGGGTTGGGAGGGTGTTCCAGATAATACTGGGGGTGCTGGTGGTGCTGCTGATTTTTCTGCTTGCCGGGAGGTTCTTTTCCGGGGATATTCCGTTGCTGGCAATGGGGGTGGTGGCTGTCAATCCCTTCCTGATATTCATCAGCGGCTATCTTCTCACCGAGAATCTTTATATTTGCCTGATGCTGGCAAGCATCATCCTGCTGACGGGTGCTCTCAGAAGTTCAGAAAACAGTAAGAGAAGATTCTTTTACACCGGCCTGGTTATGGGTCTCTGTGTTCTGGCCCGGCCGGCCGCCATTCTCATGGCAGGATTGCTCTTTCTGGTAATAGTGGTTGTGGGAAGGGGAAGACTGACCGGCCGGCTGGCACGGGGGGCTGTATTCATTGCAGCGGCAGTGATGATCACCTCCGTGTGGGCGGTGAGAAACAGGGTTGCCATGGGGGAGAGTGTTATGTTTACCACCCATGGCGGTATCACTTTCTATCAGGGAAACAACCCGGTGGTTTACCGGGAAGACGGGTACAGAGGGGGGGTGGCGCCCCATCATACCCTTCCCGGATGGGATAAGATCAGGAGGGCTGAAGAGGTGGAGAGCGACCGGTTGGCATGGGAGATGGGTATGGAGTACGTTCGCCGCAATCCCGGCAAATTCCTCTCCCTGGCTGCCAGCAGGTTTGCCCGCACCTGGAGGTTGAAGAGTGATGTGGGTTTGAGCGGGGTAGGGAGTGGATGGTGGTGGGATAAGAACAGGTTTCTGGGGAGGCTGGCCAGTTCACTGGATGCGGGTTATATGTTTTCGGTGGTGATTATACCCCTGTTTTTAGCCGGCGTGGTGCTGACTGCAGGGAAATATAAACTTTTAATGCCTCTATATTCTGTCATACTTGTTCACACGCTGATCGCCATGATATTCTTCGGCTCCCTCCGGGCCAGAATTCCGGTGGAACCGGTTATGGCTATATTTGCCTCAGCAGGATTTTTCGGTATAATCAGGTTGATCAGGGGAGGAGTTTTCGGGATTTTTATCCGGTCTGTGTGATTCAGCTGCCTGGTATTTCATAACTGCTGCCGATTCTAGCCGGCAGCGTAAATCTTACTCTGCGTCCCGGACCCGCTATTTTTTAATCGAATCAAAAAAGCATGCCTGCGCGTCAGGGGAGGGTTTTGAAACATCAACCGACGGATGGGAAAATGCCTTAAGCATATATTCTGCTTATTGATAAAAAGATAAATATAATCAGGGAGAGGTGGCGGGTGTCAGGACATCCAGCAGGGTTTCCCTCAACTCATTCATTAAAAAGGGCTTGCTCAGGCAGGCACTGAAACCGTAACGCTGATAGTTGGCCAGCACATCGTCATTGGAGTATCCGCTGGCTACAATGGCCTTTACTTCGGAATCGATCTTGAGCAGATGTTGGATGGTTTCCCTGCCTCCCATACCTCCGGGTACGGTGAGGTCCAGCACCACCGCATCGAATGGCTCATTGCTCTCCATGGCATTCCGGTAAAGCTCTATTGCTTCCTTCCCTTCCCTGGCTACCCCGGCGGTAAAGCCCAGTCCCTCCAGTAACCGGCTGGTAGTCTCCCTCACCTGGGCATTATCGTCCATAACCAGTATCCTGCCATGGCCGGGGGATTCCCTTTCCGGGGAACTCCGGGGGATGGCTGCTTTCTGGTCTGTGGCAGGGAGGAAGATGGTAAAGGTGGTTCCCCTTCCCACTACAGAGTCCACGGTCAGCAGGCCTTCGTGCTTGCTGACTATGGAGTAGGAGGTGGCCAGGCCCAGCCCGTGGCCCTCCTCCTTGGTGGAATAATAGGGATCAAATATGCTGTCGATTATATCCTCCGGAATTCCCCTGCCTTCATCTGTTATCTCTATGCTGATATAACGGCCCTGCTTTAATCGGGGCGGAGCTTTGGACAGGTTCTCCCCCTGGATATATATGGTCCCTCCGCCCGGCATGGCCTCCCTGGCATTGAGAAGGAGATTGTTGATTACCTGGCTCATCTGGCTGGCATCCATCTCCACCGGCCAGAGGCCGGGAGGGAGCTGATAACGGATCAGTATGCCGGTACCCCGGAGGGTAAAAGAAGCGCATTCCCGGATCAATTCCGCCATGCATCCGGCTTCCCTTACCGGTGACCCCCCCCTGGAGAAGGTGAGAAGCTGAGTGGTTAGCGAACTGGCATGCCTGGCAGCACTTATGGCTCCCTGTAGCTTGGTGTTATGTTCAGGGTCGGAGGAGAGGTCTACCTCCAGAAGGGATAGATTTCCCAGTACCGCAGTCAGAAAGTTGTTGAAGTCGTGGGCGATTCCTCCGGCCATGATACCGAGGGCTTCCAGCTTGCGGCTCTTCTGAAGCTCATTCTCTATCCTCTGTTTCTCCCTTACCTTCTTCTGTACCTCTTCCTCCAGGCGCCGGGAGTAGCGTTTCTGGGAGATGTAGGATATCACCGAGAATACAATCAGTATCAGCAGGCCGCTCATCCCGGCCAGAAACCAGATGCTGCTATAGAAGGGACGGTTTATGGTAATTACTGCTGAGGAGGCTATATCACTCCATGGTTGTTCATATCCCCCTGCCTGTGCATGAAATACATATTCGCCGGGAGGAAGGTTGATATACCGGATCTGTTGACGGGGAGAGTGGTAGGGTCCCTGCCATCCCGATTCATAACCGGTCAGCCAGGTTCTGAAACGGAGTGTCTTCTCGTTTATGAAGGATATGGCGCGGAACCTGAATTTCAGGGTGTTCTGGTCATGAGGGATGGAGATTTGCTGATCCAGGGGGAATGACTGTTCCGGAGTTTCCAGGGATATCAGTTCGATGGCGGGTTTGATGTTGTAATCCCGTTCCAGTTCTTCCCGGTATACCGACACACCCACATCCATTCCAATCCATATCCTTCCCCGGGAATCCTGCAGGGCTGCGGCCCGGTTGGTCTCCCGCCCGATCAGCCCGTTTTCTATAGTGAATTGGAGCAATCGCTCTCCATCCCACCGGCAGGCTCCGTTATCGGTACCGAACCACATCCGGTTGTTCCGGTCCTCCATTATGAAATAAACCGGCCGGTTTATCTCCGGCCCGGGAGTCTTTACCCTTTTAAGATTTTTCCCCTCTCCGTTGAAAAGCCCGGCTGCGGTTCCCACCCATTTCCGGCCGCTGCTGTTCTGATAGAATGCAAACACACTGTTTTCATTGTAAGTTTTTCCCGGCCGGGTGAACTCCGCCTCCCCCTGCCGGATGGAACATATTCCGCTTTTCTGTGTAGCTACATATATGGTTCCATCCGAACCCTCGAAGATCTTTCTCATGCCAATATCACCCTGAATACCTTCCGGTACGGTGATTCCAATTTTCCTGAATCCATGGTCTGTCTTCAGATAAATATCGGAGCCGGTGGTCACCCACAGCCTTCCTCTGCTGTCTTCCATAACTGATGTAACGGCTAATATGCTATTGCCGCCAGGGTGATACCATCCAATATCCCCTGATTCATTTATTCTGGCCAGTCCCCTGGAATGTACCGCCGCCCAGAGATATCCCTGATCGTCCTGGGCCAGGTCCAGAACCCTTACCCCCATCATCTGGCTGGTGAGACGCATGGTACTTATGGTATCACTCATAAATGTCAATCCACAGGGATGCCCCAGTACTATCTCTCCGGAATCGAGCTCCAGCACTGCAGAAACCTCGTCTTCCAGCAGCCCGTGATCCTCCTGGTAATTAGCGAATCTTAGACTGACTATCTTGGAAACCCCCCGGTACCCCCCTGTCCAGAGGTTCTTCTCCCGGTCGAGATAGAGCGTGGAAACGCCGGGTGCTATCAACCCATTCTTTTTCTGTACAGGTTTAAAGCCTGCACCCGGCTCAAAGTAGTAAAGCATACTGGGATTTCCGAAGAAAAGCCCTCCGCTGGGGAAATGCTGACATTCCACCTTTCCGAATCTTTCCAGCAGGCTGGTGGAATGACGGCAGGGTATACGGTTGAATTTCCCCTCTCTGAGCCAGCCGATCCAGCCATTTGCCACCATCCAGAGTTTAGCGGTTTCCGGATCGAAGGAAAGGGAGTATATCTCTTCAGCCGGTACCTGCTTACACAGCCTGAAACTGTCCGGAGCCGGTATAGCAGGCCCGATCCACAGACCTTTGCCGGAAGCAATATAGATGCTGTCTCCGGCTGTTTCGATCCATCTGATTACGGTGTTATCGAACACCTCACGGGGAAACGGTTTTTCCCATTCTTTTCCATTCCAGTAACCCAGGCCGCCATGACGGTGTCCGGCTATAAGGAGGGAGTTATTACTGTCTCCCCCGGCTGCTGCTGCTGATACCTTGTTTTTACATCCCCCCTCGCTGGCAGGAGGCGGTATATTACTCCAGCTATCCCCGTCAAAGCCGGAGATGATTTCACCCCGCATGTTGGTTATGGCCCATATTCTTCCGGACCGGTCCTCCAGGATGAAATCATAGTTGAGGGTGGCAAGGCCGTCATTAAGATCATAGGTTTTCCAGGTCAGCCCGTCATAAACTGCAATGCCCGACCGGGTGGCAAACCACATCCGGCCGCTGTGGTCCTGGGTAATGTCATTAATATAGGAGCTGGGAAGACCGTCGTCCTCCGAGTAGGTATCTATCTGGTAACTCTGTGCTCTGCAGGCAGCATAAGGCGGAAGGCAGATAAGAGTGATTGCTGCGAGCATCAGAGCCGGAAGTGACAGCAAACTGGCATGACTGATGGTTCTTCTCATGATGTCTACTTATTCTCTGTAACCATAGCTGATTTGTATGGCCGGTTATTTTTCAGACAGTACTTTTATGATCAGGAGGATCATGATTCAATCTGTTCATCCTTGAAGTGATCAGCAGGGTTGTTTGCAGTTCGGGGCAAACAATCTATACAAATTTTTCCAAACATACTACATCAGCTCTGTATCTGAGTCAATATATTCCCTTTTTGTAAAACCCCTTTTTGGAAAGATCTACTTTCCCTGCATGGAGTTTTTCATTCTTTCAGCCGGCGGAATTTTTGTTTTGATCATGTTCAGGAACCGGGCAGCCTGCCGGTTGTCCGGATCAGAGTCAAGGGCCTCTCTGAAGGAGGATACTGCCCGGGTGGTATCTCCCTCATCCAGATACACCCGTCCCAGCCTGGTCAGTTTTCCGGAGGTTCCCGCCCGGGTGTCTCTGGCCACGGTCATGTTGGAAAAGAAGAACAGCACAGACAGGGCTGCCAGAGCAAGCACCAGCTCGGATATCCTCCTGCTCCTGACCAGGGATACTATTTCCCACAGAGCTGCCCCGAGGAATGGTAACAGGAAGGGTACCACCGGCAATCTGTATCTGCCCAGCACGTAGAAAGCCAGAGCTGCCAGCAGGTATGTGATCACTCCCCCGTACAGCAGCCACAGTTCCCTCCGGTGGTTGCGGGTAAGGAATATTCCCAGCACCGCCGGAGGCGCCACTATTCCGAACAGCAGCAGGGGCAGCCCCAGCAGGCCGGGAAAACGCCTGTGGAATTGAAAGCTTTCCACATTGGCCCTCTCGTAACTGTTCCAGAAGAAGATGAATTTCTGCCACAACAGCCCCAGCCAGTCCGCCGGGTGCCTCCGGATATACTGAAGACCCTTCTCCAGCCAGAACCGTGATATCTCCCCCCCGGTAAGATCTCTCCCCAGTTCCCGTTCAGCAGTTACGGTCATCCGGTGCCACTGTTCCACCGGTGTGCCCCCCAGCGACCCGCCCCGGTACTCCGGAACGCTGTAGTACCCGTTCGCTCCCCTGTTATTCCCGATGTAGAAGTTGATTCCCCCGCCGGTGGTAAGGGGTATGAATTCTCCGGTCAGGACTGCGTTTCTTATGGTAAGCGGGCTGATTGATAGAATCAGGCCTGCCAGCATTATCAGAGAGAGAACTGTTTTTTCCCTTGAGGAGGGAAGGAAGGCAGAATTCGTACCCGGGTATTTATGTTGCTTCGATGAGTTTCCGGATGGGTGACTTTTTCCTGTTATAATATCCCGGAAACCCGGAAGGACTCTGCCCCCTACTGTGATTATATGAATCAGGGCAAAGGGGAGCAGAAGCAGTGCCACCGGTTTGGCCATCACGGAGAGACCCAGAGCTACACCTGCGGAGAAGGTTCTTGATTTTCCCGGCATAGGCTCCTCCGGGACCAGCAGGGTTACAAATATCAGATTAAGCAGTATGATCAATGTAGCCGGCACCATTACCTGCTGATAGAATATGAGGGGAAGATAGACTGCTCCGGCAATTCCGGCTGTCAGGGCTGCTCCGGTTGAGTTGAACAGGCGTCTGGTTATTATAACTATCAGGGCGCAGGAGACCGCTCCGGCTACTGCCTGAAGGAGAAAGACTGCGTCCGGCAGGGGACCGGTGATGCGGTAGACCAGTGAGATCAGCCAGGGGTAGAGGGGAGACTGCATCAGCTGGGTGGGGCCGGGATCACCTCCCCTGGTCAGGGCAACCGCCCAGTTGTGATAAATTCTTGCATCCAGCACCAGATCCCCGTCAAGGGGATTATATCTCCAGCTCAGCAGAAAATGAACCAGGCGTATAATCAGAGCAGCTGCTCCTGTAATTATTGCTTTCTTTAATATTCCCGATTCTTTTTTCATGCTTTCATAATAACATATTGTATTGAAGATGGTATGTTGATTTAATCATAAAAACGGGAGGGCAGAGGTTTTATCTGCCCGCAGACTGGTGAAATGTAATGTTTCCAGGGGGACTTTGAGCCAGGCTGGTATTTCATGGATAAGTGCTCCCGGCCTGACCGGGGATACCTTAATTTATTATCGCCGCTGATATACCGGAAACGGTTGACCGGCATATGTGGAAGGGGACGGAACTGTCATGATTAGCAGAAAACTCTTATCAGGTGTTTTAGTAACAGTATTGGCGCTGGTCTTGGCTTTTTACCAGCCGGGAGCAGCGGTCAGCTGCTGTGTAAAAGATGATTTTACTGAGGATTCTGACTCCGGCGCCTTAACCGGAGAGAAAGAAAGAGGGAGAGTGGGAAAGATGATCGATTTTACCTCATCCCGCCCGGGAGATACCATATCCCTTCCACCGGTAGGGGGCAGGGGTGATATTACGGTGAGGGAAGCCATAGCTGAACGCCGCTCCATCAGGGACTACCAGGAGGGGGTTCCCCCCGGGGAGAATATTTCCATGCTTCTGTCGGCAGCACAGGGGATAACCGATGAGCAGAACCAGTTCAGAAGTGCTCCCTCCGCCGGAGCCACATATCCGCTGGAGCTCTATCTGGCTGCGGAAGGCTGCCTGGCCAGGTATATACCCGCAGAACACAGCCTGGTAGTGGTAAAGACGGAGGACGTTCGCAGATCACTGGCGGAGGCCTCCTACCGCCAGATGTGGTTTGCCCGGGCACCCCTGGTTTTTGTCATAACTGCTGTTCCCTCCAGGACCGAAGCGGTATACGGGGAGAGGGCTGACCGGTATGTACAGATGGAAGTTGGCTGTGCAGCGGAGAACCTGATGCTGCAGGCTGTTGCCCTGGAGCTGGGAAGTGTGGCGGTGGGTGCTTTCAGTGACCGGGAAGTGAGTGATATTCTGTCCCTGCCGGAGGGCTGTGAACCCGCCCTGATCATACCGGTGGGATACCCCCGGTGATTTACGGTAACCGGTTACCGTAAAATTATTGGCTGGAAGGATTAGCTCTGATCCTTTCCCGGGGAGGTGGGCAGTTTGGATTTCCTGGGGGGAATTCCCCGGAGCCACTGGTACAGGAAGTATGCCGGAAAGGCCAGAGCTGCTCCTGTGGCCATGCCCGCCAGCACATCCAGGGGCCAGTGAACACCAACATATATTCTGGAATAGGAGACAGCCAGCGCCAGCACCAGCAGGGGTATTATCAGTTTGCGGTACACCAGGCTCAGAAAGAGCATGGAGGCGGTAATGTTGGTGGCATGACCGGAGGGAAAGGAGAAGGAACCCTTGTAGCTTCTGGCTGTTTCAGCAGAGGTGGTGATCCACCCCTCCGCACCGTGCCAGAGTCTGATTTCCCCCAGTATCTCACAGGGACGGATTCGGGCAAATAGCGGTTTCAGCAGGCTGCTGGAAAGCTGATCGGATGCCGCTATCAGCGGTATCAGCATCAGGGCTGCCCATCTGCCCCGGGAACCTCCGAAGATCACCAGGGCAGCCCAGACCATCAGGACGAATATCCTGTTTCTCCTGAAGTCAGTAATTATTGGCATTACGGCATCCAGTGCCGGATTGGCAAAATGGGTATTGAGCACCCGGAATATCTTTGCCTCCGTTGAAGATTGCCCGGCAACCCATTTGTATTTTTCGAGATCCACGGAAGAAGTATCCGAGGACAGGCTGTCCCGGGCCGGCGGTGTATTCTCAACCCCGGTGCTGCCGCCGCCGGCAGCCAGGCCGGTACCGGACAAAGGGAAGAGAAAGCAGGAGACCACCACCAGGGAGATTAATAATTGCTGGCTGGATATATTGGACAGATACTCCGTATGCTGCATCGAGCCCGGCCTTTCCCTACTGTTTCAGGAATTCGAGGAGATCGTGCTCTCTCGACTCCATTTCATTGTATCCTGCTTCTATCAGAGTTTCCGCTTTTTCAAAATCGAAAACCCCGTATTTGCCCACCTCCGGTTCGATCATCAGATGCGGCCCGGTTTCACTGCGTTTATACTGAAGTATCTGAGAGGATAAAACAGCATAACTGTCTGAGATTATCTCATAGAACATCCTGTCTCGCTTATCCCCGGAAATTTTCTGCAGCGAATCTGACATCTTGTCATATATCCGGGATACCTGTTCCGGACCCTTCTCCGCACTTTGCTTGACCCATTCCTCCATTTTTTCCACTAATGAAGGGGAGTCTTCCTGCCGGGCCATCTTCCGTTGTACCGGCCTGTTGCAATTTACTCCTATTACCTTATCCGCACCCAGTCTGAAGGCTATATCCAGGGGAACCGGATTGACCAGTTCTCCATCCACAAACAGTTTTTCTTCCCATGGTACCGGGGGGAAAATTCCTGCTATGGCACTGGAAGCCGAGACCGCCTTGAGCAGGTCGCCGCTGTCGAAAACGTGTTCCTGACCAGTGTTTATGTCAGTGGTCACACAGGCAAAGGGGATTTCCAGTTCTTCTATGTTCCTGCCACCCAGGGTTTGAGTGAGAAACTCCAGGATCTTATCCCAGGTGAATATACTGGTTCCCCTGAAGGAGAGCTGCAGCCACTTCACCAGATCAAGCCAGTTTATATCCAGGGCTGTTTTCTTGAGATAACCGGGAGAGTATCCCGCTGCAGTGTGTCCCCCGATAACTGAACCTATGGAGCATCCCGAGATGAAGTCCGGTCTTATCTCATGTTCCTGCAGCCACAGGAGTATGCCTATCTGGCACAATCCTCTGGCTCCTCCGGAGCCGAGAGCTATTCCCAATTTTTCGGTCATAATCAGTTCCTGCTGAATTTCAAACCCGAAACCCGGCGAATATTTTTAGAGTAATCTATATGTAAACAGGCAATAAATAAAGAAATTTTTTGGATTTAATTAAATCCCCCGGCCACCGCTTTAATACCCGGGTGTTATCAATTCTCTGTAAAATTGAAGGTTTATCCCCGGGGGAGGAATGGCCGAATGACGGAGGCATTATGATGAGGAGCTGTTCCCCGGAAGGGCCGATACCGTTTCACTCACTTTATCCGAACAGCCGGAGCTGCTCCGGGCTGGGGATTCCTCCGGAATGCCTGTATCGGTCTCTGCAGGCAATTTTCCGCCGGTGAGTTCCGAGTAACTCTCTGCTACTTTCCGGCAGGACCGGTTCCAGGAATACCGGGAGGCGGTTTTGCCGGTGTTTTCAGCAAATTTCTCCCTCAGCTCGTTATTCTCTATCATCTTTCTCAGTGCCCGGGCCAATGACTCTACCCGCCCCGGTTCCACGCATAATCCCACCTCTCCGGAAACTTCCCTGCAGCAACCCGCACCGGTTACCACCACGGGCAGGCCGCATGCTATGGCTTCCACCAGAGCCTTGGGAAATCCTTCCGACAGAGAGGACATTACGAACAACCTGCTGGTGTTAAGCAGCCGGATGATCTGTTGATGATTCTTCCTGCCGGCCAGAAGTACCCTTTCCCCCAGGTTCAGCTTGTCGATAAGTGCCTGAAGTTCCCCCCGCAGAGGACCCTCTCCCACGATAACCAGAGTGTACCCAGTGTTTTTCAGCGAGTAGAATGCTTCTATCAGGTACTGATATCCCTTCTGCCATCTCAGGTTACCCACCGCAACTACCCTGCGCTCTCTTTTCATCCCCAGGTCTCTGAATCTCTCCGGATCCACCCCGTTGGGGGTATATACCATTCTGTCTGAAGGTATGAATTTCTTCAGATCATCCTGCATGGATGTGGAAACATAGAAGAACCTGTCCGCGGTTACTTTGAGCAGACTCTGAAGCAGCCGGCTTCTTCTTATTCTCAGAAGATCGGAGCCGTGAAAAGTTACACACACTCTGGCCCCCAGGATGAATCTGGCAAAGATGGCATGGGGAATATAGTGGGGGGAGTGGATGTGCACGATGTCCGGGCGAAACCTCACCATGGAGGGAATGGAGGCAACGAAGAAGAGGAACAGCCCTGCAAGCTTTGCCACCAGGCGGAAGGGATCGATTCTCTCTCCGAAGGGCGGATTGAAATAGGGAACCGGATTCAGCCTTACATGGGGGGGAGCGTTTTTGAGCCCCGGCACCCTCCTGGTCAGGAAAAGGGTGGGAACCCTGATTGCCTTGCACAGAAAATATCCGGGCAGGCCGGTTCCGGGAGAGGTATCAGTGGGAAAGGATGCGATTCGGCAGATTCTCATTATCCGGAATTCCTGTTTATAATCATAAGTACGGCTTCCCTCATTTATTGTTTTCTGCAGTTGCTTTTCCGCTGCCGGAGAGAGTTCTTATTCAGTGGAAGTACGGCGGGCTGGCTGCTTCTCCTCCGGTTTTGATCTGTTCACTTGTAATAGGTCGCTCTCCTCGGGATTTTACCTCTCTTTATTGTAAAAGCTATCCTTACTATGGAAAACAGGAATAGAATAACGGCATATCCGGTCAGGATATACATCCTGATATCCAGTTCAGAATATTCCGCCATTATCACTGCTATCAGATAAGCGTTCAAAAATGTCTGGATGCTGGTGGTATGGGCGGCCAGAAGTATAACCTTCTTCAGCCAGCCGGGGAGAGAGCTTCTTTTCTCTTGATTTCTTCCCTCCTCTATCTCATCCCGCCCGCTGCTATTGAAGTTGGCTCTGAACCAGCAGTCGGTGGCGGCCCGAATCATGGTATTTGAGATAACCAGAACGAATCCCGCTATCAGGGCGGGGAACCATCCGGTGTCCAGATACAGCCTCAGGGAGATGAAGAACAGGATAAGGGCATAGACGAAGTAGTGGGTGAGAAAGTCCAGATAACCCCCAACCGGGCTGAAGGTCTGGCGGTAACGGGCAACCTCCCCGTCGCAAACATCCAGTATTACATGCATACGTTGCAGCAGATAACCGGCGGCGAACCACCACAGCCCCTGACCCAGAAAAGAGATGGCTGAAGCTATCCCGGCGAATATGAACATCACGGTCACCTGGTTGGCGGTAAGATTCAGCATCAGAAGCAGCCGGGTAAAATAGATGGACACCCTGGCTGCAAAGAACATGGTCTTGAGGTTATCCCGGTAGTTTTCCCTCCTGCAGATCCTTTTCAGTTCAGCTGTGGATTCCATATCAGCCCTCATATCTTGACAATGTCGGCGGCATACCTGTTGATGTGTTCCCGGATGAAGGAGAGGTCGGAGTGAAAATCTATCTCCGCCCAGTCCTCCGGTGCACACTCGAAATATCTCACCGGATATCCCATATCCATTATCTTCTGCAGAGCGGCCAGATAGAATATCTGTTTGCTCTCTTCATCCCTTACCATGGATTCAAGGGTCTCCCCTATAATGGATCTGCCCTTGCCCCTGAACAGCATCATACCTATGGATTCGCCATTGGCCTCTTCCGGGGGAATCTCCTTGCTGACCTTGATGATGTGATCATCCCTGGTTACCACCTTCATGTCGTCGGTATCGTAGCTTTCCTTTCTGTCTATCACCATGGTTATGGGGTGGCCGGAATCAAGCAGCCCCTGCAGCACATGAGGCTTGAACACATCATCCCCGTTTACCAGCACGAAGTTTTCTCCGGTCTCCCTCACTGCCAGCCAGGCGGAGATCAGGTTATTGCTGGTAGCAAAGAAGGGGTTATAGCATATGGAGATGTCTATATCCTCGATATCCTTGATCTTGGCCTCTATCTGTTCGGTCTTGTAGCCGGTGACTATGGTGACATCCTTCAGGCCTGTTTCCCTTACACACTTCAGCTGGCTCTCCAGTACACTTCTCCCTCCTCCTATCTCCAGAAGGCTCTTGGGGCAGTTCTTGGTCAGGGGATAGAGGCGTTTGCCCTGGCCGGCGGCAAGAATTATAACTCTCATATCTGTACGGTCCGGTGAGTGGGAGCTTCCTTCGAGCTTGTTTCCTCTTCCGGAACCTTTCCTCCTTCCCATTGGTCAATGTATTCCCTGAACCAGATCTCCAGGTTCATCAGCATCCACATCTTCAGAGCGGTGGAATGCTCCTTAATCCTCTGACTGGCAAGCTCTTTCTCCACTGCGGAAACATCGATTATCCCCCGGGAGGCGGTGCGGCGGTCCAGCAGGATCTCCTTTGCCCGGGACATATAATTGCCCCCCAGCCATCTGTTAAGAGGCACCGGAAATCCCATCTTCCTGCGGTCGATAATCTGACGGGGAAGGTCATCCCGGAAGGCCCTCTTGAGGATGTACTTGGTGGTGTCATAATTTTCGCTCAGTTCGTCGCTGGACAGCAGGGCGGCCATCTGCCGGTGCATTTCACTCTTCCACCTTACCTTGTAGTGAAAAGGTATGGACAGCACGAATTCGACCAGCTGATGGTCCACAAAGGGGACCCGGGCCTCCACAGACGTGGCCATGGTGGTCATATCCACCCGCATCAGGAGATTCTGGAGGTGGGTCTTCTGAAAGATATATAGAATCTTGTGGTAGTGAGATAGTCCCTCCGCCTCCCTGAATTGCTTCTCGAAGTGTTCCCTGATGTAGCTGTCCCCCTCAGTCTGATCCAGCATGCCGGGAGTCAGGAAGGTCTCCCTGTCCAGGGGACTGAGATAATGATATTTTCTCATGAAATGATCTGTCTCATTGAGAAAGACCGAGCTTCCGTAAATGTCGGAGAATTTATCCATCAGTATATTCCGGTACTCCGGAAGCAGGTGGCGGTGATTCTCCAGAAACCGTGATCTCTGGTAGTCGAAGGGGCTTCGGAATATCCTTCCGTATCCCCCGAACAGTTCATCCGCTCCCTCCCCCGACAGCACCACCGTTATATCCTTCTTCAATTCCCTGGACATCAGATGGAGCGGCACTTCATTGGCCACCGCCAGAGGAGCATCCTTGAACCTGATCAGCCGGGGTATCATATCCATGTAGCTGCTGTCGTCTATCATGACCTCGGTGTGGTCGGTTTCGCATCCGGAGGCAACCATGGAGGCGTAGCGCCTTTCGCTGAAATCCTCCTGGGGGAATGCCACGGTATAGGTCTTTACCGGATCATCACTCATCTCCGAAAGTAGTGCTACCACGATGGAGCTGTCCAGTCCCCCGCTCAGATAAGCTCCCAGTGGCACATTGCTCATCATCCTGCGCTTGACCGATTCCTTCAGCATCTCCCGCACCCGGCTGGTGTAGTACTCCTCTCCCCGGTCTTCCCTTTCAGTATAGACCGGCACATCCCAGTACTGAACACTGGAGAGATAGCCATTCTCAGAGATCAGCAGGTGGCCCGGCTTGAGCTTGTTTATTCCCCTGAACAGGGTGCCCTCACCCAGCACATGACGGTAGCCCAGATAGCTTGATATGGCTTCGGGATCCACCCTCCTCTCCACTCCGGGGCAGGTCAGTAATGATTTGATCTCGGAGGCGAACAGGAGGGTTCCGTCCACCACGGTGGTGTAGAGCGGCTTGATCCCCAGCCTGTCCCTGGCCAGTATGAGGCGTTTACGGCTGCAGTCCCACAGGGCGAAGGCGAACATTCCGTTAAATTTTTTCACACAATCGGTTCCCCATTCCCGGTAGGCGTGGATGATCACTTCGCTGTCCGATCCGGTCTGGAAGCGGTGCCCCTTGCTGGAAAGTATCGCTTTAAGATCAAGGTAGTTGTAGATTTCTCCGTTGACCACTATCCATATCTTCCGGTCGCCGCTGGCCATGGGTTGCTGCCCGGTGTGGAGATCGATGATGGCCAGCCTCCTGTGTCCCAGGCCGATATTACCATCGGTGAAGGTCCCCCGGCCGTCAGGGCCCCGGTGACGGAGAATATCTGTCATATCATCCAGCAGCCTGCCGTTCACACTTCTTTCCGAATTAAAGTGCAGTATTCCTGCGATTCCGCACATATCTGTTTCCCTTTTCGACCGGAACCCGCAACTCCTCATATGGTTCTGGATTATCCGGGTTCCCTTTTATCTTTCAGGTTCGTTTTCCTCAGTTTCGGAGACTGAAACTGTGACTTTAGTTTTTTCCCCCGGGTGGGACTTTTGTTTTATCATCCACAGGTACATTTTCCGCTATCTGCCCGGTTCAGGAGGATAATCCCTGATTGCTCTCCATTTCAGGATGATCCGCTTGAGCTTTCTCTTGATCGTTCTGGCAGTTCTCCACCGGGCGATGAATTTCCTTAATGACGTTCTGTTATCCCGGGGAGGGTGATAGGGGGGAAGATGGCGGTTCTCCGGCGAATCGGGATCATACTCCAGGTTTACACCATACTCCCCGCACCACTGATGGAATTTACGAATGCCGGCCAGCCATAGCCACAGGCGGTAAGGTTTGAAACTTTCTCCCATCAGGCTCTGCTGATCCGGTTTCAGGCTGCGGGTAAGTTTCTCTATGCTGTGGCCCCGGAATATACCGGTCTGTTCAAACCAGCCCGGATCCACTATCTCTTTGATCCGGTGGTACAATGGCCCGCTTATCCATTCGGCATAGCAGTGAAATTGCTTTCTCACATCTCTTCTGGCTCTCTCTGTCCTACCCCTCAGCGCCCGGTTGGTCCTGGCCCAGGGGAGCCGTGCCAGGTGGGGGTGGATAAGCTCCAGCAGATGAGCATAGGTCCGGTTGTCTCTTATGGAGGGGTGGATCGACCACATGAATGAATATACCGGGGGAGCAGTGAACATCTGGTAGACGTCACAACGGGGAAGCAAAACGCTGATGGCCTGGGCAATCATGCTCCGCATATAGTGGCCCTGCTGCTGATGCTCATACAGCACATACGGGGTTTTATCCTCACATCTCTCCATCAGGTTGTCCAGCTCCCCCTGTATTATTTCCGCTCCCCGGTTGAAGGGAGGCGGCTTGAGAAGCTCCAGCAGGTTCCGGGGCATGAGCGGTTCCAGCTCCAGAATGTGCTGTCCGCTGTACTCCCCCCGGCCTATGGAATCCCCGTAGCTGCCCGCCAGAACCAGGGAACCGGGTGGCACCCTGGAAAACCAGGAGAGGCAGTGAAGGTCGGAGGGGGGAAGCATATTGCCGGTGGAGGCGGATAAATCTATGTTGTCCATAATGGTTTCCGGCCCTATGGGAATATGGCACCATTCCAGTCCCAGCATGCCGGCAATTTCCCGGGCATATACCACATCCCTGGAGTCTTCCAGTCCCCAGGTGGCCGCATAGAGATCTCCCTCTATCTTCCCCTCCCTCTTTAACCTGCTCACAACACCTGCCACGATCCTGCTGTCCAGGCCTCCGGATAGGAGTATGTATATCTCGGAATGAGAACGGCAGGCTGCCCGGGCTTCCTCTTCCAGCAGTTCCAGCAGCCTGGCGGCAATGTCCCGGGGTTTCATCCAGGTTCTTCCATGTGGGGGTATGGAGGACAGTTCAACCTCGTCCTCCTGGTCTATCCCGGATAGCCAGGGACTCCTTCGGATCCCCTCCACCAGGGTGATGTCACCGCAGGGATAGCTGAAGGCGATGGATGAGAGTATCCCCCCCGGATTCCATCTCATCCGGCCCTTACTGCTCTTAATCGCTCCGGAGAATTCAGAATGCCACACCCCCCGGGGGTCCCGGTATGCCGGATATTGCCACAGATGCACTGGCGAAGGGCGGTTCCCGTGAATCTGCTGTTTGCAGTCTTTTTCTTCATATGTGAATGTGGATTTCATGCTTTGATTCCCATCTATAGAATTATTATTCCACGGTGGTATGTTCCGGTAGCTTCACTCCTCCGTGTTTTTCTTCCTTCCCTCCAGGTTCGTTTGCTGTTCCGGTGGAGGTGTCACCATCGCCTGATATGCGGGATGAGCTATCCAGTAATTTCTCCCTCAAGCCGCAGAGGTCCCGGTTGAGTACATATTTGAAACAGATCTCTATTATCCTGTCCAGCAGGCTGGTGTGGTCTCCCTTCCTGTTCCGGTAGAGGGATCTGTCCCTGGTATCCGTCAGTTTCCTGCCGCAAAGTTTTTCCATCTTTCTGAATTCCTTATCCCCTTCTTCACTCATCAGCCTGTTGTAGTCCACCACCGTACAGTCAGGACCATTGTCCCGGACGATTTCCAGGATAGCACTGTTGTGAAGGTACCATGAACTGATCACCCTGAGACGGGTTACCAGCCTCTTCAGTATCCTGAAGCGGTTGACATACTTGCAGTACCGGTCAGCCACCTCGAATGGGTCGCGCACTACCGATATGATCCTGTGGAGGGGGAGGATCTCCCTCCAGACCTGGTAGGTCAGGCACATACGGGGGTCCTTGCATCCCCACTCCGGGAATTTCCGGTCCAGCCTCTCTACCGCCCGGGTCAGTACATTTCTTATCAGGCGGGGGAGGGTAAACCCCTCCAAAGTGGTTACCCTGCGGTACTGTTTCACGCCCGCATCCAGGATGCGGATATTCATTATGGCTGTGTTATATATCAGGAATTCGAACCTTTCCAGGGTATTCCCCCTGTCGTAGGATATCTCCTGGTCGAAATCCCCCATATTGATACCCGAATTGTGCAGTATCTGCGATACCAGGGTGGTACCCGATTTATGCATGCCAAGAACCAGATAGATCACTTTTTCCCTCACAACTGTTTGTTGAATACGAAACTCTCTTTCAGCTTGCCATTGAGAGTGCTTACATTTACAAAGCCGGCGAAATGATATCCCGCCAGCACCAGGGCGGAATAGACCAGTCCGCTGGCTGTGATAAGTAAAACCGGTGTTGAAATGGTTCCCTTGAATAAAGGAATAACCGCCAGCATTGAAACAGAGATTATCATTATGGCACCCATCTGTTTCCAGGGAAGCCATTCCCGCCAGGACAGCTCCAGTATTCCCTTTGATTTGTAAACCTGATATATCGCATTTATGTAATGCGATATAACAACAGAGAGGGCTGCTCCTGCGGTACCCCGCCATCTGATCAGAAAATATCCTGCGGCCACACCCCACAGCAGCGACAGCACATTCCCTTGAAATGCGTATCTGGTGTTATTGCTAGCTCTTACTATTGTGCCGCGGCTCAATGTCTTGGTCAGGTATACCAGCAGCAGCAGCTGGAATATGGCTGCACTGTCGGCGTACTTTTCGGTGAACAGGAAGGTTATTATCTCTTCCGACATCACCCAGCAGTAGGCTACCAGGGGGATGGTCACCAGGCTGTAGTAGGTGATTATCCTGTGCCACAGCTCTTTCGCTTCCCGGTATCTCCTGTTTTTATAGTGCAGGCTTATCCGGGGCAGTGCCGTGGTGGCTACCGAGGTGCACATGATGTTTATCACCGGCACGCTGAAATTTCCCACACTGTAGATGGCAAAGCTGGCCGGATTGAGAAAATAGGAAAGATAGAACTTGTCAATCTTTCTCCCTATCTCTCCCACTATCTTGCCGCCTCCCTGAAATACTGAAAATACCAGCTGTTCCCTGAGCCGGTTCCATGATATTTTTTTTATGCTTACCGGGAAGCTGTATTTGATTCTAAGGTAGAACAGCACCACCGTGAACTTGATCAACGAGTAGAGGGCCAGGGACCAGAGAATTTTTTCAACAGTTCCGTAAATCAGGGCTGCCAGGAGTATAAAGGCCACATAGGTAAATCTGTCCGCTATCACATAGGCAAACAGTTCCCTGTTCTTCTTCTCCAGTATCAGGACCTTTTCGAAGAACATGGTGATGAAGTAGAAGAATATGAATATGCTTGCCGGTTGTACCACTCCCTCCAGCCCCGCTCCCCTGAACAGAAGCAGCAGCTTCTGGTGGAAGAGGTAAAAGGCGGCAAGGAATGCCATTCCGATAAGCAGAAACAGATATACTGTCTGGGAGATCAGTTCCTTCTTCTTTTCATTATCGGGGTAGAAGTAGAGAATGCTGTCGGTTATCCCGAACTGCAGTATGGGAACAAAAAAGAAGCACAACAGCAGGGCCTGCTTGTAAAGACCGAACTCCTGCCGGGACATCATCCTTACCAGGAGCAGGGGGACCATAAACCTGAGGACTACCGCTACCAGTTTGCCGGCAAACAGGAAGGCGGTCTGTTTTTTCAGTGAATGTTTCTTCTCCGGTTGGGGTGGCATCGTTCCTTTCGGTCTCCTTGTGGTCCGGGTGTTCCGGCTGTACCGGTGGATATTTGCTCGCCGGCCGGACACCATCGATGACGGACCAATTATTATAAGTTGATATCCGGTTTCATGTCCGGTTGAGCAAGATGGTTGCCACCACAGGAGTTGCAGGTGCACAGATATATCTCTGTTAATTTATTTCAAGAGAATAACTTGGAGATATAAGGGGCTGTGGGGAAGTGAGATGATTTATCTTCTGGCGGGGAGGGGGCGAAAAAAGTTCCCCCCCTCCGGCAAATAGCTCCAAATGGATACACCCGGCTTATTCTGCCATCAGAGCGATTTTTTCGGAGAAATAAGCTGTTTTCCGATGAAAACAAGAGGGTGTCAGTGAAGCCACCGCTCTAATTATGCCTGGAATCTTGAATCACGGAAGCGGGGATGCATGGTTTTCCACTTTTACCACCGGCTGTGGTGGGATGAACTGCAGCATGGTGCATGTACGCCGCCGGATCTACGCCCTGTATCTCTGGTCAGGGGAGGATCATCTTGACGGATTTAGGTTAATTAAATAAGAGTGGAATCCCGGTTTGAATGCCCGATGTTACTTTTTCCTTATTATGGAATGCAGTCTGGTTGTTTGGCTTACACTTCCAGCTGTATTCCCCCCTGGATATTCCAATCGGAGTTGTGGCTACTGAGAAGATTTGGTATCCACCTTGAGTGCCCCTTCATTCTCTCCCTCTCCCATGTAGAGGGTGACGTGGGGGAAGGGGATCTCGATATTTTCCCGGTCGAAGGCCTTCTTGACCCGCCTGCGGTATTCCCGGGCCACCGCCCACTGCTTGATGGGTTGTGTTTTGAACATTAACTTGATATTCACAGAGGAGTTTCCGAAACTGTCCAGCCCCAGTATTTCCATGGGTTCCAGTATCAGGGGGGCGAATTTCTCATCCTGGCGTAATTCCTCCCCCACCTCCTTGAGCACCTCTATCACCCTGTCCACATCCTCCTTATAGGCCACTCCGATCTCCAGGAGGGCCCGGGACCATTCCCTGGTAAAATTGGTTACCACCTTGATCTCGCCGTTGGGGATGACATGAACCTTCCCCTCCAGGTCTCGCAGGGTGGTTATTCTCAGGTTTATCGATTCCACCAGCCCGGCCTCCCCTGCTATCCGGACCACATCACCCACATTCATGTGGTTCTCCAGCAGGATGAAAAAGCCGCTGATTACATCCTTGACCAGGCTCTGTGCTCCGAAGCCTACCGCCAGGCCTACTATCCCGGCGCCGGCCAGCAGGGGGGCTATTTCTATGCCCGCCTCCTTCAACACCATCAACAGAGCCGCGATCAGTACTACCACCGTTATAGTGGTCTCGATTATACCGGAAAGGGTCTCCAGCCGCTTTGAACGTTCTGCCGATATTTTTTCAGCGGAGGTCATTTTTTCCCTGTATTTATTGATAAGTATTCTCAGAACCCTGATTACTATAAATGCTCCCACCAGGATGACCACAATCTGGATGCCGCTGGTGAGCAGCCATGCCTTTACCACTTCCAGATATCCTTCCACGGATAGTCCCCCTCTCTTCAAAAATACAGTTGAAGCAAGCGCCCCCTTGTTCCGGAGCCGCTACCGCCAGAATTTATATTTCCTGTTCTATTCCTTCTCCAGAACCTTCAGCACCACCACGGTGATATCGTCGGTTTGTGAGGCGGTGTCCATGAACCTGTGGACATCGTTCACAATTCCATCTCTTATCTGCTCTGAACTTTCCCCCCCGGTGGCATGATGCCGGATAATCCGGGATAGGCGTTTCCCCCCGTAAAATGAGCCTCCTGCATTACGGGCCTCTTCCACTCCATCAGAGGCAAAAACCAGTATATCCCCCTCTCCCGGCTGCAGGGTCATTTCCCGGAAGGGTTCTTCCACCTCCACCTCTCCGGGAAGTCCCAGGGGCAGGCCATTGACCTCCAGAGCCCTTACTTCATCATCCTTGCGGCAGTAATGATGTATCACCGGGTTGGCTGCGCTGGCTATGCTGATGTTCATGCTGTTGGTATCCAGTACGGCAATTCCGGCGGTGATAAACATCTCCAGGGGAGTGCTCCTGCCGATTGAACTGTCCAGGCCTTTCAGGATCTCTGTGGGATTGGTCAATCCCCTGGCTTCGTAACGAAGCATCTCATTGAAGCGAAGGGTTATGGTTGCAGCCTGCATTCCCTTTCCGGAGACATCCGCTATAACTATGGCCAGTTGATTATCTCCCTCTCCCAGATAGAGGTAGCTGTAGTAATCTCCACCCACCTCTTTTGCCGGTATACAGGTTCCCGCCAGTTCGGCACCCTCCAGGGGAGGCGGTTCCCCCGGAAGCAGTGCCATCTGCATATCGTGGGCGATCTGAAGCTCCTTTTTCATGGCATCTATCTGGATCTGTTTGTTTTTCTGAATCTGCTGAAACAGCCTGGATCTTTCCACTGCGATTCCCAGAAGATCACCTATGGTATTAAGTATCTTCAGCTGCCGGGGGGTAAGCTTCTTCCAATCCTTGCTGGCTACATTGAGAACGCCGTGTTTCTTGCCATGCTGGCTGATTATGGGAATGCTGGCGTGATACTTTAATCCGGATTTTCCATTATCCAGCTTACTGAGCCGGCTGCAGTTTTCAATGTCCACGTTGGTGGAATTCCCGAGATCATTATCCATGAATTTTCTGAGACAGTGGCACCATCCGGTCATAATTTCCGGATGCTCCTTCATGCCGGGCGGAAGATTCTGGGTAGCCATCAGAATGGGTTTTTGGTTCTCCCGGTCTACCAGATATATCCACCCTGTCTCCAGATTGAGTAATTCCGCAGTTTGAGCCAGCGCAATATTGAGAGTTTCTTCCAGGCTTAAAGATTTGTTCAGCTCCCTGGCTATGGTGTTGAGTATGGCAAGCTCGCGATTCTGTTTTTCCAGTTCCGATTGATCGTTCATATGGGATCTTCCTGCTGTGGTATCGTGTTAAAGCTGCATTTAATTCATGGTAATATGCGGTGTTCTCTCAGGGCAAGGTATAACTGTTGTTCTATTCTTCACCCCGCCCGGTCCTTCCAGGATATCCATGGAGTTAATTATAAATAAGGGCAGGGGGGATAGTCTACCATTATAAATCAGGGGGCTGGTTGCCGGCAATAAGCTGTAATAATTTTTGAATATGCCGCTTTTTTATGTTTTCCCCGGGCGGAGGGAGAGGGTTTGATTATCCGGGGCTGCTCTTGAAAAATCCATTAGACTGCGGGAAATTATAATCCGGGTCCGGATCC
Source organism: uncultured bacterium (assembly GCA_964613215.1). Taxonomy (GTDB): domain Bacteria; phylum Krumholzibacteriota; class Krumholzibacteriia; order Krumholzibacteriales; family CAZTHK01; genus CAZTHK01. The sequence continues at coordinate 17,111 of CAZTHK010000026.1, read as the reverse complement.
AGCAGTTGCAGGCCGGTTTTCTACCAGCCGGTTGGATATCTGGAAATTGCCGATTATACTCTTCAGATAGGCGCCCTTCTCCAGATAGGGGAATTCCACCAGTCTGGGGGGAGAGGTTGGTTTAACCTTTATCCCGCTGATAAAATCCCCGCACGCCTGAACCTCCTCCGGGAGTGTGGATATGAAGATGAAATCGAGCAGGGGGATTGATTCCTCAGGCTGAAGAACACAGAGGGTACGGCTGGTGGGGGGAAAAGCGCCGGTTACCTGGTAGTAAGGCTGCCGGCTGGTCATCAGCCTGCCCACCTTGATGTAGGTGTAGGTGTTTCTGGAATGGAAGGCTGGCACGTAGATATTGAAGCTCTCCCGGGAAGCTATATTATTAATTATCTTCCTGATCTGATGGGGATGGGGAGTCCTGACCGCACCGGCGGCATTGCTGATAAATTTCACCCTCTCCGCCGCCGGGCTTGTCTGACCGGGAAGACCGGTAATGCCGTCCGTATCCAGGCCATCCCCGGAAAGCTCTGTGGAGGCAATGGTCCGTTTGATCTGTTGGTTTGCAGAGGTACACTCTTTTATCTTTTTCGCCAGGTCATCCCTGTCGATCTCGATCACCCAGAAGGGGAGATAAAGCAGGCTGTTTTTATTTCCGGTATCCTCCGGTACCCGGCAGGTCCGGATTGGTTTTAATTCCTCCCCGCTCAGAAGCCACTGCTGATAGCAGACCGGGCACCTGAAGATTGCCAGTTCATCCATAACCGGCAGTTGAGAACCGCAGTAGTCGCAGATCAACGGTTTTATTACAAAACCCTCATTCATTTCCATTCACCCCCCAACCATCCTCTCAACCATCCCATTAACCAGTTATGGGGCAGGGGTGATCCCTCTCCCCGGATCAGGTCATATATGTACAGGGAAACCAGCGAAATTATTATCAGGGGGAACCAGGTGCAGGCCATCCATGCCGCCAGTGCCGGGAGGAAGAATATGTTTCTGGAGTTAATACTCTTTCTGACCGGGTAATCACCCCGGATAACATATCCATCCCGGCCATCCAGGGTAACTGAGTAGACCCTCCTGCCGTGCCGGTAACGGATGAAGTAAACCGGATAGTAGTAAAGGGCCATCTCGCTGTTGAACAGATGGAATCTTCTGGCATGCACGGTGGCTTTTGGTGGGGTGGCCAGATGAGAAAAGTATCTGGAGGCTCTGGAAATGGCGTGGGAGGCACTCTTCATGGGAAGGGCGAAGGTATGATTCTTTTTGAACCGGTGAGAGAAGATCTCCCATTCCAGGAATTTTGTCTTCATGGAGATTCCCTGAAGGCCCAGGTAGGGCAGGGTACAGGCAGGAGTACTCCAGTGGATATTTTTATGAACCAGCCTGGAATACGGTTTCCTCTCCTCGGTAACCTTCTTGATGGTACTGGCGGAGTGAGGGTTGGAGGTGGGAATTTCTCTTTCTATCATCTTGACTCTGTCTCCGCATACCCACCCTACCAGTCTTCCTGTGATCCTCCAGAAGGGAACGTGAAGCAGCTGTACCTCCATGATGGAGGTGTGCCGGGCCTTCACCCGCCCGGAGGTGTTGTCCCGGAGATAGTGAAGAGTGTTGAGTTTCGCTCTTCCCGGGGAGATCGCCGGTTCGGTCATAAAGCTTTTAACTCCGGGGGGATTCTGGATGTAGAGGGAGGAATCGCAGTAGCCGCAGGTGATACTCTTCTCACCCTGATGAGCCCTCAGGGAACCTCCACAGAGAGGACAGGATATACCAAAACTTTCCCCGGCTTCCCGCCCTGACGGTTTTCCCCGGTCTTCTTCATCCGGGACCCCAGAATCTGTTTCTCCGTAACCTGGCCTCCCGGACTGGCTGACCCGGGAATGTGGTGATGAATTCATAATTTTTTCGCCGGTATGGCTGCCGGAATAAGTGGCCGGTGGTCCCTCCATCCCCGGCATGCCACTCTGCTGTACGGCTGGAGGGTTTCCTGCTCCGGGATTGTGCTGATTTTTGCCGGGGGCGCTCATACCTTCTTCACCAGCCTTTCCCGCATTTTATAAAGGAGGAATACGGTTAGTGAAGCTGTTCCAATGATAGCGGTACGGCCGGTAATGTTTGGTGAGATTTTTCCCGCAAACAGAAACAGGATGAAAAGCGCAGCTGCTGCCAGAAAGTTTATCCTGTTTACCGATAAATCCTTCCGGGGGGGCAGCTCGTCCATCAGCACCTGCCAGCTTTCACCCACTACCGTCGCTGTTTGTTCTACCCCGGAAACTGAATATTTCAGGGTATAGACGGGTAGATGAAGCAGGTATCTTGCCTCAGGTTTGTTCCCTTGGGCGGGCAGGATTTCCTGCTCATCCGCCATGGAAGGTTCAAAGAATCTGTAATCTCCGGCAGGGGGATAAGGGGGGATTATTTCCATCCCCGGATTGGCAGCCGCCAGGGGATTGATCGTTCCATCTCCCTCCTCCATGTAAAAGGGCAGGTAAGAGAAATCTGCCTCGATCCGGGAGGGCGGTTTCCGGCGTCTGGATTTAAGATGAGATATTAACATCTCCCGGGCCATCTGATCGTTCCTCTGATGCGGCAGGATAAGATGCTCAGGACCTCGGAGATCAGAAATTGCGACGGCGGAACCACAGAATTCGCAGAACAGCATCTTCTGTCCGGGGTGAATTGTGTTGGGAGCTCCGCAAAGGTTGCATCTAACTTTCATCTTTCCCCTCTGTCTTCTCTCCGCAGTCGGTACAGAATTTTGTTCCCGGAGGAAGCTTGGCGCCGCAGTGGGGACAGATGGTGGAATCGGTAAGATGCTTTCCGCAGCTGGAGCAGAACTTCGCCTCCGCCGGCAATTCTGTCTGGCACTCCGGGCATCTGTTCATGATTACCAGCTGTGCTCCGCATCTGGGACAGAATCTGGAATCGGCGGATACTTCGTTGTGACACCGGTGGCACTGGAGCATATCAGCCGTTCCGGTGGATGAGGAGTTTCCCTGAACATTCCTGGCCAGCATACCCGGTATCATCATTCCCAGGCCGGCTCCTACTCCTACACCCATTCCCCCTGCAGCCGCCCCGCCGGCGGCTCCCCCGCCAGTACCGGAAGCGGCATCTCCCATCGCTTTGGCCGCCTTGAACTTGAAGAAGCTGTCCAGATTTCCCACCGCCTGAAGACCGCTGCGTTCATCTATCATCTTCTGAACCTCCGGGGGAGGGGTGATGGAGTTGATAAAGAAATCTATCAGTTCCATTCCATACTTGGAGAAATTGCTGTCCAGTCTGTTCTTGATGTCCACCGCCAGTTCATCATAGTACCGGGGAAGATCGAATATGGTATCCAGCTGTTCTCCGAACAGGTCATTTATCCTGGCTACGATAACATCCCTGAGATAGTTGTCGATCATTTCACTGCGGTAGACCCCCTGGGTACCCACCACCGAATTGATAAACAGCACCGGCTGGACTATCTTGAAGGTATATACTCCGAATGCACGGAGTCTTACCAGACCCAGTTTGCTGTCCTTGAAGGCCACCGGATCCTTGGTTCCCCATTTCTGATTGAGGAATGTTTTCATATTAACGAAGTATGCTTCCGCCCTGAAGGGGCTCTTGAATCCCCAGGGCAGGGAGAGAGCCTTGGTAAGCATGGGAAGGTTTCTGGTGGTAAGGGTATGCCGTCCCGATCCAAATACATCCAGTCCCCTGCCGTCCTTGAAAAAGACCGCGCTCTGGTTGTCCCGGACCACCAGCTGGGCTCCCATCTTTATTTCCGCCGATCCCTCCGGCGGTATCCTGTGAACGATTTCTTCTCCTGTTTCATCAAACCATTCCAGTACTTCCATAAATTGAGACATAATGGCCTCCGGTTATAAGAACAATTTTTATATGCTTTTCCGGCAATACGCCGGTGCTGCCTGTTGATAATGGTATCATGAATCCATCGAGCAAAGGTGATGCCAAAATTGCTATTTTTTCATTACAATAAATGGTTGATTGTGTCACAATTATTGCTAGTATTGCCGGATAAACTTCACTGGTCTGAGATTAAGGCGGGAAAACCGGGTGTAGAACTGAAGTGAAGGTTATATCGAAGGCGGAACACCATTATGGCAGTTTTCTGGCATCAGCATAAATATTGTTTTCCGCTGAGAAGTTGATAAAGGTTTTCAGGATTGCAAACGAATATATCAGGTATCGGATAGCAGCAGGTGGTTTTGAGCATTAACGGGGGGGAAGATTTGGATGAGGTGTGCTGATATTCTTCCAGAAAGGGAGGTGATACAAGGATCTACTGGTTTTCTGCTATTTATTCATTGAAACCAATAATAAGAGTTTTCCAAGGAGGTATGTTTTGAAGAAGCTGCTTTTAATATTTACAGTGTTTGTTCTGATGTTTTCATTATCCCCTGCCATAATGGCTCAGGAGGCCAGCTTTGGTGTCAAGGGCGGTTTATCCCTGGCAAATGTGACGGGTGATGAGGTAGAGGATGTTGAATGGAAGATGGGCGGAGCTGGCGGACTGTTCGTGGAGTATAAGGTGAGCGATGTATTTGCCATTCATCCGGAGGTTCTCTACTGCATGAAGGGATCCAAGAGCGAGGGCGAAATATTTGAGACCACCATTGAATCTACCCTGAAGCTGACCTATATCGATATACCCGTACTGGCAAAGGTGATGATTCCGGTGGAGGGGAGCGTTTCCCCCAGCCTGTTCGCCGGTCCCTATGTGGGATTTAATCTGGATGCCAAGCTTGAACTGGAGGCAGAGGGCGAGTCGGATGAAGGTGACATAAAGGATTATGTAAAATCCACCGATTACGGACTGGTGGTTGGAGGCGGACTGGACTATCATCTGGATAACGGGGGAGCAATTACACTGGATGCCCGTTATTCGCTCGGTCTTTCCGGAATCTATGATGAGGAAGGGGAGGATGAAGAAGGCAGCGAAGTCAAGAATCAGGCTGTCATGGTGATGATTGGTTACGCTTTCTGATCATTTGCAGGGCGGATTTCCAGACGCTTGCCCATGGATGAAGTAATGACTGAGGCCATGAGTGTCAGGCCGGGCTGCAATATTGCAGCCGGAGCCAGGTAGTTGCCTGCAGGTATTCGCAGAGGCCGGATAAAGGCTTGCCGGGTGCGGGAAGTTGATTCTCCGTTGACCCATCCCGGGAACTTCGGAGATAATTTTCGGCACCCGGTTTTCTGTTGTTAAATGTACCTTTTTTCCACATAATATAATAATAACGAATTGATAAATCCGACAGTAATGTTTCAGGAGAGGTTTCCCGGCAGCAGGTTTTTATATTGATTAGAGGCCGGGTATATACGATATGGATAGCAACATTAAAACGCACCAGGCTGATGATGTTTCCAGCCGGAGTGAAATGGAGAAGAATGATATCCCGGTCTCATACCGGTTTGTCCGGGAAAATGAGGGGGATGGTCCCTTGCTCGGCAATCTTTTGAATATCCATGATTTAAGTTTTCTGATGGAGAAGATCAGGCAGGGGGATCTGAGTAGAATCCTTTCCAAGGTGTTTCTGGGGCCGAGAAGGGGAGGAGGTACGCATTGGGAAGAATATAACTATCCTCTCAAACACTGGTGGGACATACCGGAGGTTATGCAGAGATGGAGCCGGATGATATCCGGAGATCCCGGCAAGGGATATCTGAGCTATTTCTTCGATAAATATCTAAAGGGGGAAAGATCGCTCAAGGCTCTTACTCTCGGTTGCGGCACCGGCCACAGAGAGGTAGAGTTGGCAGAGAGTGGGATATTCTCACAGGTGGAGGGAATAGATTTTTCTGCAGCCCGGATAAAGCATGCCCGGGAGTGGGCTGCCCGTAAGGGAGTGGATGACATAGTTGATTTTACCATAAGTGATGTCAACAGAATAGAAGCCAGGAGTGAGTGTTACGATTTCATACTGGCCGAACAGGCCCTCCATCATTTTTCGCATCTGGAGGAGATATTTGCGTTTATAAATAATTCCCTGAAGCCGGAAGGTAAATTCGTATTCAATGAGTATGTGGGCCCTTCCCGGTTCCAGTGGACCGGGAAACAGCTGGAGATGGTGAATGATCTGCTGTCCACATTGCCAGTCCGGTACAGGAGGCGGTGGAGGAGTGGTACTGTCAAGAAGAAGGTTCACCGGCGGGGCCGGCTGAGTATGATTCTGTATGACCGTACCGAAGCGGTAAGATCTTCTGATATTCTTCCCCTGATACAGGAGTTATTCAAGCCGGTGGAATTCAGGGGATATGGCGGAAGTATTCTTCAGCTGCTGTTTGCCGATATTGCCCATAATTTCAGGGATGGAAGTGATGAAACCGGGAGGCTGTTGAAGCGATGTTTTGACCGGGAAGATGAGATGCTGTCCAGGGGTGAAATATCGCACGATTTTGTGGTGGGATTGTGTGAGCGAGGCCCTCGGACCACATAATGTAATTATCAACCCGGCCTTGAAAGCATATTGTATGAGTGGGTGGTGAGGGTCGGTTTATCCATCCTTTATCCCATTGGGGAACTATTCTATGATATCATACCTTGTGCCGTTCCTTCCCGGTTTGAAGTTGGAAGAGGAAGGAATTTTATATATGATGTTGCTTTAGCCAGTTGATTTGGTTGTATAAATAACAGGGAGCAACAGTAATAATGCTACCTCCGCTGCACCCTTCCCTGGTAAGAAATGTTATCTATCCCCTTTACCGGGGATTAAGAAATGACCAGCTGCTCGGCTATCTGGACACTCTGGAGCGCAATCAGTGGCTGGAGCCTTCCCGGCTGGAAGAAATAAAATGGCGAAAGCTGGAGAAGCTGCTGAAAGAAGCGACCAGGCATGTCCCCTACTACCGGAAACTGTTCAGGGAACATGGAATCCGGGTGAAGAATATCAACAGCTATTCTGATTTAGCTGAGATTCCGTTTTTAACCAGGGAGAGGATCCGGAGGTATGGAAACAGTATGATTTCCACCGATCCCTTCAGGAGGGGTCATCCCTCCAGGACTGCCGGAACCACCGGGAAACCATTGCGTTTTTACTATGATAGTAGTGCCTCCCCCCTGAAGCGGGCCAGCATGCTGAGAGCGGATAGATGGGCTGGTATGGATCTGGGGGATAGAGAGTTCAAGTTGTGGGGGCTGCCTCCGGATGAACCGGGAGGAGAGCGTATCAGCAGGTGGCTGAAAAATTATCTGAATAACATATTTGCATTCTCTGCGCTGGATATGTCTGAACATTCCATGAGCAAGTATGCTTCCGCCTTGAAAAGGCTTAAGCCCGGGTACATTTCTGGTTATCCCTCTGCACTGGAAATGTTTGCTGATTTCATCAGGATAAATTCACTGGAAGTGGGCAATCCCCGATCAGTGATCACCGGTGGGGAAAAGCTGTATCCCGGTCAGAGGAATATTATTGAGGGGGTCTTTGGATGTCCTGCCTACGAAAGGTATGGCTGCAGGGAATTCTCCTATCTGGCCCAGGAATGTGAGGAGCATGAAGGTCTTCACCTGTTCAGCGACCTATTCCTGGTGGAGGTAATTCATCAAAACGGGAGACCGGCGGGTAGTGGCGAGGCGGGAGAGTTGGTAGTTACCGACCTGACCAACCGTTATATGCCCTTTATCCGGTACCGCACCGGAGACTTTGCAATACCCGCCGGACGAACCTGTTCCTGCGGAAGAGGTTTCCCCCTGCTTCACAGCATACAGGGCCCTTCCCTGGACAGGGTGGTAACACCGGATGGCGGGAAGATAGGTTCTTTTCTGTGGCCCCGTCTCCTCAACGGTATCCCGGGGGTAGAAAATTTTCAGATTGAACAGCGGGACAGCAATGGTATAATATTAAAACTGGTAACGGATGATGAATGGAGGGATGAGTATTCGGAATTGATAGAAACCAGGATAACAAGAAATTGTGGAGAGGACTTCAGGGTCAGTTTTGCCAGGGTAGATGATATTCCGCAGGACTCCCCGGGTAATTATAGATTAGTCAAATCAGATATGCAGGAAAGACTTCTTATCAAGACAAAGATTCACAAGGCAACCATTACCGGAGTGGATCCGGAGGGGTTTGATTCCCTCACCGTTGACCTCGAGCTGATGCGGTGTGGTAATCTTAACCCGGGCGAGAAGGTGCTGATTGTGGACAATACCAACGGTGCCCGGGTGGAGACCACGGTAAGGGAAGGTGAAGAGGGAAGCGGGGAGATTGTGGTGGCCGGAGCGGCCGGCAGGCATATTCATCGGGGAGACGAAGTCAGTGTCATGGCATTTACCTGGGCGGGAACTACAGGCGGAAAATTTAATAATATTCTGGTGGATGAAGACAACCGTTTTGTCCGTTACCTCACCGATAGGGCGGGGGATAAAATATAGGTTTCTGGATTTTCAGAAGAGCCATTAACCCAACTTGTTGGCAATGATATACTTTGACCGGATACCGGTTTGCTGTTATATTGATGCTGAAGGCTGATCAAAGTAGAATTATATAACCGGGCGGAGATCGATGAAGTACCTGGCTTTAAAATCGATGATACTGAGAGCGAATGTGACTATGGCGGATGTCCAGTACGTGGGAAGTATAACCATAGATGAAGATCTTATGGACAGGGCCAATCTCAGTGAAAATGAGAATGTCATGGTGGTGGATCGCACCAATGGAGCCAGGCTGGAAACATATGTGATCAAAGGGGAGCGGGGGAGTGGAGTCATGGCCATGAACGGTGCTGCGGCCCATCTGATCAGGGAAGGTGATGAGATTGATGTGATGTCCTTTTCCTGGGTTTCCGATCCGGTGGAACCACTGCTGATAAAGGTGGACCGCTATAACCGGTTTGCAGGTTTGGAGAAATTCAACCATTGAGGTTCCATTACCAGCCGGTTAAGTTGATGGATGCACCGGCCCTCCGGCAACCGCTGAATTTCCATAAAATTTATGCAGGATCAGAAGGGGACTTTTCGCCCCTGCCTTCTGATCCGGCGGGCAATGCTTCTTAAACAGGTTAAGAAAACCGGGCCAGATGACGAATACTGTTTCGACAGGTATCGGTAAGTTGTAACGGAAGGATGGACCAAATTGTCTGAAGCAGGAACAAATTCGATTAATTACATCTATGGTTCTATCTTCAGGGATGCTTCCATTGGAATGAGTGTGGTGGATGAGCATGGTGTAATAGTGGAGGCAAATCATGCTTTCTGCCGGATGGTTGGATGTGAAAAGAAGGATGTAGTGGGAGCAGAACCGCCCTATCCCTTCTTCACAGTCTCCAAAGAAGGAGAAAAGAAACCTGCCGGGAGAGGATTCTTCGAGGGAGTAAAGTATGATGCTCCAGTCTATTTCGAACGGGAGGGGGGGATAGAATATCCGGTAAGGGTTACCTCCCAGCCTCTCCATAACGGGGAAGAGGGATTTTCCGGACATGTTGCCTTTATGTTCGATCTTTCCGACTGGGATGAACTGGATACCAACCCCGCTGAGAAGGCCCACTTTCTGAAGGCGATGCTGATAAATACCGGTGAGATAATCTACGTCAAGGACACAGAGGGCAGATACACCTGGCTTACCGACGCTTTTGCAAATCTGTGTGATAGATCCAGGGAGGAGCTTATCGGCAAGACGGTGTTTGATGTGTTCCCCCGGAGGATTGCTGAACCATTGGCTCAAATGGATGAAAGGATTCTGGAGGGTCATCCGGTCAGATCCTTCGACACCGTACCGCTGGGTAGAAATCACGATATTTTCAACATTCTGAAATTTCCCCTGATTGATGAGGAGGGGAATACAACCAGACTGTGCGGAATAGTCAGAATGGTTACCCAGCAGAGGAGAATGGAGAAGGTTCTGCTCAGATCACAGCGGGCCGATGCAATGCTGGGGCTGGCTGCCAATATCGCCCATGATTTCAATAACATAATCATGGGAATATCCGGATATGTAACCATGGCTCTGCAATCCTGTCATGAAAATGATCCTGCCTATTCCGATCTCCAGGAAGTAGACCGGGCTCTGGAACAGGCGGGAGATTATACTAAGAGACTCCTGTCCCTTGGCAGCAGCATGCCCTCCAGAGTACGCAAAGGATCAATGAAAGAAGTGATCCGAAATGTGGTTCTGCTGCTGGAAAGAACCTTCCCCCGGAATATCGATATAGAAGTATCCCGGCCGGAAGAGGACAGACCGGTGTTGATAAACAAGGGACAGTTGGAGAGGGCTCTGATCAATATATGTGTGAATGCCAGGGATGCCATGGAGGAAGGAGGCAGACTTGCCGTAAATATGGACTATCTGTCTCTCACCGGGCTTGATACCGGCGATCATATGGACATCCCTTCGGGAGATTATTGCCGGGTGATATTGAGTGATACCGGTGAAGGGATGAGTGATGAGGTGGCTGAACGGGCTTTCGAACCGTTCTTTACTACCAGAAGTTGCGGTGAGGCGGCCGGACTGGGGCTTTCCATTGCCTATGGAATAATTAAAGAGCACGGTGGTGGATTGAAGATAGACAGCCGGGTGGGAAAGGGTACCACTGTGGAAGTGCTCATACCAGTAGCCGGGGAGTAGAATCATAGGGGCACCGTCCGGCAGGATCTCTTTACTCACCACTATCTCAGCGTCAGGCTCCTTGAACTGCCTGGTTAAACGGCCGGCTGGTATAACCGCCCCGCCCGGGGCCTTAATCCTATTATGCCCTGTTGATGAAACTTCACTGCCCGGCTGTCAGTAGATAGGGCCTGTTCCCGGGGGGTTCCGTCATGGCTGGCAATTTTGGAACCAGTTAAACAGCTTGCCTGGGATCTACCCGTCTGAAGGCATTTTCTCCCGGAATATCTCCGGATCTATATTCACGTTGAAATTTATCTCATTCCAGATGTGTTCCTCCTGCTTTTTACCTCCCCGGTATACCTGTACATGAAATGGGACCATGGGGCCGGCTGTCTTTCGGTAGTCGTGGTAGAGAGTATGCCTTTCCCCCCCCTGGTCGATCATTCTGGTTAGCAGGTAATTCTCCTTATTGATATCCAACAGGATGGTATCTCCGTTCATAACCACCCCCGCCCTTCTTAACTGCTCAGCATCCACCAGTGAGTCTTCAGGCACCTTCCTGACTGTGAAGAAGGTATCGCTGTGGGATAGATAATAGGCCAGCCCGTCCGCTTTCTTTATGAATTCTCTCATCCTGGAGCTGATTCTCTTTCCCTGCCTTATCTGCAGGTTTACCACACTCCAGGAGGTGTCTGAATTGCAGTAGTAGGTCATGTAGAAGGGATGGTCGTAGGCGGTGAAGTTATTATCTATTTTAGCACTATGGGGTTTGTCGATATATCTGGAGCAGTCCGCCTTGAGATGTCCCCATCCGGGCCAGTTGACTTTGAGTATACCCTTCTCCACTCTGGTATCCCAACCGGCTAACTTCTTAAGCCCACCGGCGGCTTCGGCGGACTGACGGATTAATTTTTTCCCCGGGCTGGTGATCCGGGGCATTTTCTGACAGCCGGTGAATGAAGACATTAAAAGTATAATCAAGAAACAGGTCAGGGCAAATGGGGGGCGTTGGTTTGAAATTCTTTCAATCATTATCTTCCTCCAGCCTAAACGGTCAATTCAAGGTGAGACTCCAGCATCTTCTCCCTTATCCTGATATGGTAGGGGCATGAGATCTCACAGACTCCATTGCATGACTGGCAGATTGAGGCTTTGCTGGATGGGGGGAGGTTGGAATACATACTGATGGCGTATTTTTCCTTCCCATAACTTTCGAAGTATAACTGGTATCTCAGGATATCATTTATGGGGAGCTTCCGAGGGCATGAATCCAGGCAGTATCCGCATCCCGGCCTGCAGTAATTGTTATCCTCCTTCATCCCGTAGCTCTCCAGCGACCTCCACTCCTCCGGGCTCAGCCGGGGATTGCCGGAAGCAGCTACATACTCATCGATTTCCTCCATGGTCCTCATGGTGATGGCCAGGGTATCTATATTGGGCTGGGCCAGCATCCACTTGAGCAGGGCCTGCCTGACAGTTCTTCCCTCCCCCTTGTATCGGGAAAAATCTATCTTACGGGCGGTGGAAAGAGTCTTCATGGCTACCACCGCTATCCCCTTTTTCCTCGCTTTTGCCAGCAGGGGCTCCAGTCCCCTGGCGAGATAATTCATCCCCGGTTGAATAATATCTATTTCGGTGTTATCCATCAGCCAGTTGAATTCCTCAATCATCAGGGGGCCGTGTGAGCTGGCTCCCCAGAATCTGATCTTGCCCTGATTTCCGGCCTTGCTGAAAGCCTCATAGATGTTCTGATTCCTGATGATGGTCCGGTCCGGCTTACCGGGGTCTTCCCCCACCGAATGTATCAGGCATCCGTCGATGTAATCGGTGTTCAATCTGGTCAGGCTCTCCTCTATGGCTTTCATGAAGGTTTCCGCTTTTGCATCGGCGGTAAACAGGTTGGGCAGGAGTTTGGTGGTGATAAAGAGCTGGTCCCTCTTCCGGGGGAACAGCTGTCCTATCACCTTTTCCATATCGTAGTACTGCCGGGCTGTATCCACGTAGTTTATTCCCCGTTCCATGGCATATTCCAGGGTGCTGGTATCCTTCATCCCGGCATTACCGAATGATATATCCGAGACATTCCAGCCGGTGTTCCCCAGTTTGCGGTAATCCCTTATATGGGAAACATCAGATGATCCCTGATTAGTGTCTTCGCCGGATACCGCGCCCTTGATCCGGGAGGGAATTCCGCTTATTCCCAATCCGGTTCCTATAAAGGCCGCTGCAGTGCGTCCCAGAAAGGACCTCCTGGAGATTCTGCCTCTGAGCTTTTTCATTGGGCACCTCTCTTTTCCGGTAAGCTGGTTTTTACTGTTCACCCTCTTTCTTATCTACGAGATCCAGCCCATAATGTTCGCTGATATCCAGAGGCGGTTTCGGGCCGGCGATGGGGTTACCATCCCTCACATACCAGTTGTACCATTCCAGGGTTCTGTAGAGGATATCTATCCTGCCGGGCTGTTTTCTGTTTCCGTGACCCTCTCCGGGATACCGCACCATCCTTACAGCGGGGTGATTGTTCATCTTCAGCCGCCGGTAAAACTCCAGGCTCTGTGCGGGGTTGACCCTGGTATCCCGGGTACCTCCCAGTATCAACACCGCTGTTTTGCTCTGATGGGCATAGTAGATGGGGCTGCGTTTCAGGCTGAAATCCCACATCTCCTCCAGCTTGTCCCTGGAGTGAACGTACAGTTCCTCGTATGGGATGTCGGTGGTACCGCGCTTGCTGATCAGATCACTGATCCCCACGAACATGCATACCCCCTTGACATAATCGGTATAGTAGGAGGCGAACCAGGCTGAGGCATAACCACCGTATGAGCCCCCTCCCAGTCCCACTCTCCCGGGATCGATCAGCTTCTGAGACTTGAGATAATCGATGCCGTCGGCTATATCATCGAATTCCTTCCCTGCAGCATCGTGGTACCCCTGAAGGGCAATATCCACTCCATATCCATTGCTGGTCCGGTAGTTGGGATAAAATACAAAGTATCCCTTCCCTGCCAGTACCTGGGCGGGATTGAAGTAACGGGTCAACCAGCCGTTATAGTAGTTGGACTCGGGACCCCCGTGAACCGAAACAACCAGGGGATAGAGCTTGTTCTCTTCATATCCTGCCGGATAGACCAGCATCCCCTTAAGCTCCAGGCCGTCCCTGGCGGTGTATGTAATCACCCTCTGCCGCCCCAGCTTCCGCCGGGAGATCCAGGGATTAAGTGTTACCAGCTTCCTGGGCCGGTCCCATCCCTCCTCCCAGTAGTATACATCCCCGGGGGTGTCCGGAGTATTGCCGGAGAAGGCGAAATGATCGAAGTCATCCGTATAGCTGGGATTTCTGAAGATTACTCCATTTTCCCCGGAGTGCAGTATTACTTCCCTTTCCCCACCCTCCGCGTCAACGGTGCTGAGGGTTGACCATACCTCCTCTGCTGATCGATACACGATCTCGTCGTTGTCTTTCCATCCCACCCACAGGACATGGCCGCGAAAATCAGGAGGGGTGAGGTTCCGGAGGTTATCACCATCCACGTCTATGACGAATGCCTGGCTGACATGGTGATCCTTCCTCTCCCTGGCGGCTGCGAATACAATTCTGGAATCATCCGGGCTGAATGCGAAGTTGCCCAGTTTGCCCTCATTATCGGTCAGCCTGGTGATTTCCTTTTTGTCCAGATCTACCAGATAGAGTTTCTTGAACATATAGTAATGGTCCACCAGGTTCTTGGGCGAGATGGCGGCTGCCATGGTTCTGCCGTGGTGTGCGAACTGGAAGTCCCATACCGTAACTCCCTCGGTTATCCTGACCCTTTCTCCCACCCCTCCGTATTCATCCAGTTCTCTCATATAGATGTTGCGGTGTTTCAGTTTTTCCTCGAAGTAGATGAAATCATATCCCTTCTCCTCCAGTTCCTTCTCCCTCTCACTCTCTTCGGTGGTAGCAACATATGCAATCATGTTTCCCCCGGGATGCCAGCGGAATGTCTTAACCGAGGTGGGAGAATCGGTTACCTTTACCGCCTCCCCTCCATCCACCGGGATTACCCACACCTGGGTGTTCTTATCACCCTCTCTCCGGGACAGGAAGGCTATCCTGGATCCATCCGGGCTGAATCTTGGTGAGCTGACATTGACCTTGCCGGTTACAAAAGGTTTAATCTCCGAGTCTTCCACTGTTACCAGATAAAGTTCACTGTACGATCCGCCCGGCTCACCGGTGGCCTCCCGCTGGCGGTTTGCCGTGTAAGCAACCAGTTTGCCCCGGGGTCCTATCTCCGCCTGATAGCAGATTTTAAGATTAAAGACATCCTCCGGTGAAAGTGTCTGATGGCTCTCCTCACCTGCTCCTGAGGCTACAGGACAGCATGTGATTATAATTAACAGGATAACTGCAGCGGGAACTTTGATAATATTCATAAAACAACAATCTCCTTTGCTTCAGGGATTAATTCGGGTGGATACGGTTTTCTGAATAGAGCGTCCATCGCAGAACTCTTCCCCATCTTATGAAATGCTCCCAGCCGAAAAACCGGAATCGGCCTCGACTGGCCGGCTGACTGTATGATTCAGCCAGTTTAACCGGCTGCTTCGGATGAATTCTATTACAAAGATTGAGGTATGTCTACAATATATTATCAAATTAATTAGCCCGTATTATTCTTGCAGGCAGCTGTCCTCTCTGCATCTTTCCTTTTTTAACCGGCCTGTATAATAGCAGCTCCGGGTCAGTCCTCCGGTTGAATATCCGGGAGGATCAGAAATGCCGGCCTCCCGTGGAGGGCAGGCTTGTTCCACGGCAGGTAACATTTTGACATGTAGATATCTTTAGCCGGGCATCTCCCTGAAAACAAATAGACAGCGGTAAGGAGCCATCCTATAATAGTAACCGCATGTACGAGGATTTAAGTGATGTGGAAACCGGCCGGACTGCCATCTGCCCGGATTCTGGCGGGAAACCATGATTTTACCGAAGGAGTATTCTCTATGCTTCCCCTGAAAAAGATTTTATGTCCTACCGATTTCAGCGGGCCGTCCTGCATGGCACTGGACAGGGCCTGTGAACTGGCCCAGTACTTCTCAGCGGAACTGCTGGTGGTGAATGTGGTTTTGCCGGTCCCCACCGGTTCAGCTCCGGTTCATCCCATAGGATTTAATGTCCCATCCTATCAGAAGCAACTGAGAGAAAATACAGAGAAGTCGTTGGAGGAACTGATCCGGGAAAGAATCCCGGATGAAGTGGAAGTGCGCGGAATAGTTCTGCATGGTCAGCCTGCCGACGAGATAATCAGGGTAGCCAAGGATGAAGATGTAGATATTATCGTTATATCCACCCATGGGGGTACCGGCCTGGATCATCTGATTTTTGGTTCGGTGGCGGAAAAGGTAATCCGATATGCCGATCATCCGGTTCTGACCATCCGCACCGCCGGGTGGGACTAGCTGGTTGTTGCAGGGGTTTATAAGGGTATGAACTGCCTGAGCGCAACTAATCCGGGTGTTTCGAAGGTGTTAGTACTTCTGTCTGGCCCGGGGGATGGCAGGGTAAGGATAGATAAGTTCTGCCAGTGCGGGTACTGGTCTTTAAATGTCCCCTGACAGCCGGAATGGGGGGAGATTATGAATATTTTTTCGATGGGTATTGGGGCCGGGGGAGGGCCGCTGCATTTATGAATTGTCCGGTTAAACTGTCTTCCGGAGGGTGAGCGATGCCTTTGAGGAATTCGGATATATCAGCCCTTTTCGAAAGGATTGCCGATATCCTCGAGATCAGGGGTGACAATATATTCAGAATCAGGGCTTACCGCAATGCAGCCCGGAACATTGCGGATTTCAGCGGAAACATACCTGAAATTGTGGAGAAGGGGGAGGACCTTACCGGAATAGTGGGTATCGGTAAGGACCTGGCGGCCAAGATCAAGGAATTTGTGTTAGAGGGAAGGCTCGCTTACCTGGAGGAGTTGAAGAAGGAGGTGCCGGGTGAACTGGTTGCCTTGATGGAAATCCCGGGGCTGGGAGGAAGGAGGATTCATACTCTTTTCACCATACTGGATATAACAAATATTGACCACCTGGAAAAAGCGGCCAGGGAAGGAAGGATCAGGGAGCTGGAGGGTTTCGGGAAGAAGAC
This sequence comes from uncultured bacterium, assembly GCA_964613215.1. Taxonomy (GTDB): domain Bacteria; phylum Krumholzibacteriota; class Krumholzibacteriia; order Krumholzibacteriales; family CAZTHK01; genus CAZTHK01. The sequence continues at coordinate 428 of CAZTHK010000026.1, read as the reverse complement.
AGAGGAGAATATTCTGACCGGGATAAAGGAGAAGAGGGGGGAGGACGGCCGTATCCGGATAGATCAGGCCAGGGAGATTGCCAGGCCATTGCTTGAGTATCTGGGTAAAGCGAAAGGGGTGGAGTCGGCGGAAATAGCAGGAAGTTACCGGCGGGGAAAGGAGACGGTAGGGGATATCGATGTCCTGGCGGTTTGCCGGGACAGTTCCGGGGCGATGAAGATGTTTGTTGATTATGAGGATGTGGAGCGGGTTCTTTCCAGAGGGACCACCCGTTCTTCGGTGGTGCTGAGGGGAGGCCTGCAGGTGGATTTAAGGGTGGTGCCGGCTGAAAGTTACGGAGCGGCATTGCACTATTTTACCGGTTCCAAGGCACATAACACCTATGAGGCCTTCCCTTGTCAAGGGATAAAATTCTCCTGATAACAAC
>CAZTHK010000025.1:0-54342 GCA_964613215.1 uncultured bacterium | reverse complement strand
GAGTTTAACTCATCAGGTGGGTTTTTTCATGGATAAAATCGCTCAATTTAGGTATTAATTAATTCCACATTGCTAGGCTTATCAGCAATAAAATATATTGTTAATAATTATCCAGAATAGGTAATTTACGTAAAAATATTCAAATTTAGGTTTGATTTTACCAAAATTTATAATAATATTTAAAGTTATTAATTTAAGATCAAAATGCTTTTTATTATCATGAATTGGAAAGGAGTCATTCTCTTTTAGAATCATGATGTAAAAAAAATTAGATCAATACATAGTCCTAAAAGAGGTTATTTATAATGTAAATATACAGAAATGAATATTAGGAACTTGTTGTCGCGAAGAGCATAAAAATAAAAAATGTTTTTATTTTTTTAATCGCTAAAAGCATTAATGATTATTCTGGAATGGTTAATAAATTAATAAATTTATATAGATCGAACTGAGGGGAGAATACAAAAATTTTATGGAAAATCTTTAAAATCATATTTATCATTTTTATCATAATTTGGGGATTATTGATCCACTCATGCGATTCAGGGGATAATTTTCATTTTCTGGTAGGGCCCTTCATAACCTCCCGGTTGAAATTTATAGATGGTTCTTGGGTGAGAAAGAATTTAATCAGGCCTGAACGCAACCTTACTGCAATTGCGGCAGTGGATTCTCCTTATTATGTCGCCTTTCCCAGTATATGTAGGACAGAAGATGGGATATTGTTGGTTGCATACAGGGAAGGGCTCAACCATAAGGATGTAGGTCATGATGAGGGCAAGATCATGATGGTGCGTTCCGGTGACAAGGGCAAAACCTGGAGTAGTCCCGAGCTTGTATATGATGATCCATACATGGACGACCGTAATCCTGCTGTTTCATGTATGAAGGACGGAACTATATGTCTGGTATGGGACAAGTATCTTGATAATGAGCATCACTGGGCCTGGATGATTCAGAGTAGTGATGGGGGGTATGCATGGTCCGAACCAGTAAAGATAAGTGATGATAAAAACGTTCACACGCGAGGCAGGCCAGTCGATATTGGAGACGGAAAATGGCTAATTCCCTTTGCCAGAACATATTGCGAAACACGGTGTACCACATACTTTTCCATATATGATAGAGAATACGAGACCTTTCAGGAGATAGCAGTAACTCCAGTGGGATTGTATCGGGTTGCTGATGAAGCATCGGTTGTAAAGACTGATGAAGGGGAATTAATTGCTCTTATCAGGTCTAATGTAGATCCGGAGCTCTGGCAGATCTCTTCTGTGGATGGAGGATATACCTGGTCCAAACCAGAGCCTTCCGGTATACCGTCGCAATTTACACCTGCAGATTTGATCAAATTGAAAAACGGCTGGCTACTTTGCAGTTTTTCCTTCAGGGAGAGAAGGAATGAGCGGCTTCTGATCTCGAGAGATAATGGAAGAACATGGGATATAGAAAACAGTCTGGATGTATATACAAGCAGTGATGATTATAAATTGGCAGATCGATCCTATCCTTCCAGCGTTCAGATAGATGATCGTCAAATAGGTACTGTACTGTATGAAACTACCAACTGGCAGACAGGTGGGTACATCTGGTTTGTAGTATCCCGTATTGCTGATTTCAGAACTACTACTGAAAATGTACTTTATCAGTCAGATATTCATGCAGACGCTGCATTTGCAGTATTTAAAGAGAATGTCAACGTGGATGACTTCTATTTCAGTTACCGCTTCACCGGGTTATTCGGACCTCCTCCTAATGCGGTGGGGATTCTGATGGATTTTAGAGATTCTGAGAATTACACCGCTTTTGAATTCCAGATGGGTGCAGCCCCTGATAAAAAGTCCATACCTTACAATTATATCAGATTTGTTGAGTGTGAGGAGGGAGAGATTAAAGAAATATATGGCAGTCGTGCTAGGGGGGGATGGTTTGATAATGGTAATATTCACAGTATCAAGGTGACGGGCAGAGAGAATAGATGGGTTTTTACAATTGATGGGATAGAACAATACCAGGATTCTACAAGTGTAGGTGGGCCCCGGGGGATGATAATACGCAGAGCAGCAGTAGCCATTTATGATATGGATTTCTGATAGATAAGTGTAAGTATTTCTTTCTGATACCATGAAAATTAGTGATTTACAGGTAGCCATTTTAATTGTTCAAAATATCTGAAAACAGTTTTAGCAAGACGTAGTTAACAGTTACCAAAATTGATTAATTGTTCATTCATAGCAATTGGATAGAGAGAAGGGGGAGGTATCTTGGATAAAAAAGTAATAGTTTATTCAATCATATTTACGATAATAGCATCGACAAATACACCGGCAAATGACCTTTTATTCAATTCTAATATGACCTACCGTGCAGGAGGAAATCCCGTTTCCATCTGCACGGGTGATTTTAACGGGGATGGATATATCGACCTAGCCGTGGCAAACTTCTATTCTGATAATATTCAAATAGTTAAGGGAAGAGGAAATGGTAGGTTTCGACGAATTGGAAAATATTTCACCGGTGGAGGTCCTTGCTATCTAGAATCGGATGATTTTGACGGAGATGGCAACCTTGATCTTGCAGTAACAAATTATATCTCAAATACCCTTTCTCTCCTTTTAGGAAAAGGTGATGGATCGTTTATCAGCGGGGGAGCTCTTCAGATTGGCCAATCTCCTGTATCTTTGTGTGTTGCCGATTTCAACAGTGATGGTAATAGGGATATCGCCGTGGTTAACTTTGGATCTGACAATATGTTGGTGCTACTGGGTACCTCCGGGAGTATATTTATGTTTTCGGAGTGGTATGTGACGGGAGACGGCCCCCGCTCAGTCTTCACGGCTGATTTTAACGGAGACGGAATTGATGATATAGCAGTGGCGAACGGATGGTCTGATGATATCTCCACAATGCTAGGTAATGGTGATGGCACTTTTGAATATTCAGGAAACTTCAATGTCGGCAGTGAACCATGGGATTGCTGCTGTGGTGATTTTAATGGAGATGGAAACTCCGACCTGGCTGTGGCAAATGCAAATTCAGATAATGTTTCTGTTATTCTGGGACGTGGTGACGGAACTTTTGGTTCCAGAAAGGATTATATCGCTGGTAACAGCCCGAATTCTATTTGTTCCGGAGATTATGACGGGGATGGGGATATCGATCTGGTAACTGCTAACTGGCTGAGCAATGATGTTACCGTCCTCTTTAACAGCGGTACTGGCACTTTTGACCTGAGTAGAAGTTTCAGTTCAGGTTGTGGTTCATGGGCGGTTTGTTGTGGTGATTTTAACGGCAGCGGATGGATTGATCTGGCAGTGGCAAACTGGGATGGTGATAATATTTCTATTCTGTTTAACCGGGGTGGGGGCAATTTCACTTCTCCGGCAAACTATCCCTCCGGATATGGCACCCGGGGGGTCTGCTCCGGGGATTATAATGAAGACGGATACGTGGATTTAGCAACTGTTAATTGGGATTCAGAGAATATATTGATACTCGAGGGAAATGAGTATGGTGCCTTTTCTCCCGGCGAAAGTTACTCTGCCAGCAGTTTTCCCAACTCCATCTGTTCAGATGATTTTAATGGTGATGATAAACTCGATATTGCCGTTACTAACTATGGATCGGATAATGTGTCGATATTTCAGGGGGGGGGGGATGGGACATTTTCATCAAAACAAAGTATCGGGGTGGGAAACGGACCGGTTTCAATATGTTCCGGCGATATAAACCTGGATGGTTTTACTGATCTTGTAGTGACCAATGCAGATTCTGACAATGTGACTGTACTTCTGGGTAGCAGTAGTGGAAGCTTTTTTACCGGCCAAAGCTACAATACAGGAAATAAGCCAAAATCTGCCTGTATAGGAGATTTCAACCGGGATGGATATCCGGATCTCGCCGTAGCCAATCGAAATTCTAATAATGTATCAATCATCTGTAACGAGGGGAATGGCTCAATGATACCTTACAATAAAAAATTCGTAACTGGGCTTAATCCATCCTCAATATGTGCTGGAGATTTCGATGAAAACGGTCAGCTAGATCTCGCTGTAGCAAATAACACCACTAACAATATTTCCATATTAAGGGGTGGAGGAAATTTTGAATTTTATCCCTTCTCTACTTGTGGAGCCAGAGATCCCTGTGATATCTGCTGCTGTGATTTTGATGGTGACGGCCATCTTGATCTTGCTGCAGTTAATTATACTACCAGTAATATTTCCGTTCTGATAGGTTCAGGAACAGGAACCTTCAATAATGTAGGAAGTTACGGGGCAGGCTGGGGTTGCAACTCAATCTCTTGTTCTGATTTTGACAACGACGATAAAATTGATCTTGCTGTTGCCAATAGATATTCAGATGATGTTTCGATTCTTATTAATCTCAACCAGGAATCTACTGGGATCAGTCTGGAGGAATATGAATGTGCCATTACTAACAGGAAAATCCAGATTAGGTGGAGTATTCTGGAGTCAAAGAATTCCATGGAATTTATAGTTTGGCGTCAGAATGCAGGGGATATGAACTTTGTACACATCGAAGGGGAAATCGTGAGAACAGGGGAGCGATCATATAAATTTATTGACAGGATCGACGATTCACATTCAGGATACCGGTATCGTGTAGATTTAATAGTGGGAAAAAGAAGGCAAACATTGTTTGTTACGGAATATGTTTATATTTCCAGGCCTTCATCCCTGGGTTTGAATAATTATCCCAATCCATTTAATCCTTATACGAACATTAATTTCAGTATCCCTCATAGATCACATATTACTCTGGATATTTTTGATGCTTCGGGGAGGAGAGTATCAAGGATATTGGATTCTTATAAGGAAGCAGGCGAGTATAACTTAAGATGGTCTGGACGCAATGAATTAGGTAATAGTGTTTCCAGTGGTGTATATTTTTACCGTCTCAAAGCCGGGAAACAGAGTATAACCAGAAAGATGATATTCATTCGATGAGGATTTGCTCCCACAGCTGATCCCTCCGTAAGTCACCGCTGCCAGATTTGACTAATCGCAGCCGATATGATAGAATTAGAGTCGAAATTTGAGTATTTCCCGGATGGAGAGAAACGCAGCATAAAAGGGAAAAGCAGCGGGAAATACAATATCAGGTCTCATATCTCATTTCTCCGAGCTGCGCATGCTTTTCCCACAATCCAGGGATGATCATAAGACACTATCCAGGGACGGTTCAGGCGGGCTGTTATGTTACGCAAGAACCGTATTTTGCCCTTTCGGGCTATAGTAAGTATTGCTGTTGTAATTTTGGTGCTGTTCAAGCCGGAATTATCCTCAGGAAATTACAGCACTGTTAAACCGGAAGAGATTCCGCCCGCTGGCAGCGGCGGCGATGCAGGTATAATTACGGGAAGAGTTACGGAGTGCCAGAGCGGTCAACCGGTGAAACTCGCCACGGTTATGGTTCTACAGACGGGCTCAACGGCGTTGAGTGGAGGGGATGGCACCTTTCGGCTGGAGGTGCCATCCCGGCTGAGCCGGGTGCATCTGAGTATTACTCATGTATCCTATGCCTCAGTCCCTGCTATGGAGGTTGAGACCGCCGCCGGGGAAGAGATCGAAGTCTGCCTCAGCTACCAGGTTTACAGAAGCTCCGCCATCCGGGTTACCGCAGAGATACCGGAGAAGCAGCCGGTAGTATTCGACCGGGTGGAGATGGATCCTCTGGATATCTCCAGGGGGGCCCTCTCCCAGACCGATCCCCTGCATGCTCTCAAAAGCCTGCCCCAGGTTTCCAGCGGAACCGATTTTGACGGAAGGTTCAGTATCCGGGGATCATCACCGGATGCCAATGCCTTCTTCTACGACGGGCTGCTCTTTCCCTCCCCCTATCATCTGGGCGGGTTGTGCAGCATCTATGACGTTTCCAATATCCGGGAGTTCAGCTTTTCCAATACGCCGGTTTCTGCATCCGCCTACGGAGCCACCGGCGCGGTGGTGGAGGTGGAGACCAAGGACGGCACCCAGATGACGGAGGGTAACAGCTTTTCCCTGGGACTGCTAAGCTCATCTGTTTCCACCCAGAGATTCCTCCGGGACAAGACCACCTTCTTCTCACTGATGGCAAGGCGGAGCTATATGGACATCCTCTATGAGATGTTCCGCAGGGATGATAAGAATACCAGGATCCCGAACTTTCATGATATCCAGGCCAGTGTGGTGCAGTCCCTGGATGAGAAGGATTACATCAAAGCAGGAGTATTGCTGTCGGGTGATCAGACCAGAATGGATACGGGAGGGATGGTGGAGCAGGAGGATGACCGGCCTGCCATTATCGATTGGAAAAGGAAGCTGGAAGCCTTCTCCCTGATGTACGGCCGCAGGAGAAGCAAATCTTCCCCCTACTGGGGAAGGATGGTACTGGCCTGGCAGCCCTTCCGTTCAGAATTCAGCATAGGAGGGAGTGAGGATGAGAGGATGATGTGGAGAGGTGGAAGAGGCATCTTCAGGCTGGATCTCAACAGAAAGTACAGACAGGGAGTGTTTAGCGGTGGAGTGCTTGCCTCCATCTCTGATATAAGGCATGATCTGAATTTCGGGAGGGGATTCTGGCTGGCCAGCAGGTATCAGAATTCTGCGGTAAGACTGGACAACGATGGCTGGGTATTCCACTCCAGGGGCAGAAGACAATGGTTCTATTCCGGTATCTATGGAGAGATGACCTGGGCGGGGGATGATACCGGGCTGAGAGCCGGAATCAGAGGAGAGTATTTCGGACGGAGTGATGAAACAGTGGCCACTCCCAGATTATCCATCTACCAAAACCTGGGGGAGAGAAGCCGCCTGATGCTTACCTGCGGATATTTTGTCCGGGACCCTGCCGAGGATTTCGGTAATCCCACCGTTATCGGAGAGGATATTTCCACTGAAAAGGCAGCCAGGGTCTCTGTGGGATTCGGACACCGGTTCGTAGATGATCTTTCTGCTCAGGTAAGCATTTTTGCCGGGAGGGAGTGGGACCTTCCGGTAGAGGTTGAACCTACGTTATACCGGAGCGGAGGGAAGTGCAGGAACGGGGGGATGGAGCTGGGCTTCAAAAAATCGATGGGTTCTGTAACTGCCACAGCCACCTACGCCTTTACCCACGCCCGGAGGCTGGATCTGCCCCATACCCTCTCAATGGATCCCCTGGTTTCGGATGGAGAGGTAACCTCCCTTAAGGCCGGAAAGGATGATCCCTACTGGTATAACTCGCCGTATCATTCCAGGCATTCCGTCTCCCTGGAGGCGGAGAAGCGGATGGGGGAGAATTTCTTCCTCTCGGTGAGCTGGCAGCTTAAGTCGGGCAGGTCCTATACTCCTATTGAGCGGGTATATCAGCGTAAGGTGGGAGGGTATGTGGCTTCGGAGGGAGAGAAGATGTCGGAGAGATTACCTCATTTCTCCAGGATTGACCTGCATGCGGAGTGGAGGGGAGAGAGCAGGGTGGTCTTTCTGGAGGTGCTCAACCTGACCAACCGGGACAATCCCTTCAACCTCAGATACAATATGGATTACACCGAAAAGACCTACTATAAGATGCTGCCGGTTACACCGGCCTTTGGAATGAGGTTCATGTTCTGAAAATTATTATACTGTTCAGAAAAGCAGCTTGCTGTTCCGGTGATGGAGTGAGTTCCATACTCTCTCCGGTTACAGTACTTTTTCCAGATCGAATACGAAGGCCTTAAGCCCCAGTTCCTTGAATTCTTCTTTTATCTCCGCCAGGTGTTCCATAAACCTTTCCGTCTTCTCCTGCTCACAAGCGAACATCATCATGGTATTGACCGAGGGCCAGATATGGGTGCCCATATGAGGCCCCGAGTTTTCTCCCTCCCCCAGAACCCTGGTGAGTTTGGTATATTCAGAGAGTCCGTATTCTTTTGCGCAGGCCCGCACCTCTTCCTCGATGGAGGCATTGAATACCGTTATTATCATTTTCATTTTTTCCCTCCGCATATCTTCTTGAATACCCTCTTGCCTTTAAGCTTCTCTTCCAGGATGGAATATAGTGTGGGTACGAATAAAAGGGTGATTGCCGCCGATACCAGAAGTCCTCCGATTACCGCCACCGCCAGCGGCCTCCAGGTTTCAGAACCCTCCCCGCCTCTGAGGGCGAGAGGGCTGAGAGCCAGGGCTGTGGTTACAGTGGTCATCAGCACCGGGCGCAACCTCCGCCGACCTGCCGAAAGTATTGCTTCCCTTAACTTCAACCCGCGTGCTCTGAGGATATTGGTGAAATCCACCAGTACGATGGCATTGTTTACTACTATTCCCACCAGCATGATCATTCCCACGTAAGAAACCATATTGAGTGTATATCCGGTGATCAGCAGGGCCATCACCACACCGGTTATGGCGAAGGGGACGGAAAACATGATAACGAAGGGATCGATGAAGGACTCGAACTGCGATGCCATCACCATATAGACCAGAACGATCCCCAGCAGCAGGGCCATAAAAAGATATCTGAAGGAGGTAGCCTGATCTTCAGCAGTACCCCCGAACCGAACATCCAGACCTTCGGGAACCTCGATTTTTTCCATCCTATTCTTTATATCGCTTACCACATCGCCCAGGGGCCTTCCGAAGATCCCGGCCCGGAAGTATATCACCCTTTCCTGATTCTTCCTCTCAAACACCAGCGGGCCCCTGTGATATTCCAGGACAGCAATGTTTATAAGGGGGATATCTTTACCGGTGACAGGCGAAGTTATGGGGGTATTTAATACATCCCTGATATCCCTTCTCTGCTCCTTCTCCAGCCTGACATTGATGTCGTATTCATCTCCTCCCTCCCTGTACAGACTGGCAACCGCTCCGGCGAAGTGAGTCCTGACCGTGTTTGCAATGGTGTTGATATTGAGGCCCATCAGAGAAGCCTTCTCCCGGTCGACCTTTATCCATAATTCCGGCTTGCCCGGTTTCCTGGATATGGATATATCGGTCAGTCCTTCCACATCCTCCAGCTGCTCCCTGAGTATCCGTGCGAACATGGCCGACCTTTCCAGGTTTTCCCCGTAGATTTCGATGGAGACAGGTTTCTCCCCTCCGGCCATCATGGCGGTGAACTGGTCCTGAGGGGTGAAATCCACATTTACCACCCCCGGTATTTTTGAGACTTCACGGGCCAGCACTCTACCTATCTCGGCATCACTGCGGTCCCGCTCACCCTTGGGAACCAGCATGCCGCCCACTTCGATTATATGGGAGTCCTGTGATTCTCCCATCATGGCGGACCAGCCTGATTCGCTCGGTCCGCACCGGGCGAACATAATATCCAGTTCCGGCACCTCCTTCTGTACAATTTTCTCTATCCGGGCCATAACGGTGTCGGTAACCTCCACCCTGGTTCCTACTTCCAGCTCCACAGTTCCGCTTACTTCTCCCTGGTCGGCCTGGGGGAAGAACTCCGTCCCCACAGCACCCATCAGCAGGAGACTTATGGCAAATACTGTAATCCCGGTGAAGATAACCGTCTTGCGGTGATTTAGTGCCCAGCTGAGTATTCCATGGTATCTTTCCACCAGGTGTTCAAAGAATCTGTCACCCTTTTCGCGGAATTTCCCCATGAAGCCGTCATTATTACGGGATATCTTTATAAGCTGTGATGACAGCATGGGGGTAAGGGTGAGAGCGCAGAAGAGTGATCCCAGCAGCACGATTATTATGGTAATGGCCAGCTCCTTGAAGATTATCCCCGTTATACCCGGTACGAATATTACCGGCAGGAAGATGGATACGGTGGTGGCTGTGGATGCCACCACAGCAAGGCCGACCTCCGATGATCCGAAAATTGCCGATTCTGCAGCTGCCTCTCCGATTTCCCTGCGGTGGTAGTATACGTTTTCAAATATTACGATGGCATTATCCACTACCATTCCTATAGCAATTGCTATTGCTGATAGTGACATGGTATTGATGGTGTAGTCGCCAAGATAGATGAATATGATGGCCAGAATAAGAGAGAAGGGGATAGTCAGGCCCACTATAAGGCTGCCTCTCCATTCCCTCAGGAACAGGAATACCACCGCCACCACAAAGAATATCGCCCAGATAACAGTAGTGCCCAGATTATATATGGAGTCCTTTATGAAATCTGAGGTATCCATAATTATGGTAACGTCCACATCTTCGGGGAAGGTCGGCTCCAGCTGGTTCACCAGTTCCCTGACATCATCTGCCACCTCTACTGTGTTCTGATCGGACTGTTTTTGAACGATTACCAGCACCGAGGGCTTTCCATCCAGACGGACCCGGTTTTCCTTCTCCTTGTATCCATCCACCACCCTGGCTACATCCTTTAGATATACCGGGGAACCTCCGAAAACCCCCACCACGGTATTTCGTATCTCCTCCGGGGACGAATACTCCCCCGGGAGCCTGAGGATGTAGTCATTTCTGCCCATCTTTATCTTCCCCGCCGGACTGGAGATATTTTCCAGTGCCAGCACTCTGGATATGTCCGATTCGGAGATGCGGTATGAGGATAGTTTCTTGCGGTCCAGGATGATCTTTATCTCCCTGATCATACCTCCGATAGGTTCGGCGATGGCTACTCCGGGAAGTCTCTCTATGGGGTCGCAGAGTTTTTCATCCGCCAGCTTGTTCAGTTTATCATAGGTCTCGTCCGCCGACAGTCCCATGTACATAATAGGCATCATGGAGAGGTCGAATTTGAACAACATCGGTTCTTCGGCGTCTTCGGGTAGCAGCTGTTCAGCGAAATCTATGGCCTGGCGTACATCATTGGCCGCTTCATCCAGATTGGTTCCCCATTCAAATTGCAGAATCACCGAGGAGATGTTCTCCTCCGAACGGGAGGTTACATCCTTTACGTGGGATATGGTGGCCACCCGGGATTCTATCACCTTGGTTACCAGCTTCTCCACGTCCTCGGGGCTGGCACCCTCGTACATGGTTATTATACCAATGGTTGGCACCTCGATCTCGGGAAGAATGTCTATAGGGGTTTGAACCAGGGAAACCACACCCAGCAGCAGAACAGCGAAGAATATCATCAATGTCATTACCGGCTTGCCGACCGAAAATTCAGGGAGTCTCATTGTCCAACTCTCCCTTCTATGATGATCCTGGTGCCGTCGATTAAATTACTCTTTCCGGTGACGATAACCTCATCCCCCGGTGACAACCCTTCCACAACTTCCACGGTGGTGTTTTCCCGTATACCGGTTTTGATTATCTTCTTTCTGGCTCTGTCTCCCTCCACCATAAAGACAGTGCTCTTCTCCTCATCCATGATCAGGGCATCCATTGGGATAGAGAGAACCCCCTCCTTCTTCTCAGATACAATCCACAATCTGGCAAACATTCCCGGGTGCATGATGAGGAAAGGATTTTCTGCACTCGCCTGAATGTGGAATGATCTGGTCATCACATCAGCAGCCGGGCTGACTGTAAATACCTCTCCATGAAAGGTGCTGTCCGGATAGGTATCCACCCTGATGATTACAGGCATTCCTTCTCTGATTGCAGGGAAGTTCCGGTGAGAAACGGTACCGGCGATCTTGAGCCTGCTGATCTCCATCAAGGTGACCACACTCTGTCCCGGTGTCATGGGGCTGATATTATCCCCTTCATCCATGTTCTTGGAAGTTATGTAGCCGGAGAAGGGGGCCCTCATTATTGATTCCTTAAGGTTATACCTGGCCAGATCCAGATTGGAGGTGGCCTGCTGGTAGCTGGCCTTTGCCGACTGGTAGGCCATTTGAGCCTTCTCCAGAGCCTGCGGGGATACTGTCTTCTTATCCCTCAGCTTCTTCATCCTTTCCAGGTTAACCTCGGCGTCATTGAGGTTTGCCTCAGCCGCTGCAACGGCAGCCTCCGCCTGCTTCAACCGGAGCTCCAGGGGCTCTGTATCAAGTTTGGCCAGCAGCTCACCCTGCTTGACGAAGTCGCCGGCTTCCACCACTATGCTTTCGATCTTACCCGATACATTGGGTACTATATCTATCTTCTTCCAGGGTTCTATGGTTCCGGACAGAGCAATCAACCTGGTCATGGTATCCGGAGTGACCGTTGAGACCTCTACCGGAACGATCTTTTCGCCCTTTCCGGATTTTGTCTCCTCCTCACCTCCACAGCTGGCAATCAGGGCCAGAGCCGGAATCATAGCGATGATAATGAAGATATTTGTTTTCTTAGACAGGCAAGGTATCATTATTCCCCCTTATTCACTCCTGTTTTTCGTTTTCCATGTATTCATTCTTTAATTTAACCAGCTCGCCCACCGCTCTTCTCAAGTTTGCATCGGCAATGGTGTAATCTATTAAAGCGGTATTAAAGGAGGTGGTGGCCCTGATCAAAAGGGTGTGGGCATCCAGCAGCTCGGTGTTGGATACCAGACCCTCCTTGAATTTTTCATGAGTGACCCGGTAGTTCTCCTTCGCCTGTTTCCTGGCTTCTTCTGCTGTCTCTATTGCCCGGCCGGATTCTTTCAGAGTCAGGTAGGCGCCGGTTACATCCAGCCGGATAGCCTCTTCGGTGTCCTTTCTGGCCAGATCCACCTGCTTGAGCCTGCTCCTGGACTGCCTACACTTGTGAGCCACCGCTCCCCAGTCGAAGATATTGATACTGGCGAACAGGCCCATGGTCCAGGTGGTATAGAACTGGGCATTATACTCCCGGTCGGGATAGTTATATCCCAGGTTGGCGGTAAAGAAAACTTCAGGCAGATATCCCCTCTGGTTGATTTCCAGCTGTTTCCGGGCGATCTTTCTCTGCTGCTCAAATGCATTCAGTTCGGGCCGGCTGGTCAGGCTCTTACTGATCAGGGAGGGGAGGGACGGTTTCCCGGTGGGTTGGCGGCTGGGTTTGGATAGAGGGTGCACCGGGGTTGACAGATCAAGCCCCAACGTGTTGCAGAAGTTCTTTTCCGCCAGCCTCTTCATGTTTTCAGTCTTGATAAGGTTAAGCTTTGCCTCCGAATGCAGAGCCCTGGTTTTGAGCAGGTCTACCTTGGCGGCCAGGCCTGCCTGATACATATTCTTAAGGTCGGAGAGTTGAGATTTTAAAAGCTTGACCGATTCATCGGCTACCTGATGAGACAGTCTGGCTTTGACCAGATTCCAGTAGGACCGGGTTACATCAAATATCAGCTGGTTAAGTGTCCTCTCCAGGTCATCCTCTGCACTCTTGCGGGCATGAACACTTATTTCATAACTGCGCTTTATCTTTCCAGCGGTGAAAACCGGTTGTTGCAGATTAAGGGAGACGGAATAATTATCGGGCAGACCTATCTCGATCTTTTTGGGCATCTCCTCTCCGTCCGGGGAGGGAGGAGCCCCTCCTCCGAAATTGGCGAATGCTTCAGTGGGGAAGAAGGGCGCCATATCCAGACGGGTATAATTCATCTCTCCGGTCAGCCTGGGCAGAAAGGCGGTGCCGGCTTCACCCACCGCTTCATCAGCTTCAGATAATTTCTCTCTGGCTATCTCCAGATTGCGGTTATGTTCAAGGGCCAGGCGGATACTCTGATCTATGGTAAGGGCAAGGGTGTCCGGTTCCCCGGGATAATCACTGCTGCCATCAGGGGTGGTGTTATCTGCTGAGATTTCTCCTGAGGGGGGAAGGGGAATATTCCTGTCATCAGCAGGAGAGGGCTTCTCTACCTGACCGGATCTTGCCCGGTTGCCGCTGTTCTTATCCTGTGGAGAATCTGCAGACCATAAACCGGTGGCGCTCCCTGCGGTTATAAGGGGAAAGATGGCCACCGCTATAAATATTCTCTTTGCAGTAATCATGTTAACTTATCCCTCCTTAATGAGATAAGAAAAAATATGAAATACCCAGGTTCAGGCCGGCCACGCCCTGGGCTGAAAAGTTTTCACCGAAGTGAAAAGTATCCCTGCTCAGTATGTAGGAGTAATTGACCTCCAGGGTGAAGGAGAAACGAAGGTTCATCCGGTACTCCACCCCTCCTCCGCCGGTAACCCCTATGCTGATCTTCTGCATATCCTCTCCCTCGAATGTTATGGGATCGCCGGAGGGGCCATCCTGGCTGATTGTCCAGTTATACAAACCTGCTCCGGTGGAAATGAATGGGCGGAGGGACCTTCCGGTAAAATGATAGCTGTTCCTGAATATCAGTGCCATCAGTGAGAATGCAGGGGCACCTTCATTTTCCGGGTATACATCCTCATCCATTGATACCCAGGAAAGGTATGCGGTAATGCCTGTTTTGAAATTACTTCCTATCCATTTCTCCACCGCAATTCCCAGACCCGGTCCGGCGGAGGTAATATCTCGCATCTCGCTGTTATCCTTCAGGGTGCCGTTGACCGAGTGCATCGATCCCGCCGATATGGAAATGCCGACCGAGCGTTCCGGCTCTGAGGCATGCAGGGCAGGCCGGCTGCAAATCATCATAAAAATAGCCAGCATGATTATAACTTTTTTATTCAATTTTCTGTCCCCCCTGATTTTGCAGCATTTTCATCATTGGTAATTCCATTGAAGATAAACTCCCTTATAAAGGACAGATCCCTGTTCAGGTTCTGTCTGCAGCCCGTTACCATCCAACGGTGTATAGCAGCATGCATGACCCCGACTACGGACCATGCCGCCAGGGATGGTTCGATTTTTCTGAATTTATTCTGCCCTGTACCCTCGGTGATTATTTCCTGGAAGAGCTCGATATGGGGCAGGAATTTCTTGTGCTGGTCCGGTTTGAAGGCTTCCTTGAACAGGCTGCGGTGTTGATAGATTATCTGGTACAGCCGTTCATGGTCCTCGAAATAGGTGAGGTATGTTTCCATGGCTATTTGCAGTTTTTCCACAGGGCCCTGGCAGTTTTTCAGGGAATCCCGGATCCTGGCGAGTACAGACTCAAGCCCGTTTGCCAGGGTTTTCAGAAATAGACTCTTCTTGTCTTCGAAATAGTAGTAAATGGTTCCCTTGGATACTCCGGCCATCTCAGCTATCCTGTCCATTTCGGCTCCGTGATAGCCGTAACTGGAGAATGCTTCCTCTGCAGCTTCCAGTATCTGTTGTTCCCTCCGTATTGACAGATCTGATTTTTTACCGGTGCAGGCTTCGTTTTTTCCATTTGCCATATAAATACTCCTTCTGACTGACTGGTCAGTCAATCTAATATATGATATCTTTCAAGTCAAATTAAATTACCCTTAAGAGTAGAACAAATTCATCTTGCTCTCTTACTCCCTGGAATGAGTTTTACCCCCGATGACATAAACAGTAAGCGATCTATAAATAAGACCACCGGCGGGATGAATCATTAATGAAAAACAGGGTTGTATCATTTATGATAGGGTTCTCAGTTGGCAGATATTAGAGCTATTTGAATTTTCCAGTTAACATATTTCCTCCGGTAGCTATATAATCCGGGGGTGGAAGAGAGCAGATATTTTTAAAGTTACTTTTCTGTTGAAAACGAATGGAGGCAGGAATGAGGATATGGAGACGTTTTGTCCTGGCTGGCCTGATGGTAGTGCTTGCTGCGGGTTGGGCATTGGCAACAGAGGTGGAGGAACCGCTTCTGGATGAATTCCGGCGGCAATTAAAGAGGGAGTATTTCAGTGTGGGGGCGGTGATGCAGTATGTCTTTGATTATCAGAATGAACGGGTATCAGATGGCAATAACGGGTTCACTGTTGCCACCATGAGGTTGAAACTCCGGGGGGATTTCGATGCCGGCTTCGGCTATTACTTCCAGACTGATTTTACCACATCTCCCGCTATACTGGATGCATTCATGTACTACCGGGTTTCTCCCGGTTTGGTTTTTCGCACCGGCCAGTTCAAATCTCCCTTCAGCGCTGAACACCTGATCTCCTCCCCGGATATAGATTTTGTTGACCGGTCCAGGGTGGTATCTGCGCTGGTACCAGGGCGTCAGATTGGTGCACAGATAAACGGCGATATCGCGGGGAGAGTTGTGAATTATAATATGGGGCTTTTTAACGGAAATGGAACCGGAAGTGGTGGGAATGATAACAGTAACTTCATGTATGCAGGAAGGTTGACTCTCTCTCCCTCCATATTCAGTGAGGAGGAAGAATCCAATCTCCTCCGGGTAGGGATTAATGCGGCTTACAGCAATGATAGTTCAGCCAGACTGGCAAATGGCCGGTTAACCGGATTTTCCGGAGAAAGAATGATGGTGGGTGCTGATGTAAGGTTTACAGCAGACCGGATACTGCTGGCGGGTGAATATATCAGGGCTGAATTGGAGAGGAGCGGAGGAACAGAGAGCAAACCGGAAGGATTTTATGCCACCGCCGGGTATATGATCACAAACCGTGTTCAGGCATTGATGCGATGGGACAGTCTCGACACGGATCATCTCTTTCCGGGGGAGTGCAGGTCTGACATGATAATCGGTGGGATTAACTTCTGGCCTACCGGCACTTCTGAACTGCAACTGAATTATATAGTGGATTCGGATGACAACGATCTGAAGCGTAATCAGGTTTTGATAAATGCTCAGATAGTATTCTAATAGCCCGAATTTTCACTTGAGCCGCAGCCTGTATTCGACCGAAGAATCAGGATGACACTTTCAACTTGGCCCCGGATAGCATATCCGGCAGTATCCAGTGATTTCATGCTTCAGCAGTCCAAACTGACGTTTTGTATTACTTATAATGCTCCTCCATGAATTTCTTGCCATATGCTCTCTCCGCCTCGAGTTTGTTGTGCTTCCTGCATAACAACCGGAGATTCCCGGGCGAGTTATCCCCGCCCCCGGCAAAGGGAATTATATGATCAAACTCCAAGTTATGGGTACAGTTACAGCGTTTGCCATTCCTGCCCACGAATGTGCATCTGCCTCCGTCCCGGGCATAGACTTCGTCCCGGACCGGCCGGGGGATGTATCTTGAGTTCTGTCGCTGTGGTTGTGAGGGTACTCCTGTTCTATTATTTAAGTTATCAGCAACCTGTTTGTCTCCTCCTGCTGATTTTATCCTGGTTTTGTCACCTGACTCAGGGTGTTTGTTTATTCCAGAGTTATTATTGGCCGGAGAATTGTTCCCCCCGTTTTTATTATTGCCCGTTTTATCCTTGAGTTTTTTCCTGCTTTTCTTTTTTCTATTATTTCTCCAGACAATTCTCCGCTCGGGATCGTTCTTGTCCAGGTATGCTTCCATGGTTATGTCGAATAATTCTTCCAGAGTTATACCCGTAGGGAATTTGTTGGATAGCAGGCTTTTGATTCTATTTAACTTATCCATGAACTCGGGACCGGCCATGAATCTGAGTTCGTATTTGTTTTTTAATACTATTTTCTTGCCCGGCTTATTATTAATTCCTTTCCCGGTATCACCCCTGCTGTTTGAATCAGAGTTATTAATTAATTCACCAACTGACTTTTTTCCAGGTTCGACGCCGGAACTGATTCCGGTTCCGGCGGAGCTATTATTCAAAGCTTGTTGATCCCCGCTACCAGCATCACCATCTGCCCCGGAGCTGCCATTCTTCCCGGTCTGCTCACAGGCACAGGTATCAGGACCTGATAATTGCTCCTCCAGTACGCTTATCACTTTGATTCTGTCTCTCACTTTCGGAACGGGTCTGTATACTGATAACAGCTGTTCTGATTCACGGCAGGATTTATTATTTATAATTTTAATTATATCCCCGCAGTTGGTGTTATTAATTATCTTAGATACCATGGCCACCACAGAGAGACTGGTCCTTCCCTCCAGCAGCATCACCGCAAGAACCGGATGTTTATTTATAATTCTGGCAGAGGCAACCCTCCGCCAGGCAGCGGCCCTGGTGTACCCGAGCCTGCCGGTGCAGAAGTCGAACAGCGAGCTGTATCCCATGGGGAGATGAAGACCGCGTCTTTCTATCTCTCCCAGATATAATAGAATATTAAGTTTTAATCTTCGCTCTCTTATGTTTAATCTCTCGATGCCGCCGAGGAGTTTTCGGTCGGGCAGGGATCTGATATCCCGCCTGGTGGCTTTAAGCTTTTTGAATATTTTCTGGTTTGTTCCCGGGGCAGTGCCGGTGTGGTTATTATTAAATTTATAACCGGCCGGGTTTTCCCTGCAACTGCAATGCCACTGATAGTTTTCAGAGCTATAAACTGGCTGATCAATTGCCTGCCCGAATAAAATATTGATATATTCGAATTTACCAGTGATTTTAGACCTGCCGCTGGTGGTAATCATACCGCACCTCCCAATTTCATATTTTACCCATCCCGCAGTCCGTTATTATTATACCACATGGTTTAGGCTCGAGCGTGAAGGCCCCCGGAAGGCCTTCGAAGGGGTCAATTGACCAAATCAGTACAGTTATGATGCGGAAATGGCTCTATGAGGAATTCATGGCCCTTTCCGGTCAAGTTGTTGGCATAGATGAGATTGCGCAGAAATTGCCTGGAAAATCCTGTCAAGGAAAAAGTTTGAAATTATAAAAATAAGTAAATTTATAGAACCCGGATAATTCATAAATATGGCAGCTCTCTTTCCCGACTGAATGCAAATTAATACGTTAACCATTATACCTGTCTCGAATTTCCGGTGACTTCATTGCATTCATAAAATTATAACCATGGCCGGCAAATTTTATCATCATGCCCGTTGCCCAAAAGTGGTTATTCAATTTTTGAATTGATCGGGAGAGGTTATTCAGCCCGATTAAATCATAAACTTAAACATCAGTGTTGAACCTCTGAGTTCATGGAGGTAATATATACAATAACCAGAGGGAAGCCGGTCCAGCGTGGATAAGATCTTTTTAAAGGCAGGTTGAATTATGAAAGCATTGGTAAGATATTCTGCAGTATTGATTCTGGTCGCTATATACTCCTGTGGTACTGTTCCCGTCACCGGCCGCAAGCAGCTGGATCTGATCCCTGACAGCGAAATGATGGCCATGAGCTCTACCCGGTATGATGAATTTCTCAGCAGCCATAAGATCAGCGATGACCGGGAGAAGGTGGAGATGGTACAGAGTGTGGGGAACGGGATCAAGGGAGCGGTGGAGAAGTATTTCAGTAACCATGGGATATCCGGCCGGTTGAAAGATTTCCAGTGGGAGTTCAACCTGATAGAAAGTGATGAGATCAATGCCTGGTGTATGCCCGGTGGAAAGGTGGTAGTATACAGCGGCCTTCTGCCGGTAGCCCGGGATGAGACCGGTCTGGCGGTGGTAATAGGGCATGAAATCGCTCATGCGGTGGCAAAACATGGAAATGAGCGGATGAGCCAGCAGCTTCTGGCTCAGCTGGGGGGAATGGCTCTGGCGGAAGCACTGGAGGAGGAGCCTGAGAAGACCCAGAACCTCTGGTTGACCGTATATGGTCTTGGAGCGCAGGTAGGGGTAATCCTTCCCTTCAGCAGAACTCATGAGAATGAGGCTGATCATATGGGACTGATATTTATGGCTATGGCCGGATACGATCCCAGGGAGGCGGTTGATTTCTGGAAACGGATGATGGCTCAGAAAAAGGGTGGAAGCCCACCTGTGTTTCTCAGTACCCACCCCTCTGATCAGACCAGGATCAATAACATGAAGAAACTGATGCCGGAAGCGATGGAATATTACCGGGAGTATTAGAACTAGTTTTTCAGAATAAGCAGGCAACGTATAAGTATCGACGGGGGCCGGTCGTTTAACCGGATCAGTTCATGAAATCACTTGCCAGTGTTGGAGGGGGGGGTGAAGATATTCTGCCGGATTTGATTATTACTTTTTTAATAGAACAATTCAATGGGGGGGAGCTGGGTAAAGTGGCTGTTTTTTAAGCAGCAAATGTTAAGCATCAATTAAGGTGTTATTTATACGGTGTAGGGGTCAAAGGATCCAGTGTCATGTGAGGTCCTTTTATGGTAAAAGAGTAAGATGCTAGAAAAACACGTCAAAACCAGCAAGTATCTGAGCTGGGTTCTTCGTCATGCCGCCCCGGGATTAGAGCTTAAGGTGGATGGGGAGGGATGGGTGGATATCTCAAGCCTGATCGAGCTTTCCCGGCAGAGGGGTATTAGGCTGAACCGCAGAGTAATATATGAGATCGCGGATACAGATCTGAAGAGGCGGTACCAGCTCAGCGATGACCTCAAGCGGATACGGGCAACCTATGGTCACTCCTTCCATGTGGATGTCAGTACGGAGATTAAACCTCCTCCGCCGGTTCTCTATCACGGAACTGCAGAGAGGTTTGTGGATTCCATAAAGGATAATGGCATCAATCCGGGTAACCGCCAGTTTGTTCACCTCTCCACCGACAGGGAGACCGCAGCAGCGGTGGGCAGAAGACACGGAAAGCCGGTGGTGCTCAAGATCGATTCCGCCGGGATGTACCGGGAGGGTATCCGGTTTTACAGCTCGCACCATCATATCTGGCTAACCGGTTGTGTGCCCCGTGAATTCATTCTGAATTTCAGCTGAATGCTATCATGGATGCCATGCTGATTACCAATTTTCTGCTTTAATTTGCCCCGGAAGATAGTTATGGTTATCCAGATGAAAGGAGGAAATATGCAGAGCTTTTCAGCAAATTTGAACAGGGTTGCAATATTTATGGTTATAATGACACTCCTGCCGGTAACTGCCGGAGCTGAGGCCAGGCTGGGAGCAAAGGGAGGGATTTCATTTGCAAGTCAGGATGCCAGCGGTAATATGGCTTCCGGTGTGGAGAGGAATGTCCGGACCGGCCTGGCCGCTGGCGCGGTTCTGGAGCTTTCCCTTTCACCGGGATTATGGCTGAGGATGGAACCGATGTATATACAGAAGGGGGCAGAGATTGACTGGCATGGTGATTTCGACGAGTTTGACAATACCTATGAACTTGATTACCTGCTGCTGCCGTTGAACATAAAGGCCGGCAAGAATTACGGGTTAATCAGTCCCTCTGTTTTTGCCTGACCATACCTCGGTTATCTTATCCCGGGGCAGAGTGTGATGGAGGAGGGGGGGAGACGGTGGAAAGCCGGGAGAAGGATTTTGACCTGGGACTGGATATTGGTGCCGGGGTTGACCTGAAGATCAAAGACAATTTCTGGATAACCGTGGATGCAAGATACTCCCTGGGCTTGATCGACCTCAGTGAAATTGATGGGGTTTCGAATAATAACACCACAACGGTGGTTAGTGTTGGTATCCTGCTGGGATTATAAAATTATTATGGCTGGATGGTTAACCTTCCGCTGATTTGATTCTGATTTAATTTGGAATAACAATTACGGAGTTATATAATTAAAATTATGTCAAATAGCACCTTCACGGAGAGGACGCCCTTGGAGAAATGCAATTATCTGTTATCCGGAATTGCCGGTAATACTGTTATCACGGTGGTGACGGCCTTTCTTCTTGTTTTTAGCTCATCCGTCTATGCTTTCAGTCCCCCTGAGGAAACTTTCGCCAGCCGCCTGGTTGGGGCTGCCATTGAACGGACCAGCCACCGGGTGCGTTACGACGGTAGCTACCGGAAGATCGGTTACCCCGGGGGCGACGTTCCTCCGGATATCGGGGTATGCACCGATCTTATTGTCAGGGTGTACCGCAAAGTGGGAATTGACCTGCAGGAGCTGGTTCACAGGGATATGAGCGGGGCATTCGATCAGTATCCCGGAAGGTGGGGTCTGCATTCCCCCGATCCCAATATAGACCACCGGCGGGTTCTCAATCTGGACTGTTTTTTCCGCAGGCATGGGAAGGTACTTCCGGCCAGCCGGAACCCGGAGGACTACCGGCCCGGGGATGTGGTGGTATGGCGGCTTCCCGGCGGTCTGCCTCATATTGGCATGGTGGTTAACGTTCCTGCAGATGGAGGAGAGCGGTTAATGGTTGTTCATAACATAGGGGCAGGTCCCCGGATGGAGGATGTGTTGTTCCGGTATCAGATCACCGGCCACTACCGTTACGGAGGACCGGAGCAGTGAGCTCAGGATATATCCTTCTGAGATAAAGGGCGCCTTTTTAAGAATACTCAAAGGCTTCTTATCATATCAGTATTCCTACTTCACATATATGGTCTTGATGTTAACAAACTCCTTGATGCCGTAGTGGGAGAGTTCCCTTCCATATCCGCTCTCCTTGATTCCTCCGAAGGGGAACCTTGGATCGGAACGTACAAATTCATTAACGAAGCAGTTTCCTGCCTCTAGCTCATTCCGGGCTATCCTTTCGCCCCTCTCCAGGTCCCGGGTGAATACCGCCGCTCCCAGCCCGAACACTGTATCATTGGCCAGCCGGATGGCTTCTTCCTCGTCCTCCGCCTCGATGATAACAGCCACCGGTCCGAACAGCTCCTGATCGAAGGCGGGCATATCCCGGGTCACACCGGTAAGTATGGTGGGAGGATAGAAGGCTCCCGGTCCGGCGGGGATTTCACCCCCCAGCATGCAGGCGGCTCCCTTATCCACACTGTTTCTTACCTGCCGGTGTAGCTGGTCTCTCAGATCCTCCCTGGCCAGGGGACCTATATCAATATTCCGTTCCATAGGGTCCCCCATCTTCTTTTTCTTCATCATATCATAGACCAGGCTCTGGAATTGCTCTCTTACCTCTTTTACCACGATAAATCTCTTGGCGGCTATACAGCTCTGCCCGGTATTTATCAGCCTGCTGGCAACGCAGGCACCGGCAGCCTTCTCCAGATCGGCATCCTCCAGCACCACGTAGGGATCACTTCCACCCAGTTCCATTACGGTCTTCTTTATCTGCTTTCCCGCCATGGCTGCAACCGCCTTTCCCGCCTCCACCGAGCCGGTAAGGGTAACCCCCCGGACCAGCGGGTTTTCTATCAGCCGTCCGACCTGCTTGTTTCCCACCAGAAGGGTGGAGAAGAGATCGGGAGGGAAACCGGCCTCACGGAAGATATTCTGGATCTCCATAGCGCAGCCGGGCACATTGGAGGCATGCTTGAGTACACAGGCGTTTCCAGCCATAAGGGCCGGTGCGGAGAACCGGAATACCTGCCAGAAGGGGAAATTCCAGGGCATCACAGCCAGCACCACTCCCAGAGGCTGGAAGGAAACATAGCTTCGGACTGCCTCCGTCTCTACCAGTTCAATTTTCAGAAACCGTTCCGCATTTTCGGCATAGTAATCACACACCAGGGCGCATTTTTCCGATTCGGCGATGGCACTCCCCAATGGCTTGCCCATCTCCCTGGTCATCAGCTCTCCGTATTTGCCTGAGTTTTCTCTGAGCAGGGAAGCAGCATTTCTCATCAGCCGGGCTCTCTCCGGAAAGCCGGACTTCATCCAATCCCTGCAGGCGCGGTTAGCCCTCTCCACTGCCCCGGCGGCCCGGGCCTGGCTCATCTCCTCGAATTCCCTTATTGTTTCACCAGTTGCTGGATTTACAGACTTGATAGCCACAGTTAAACACCTCCCTGTTTGAGTTCCAACCTCTCTCGACCATAGCAGAAGTTAGACCATAATCATACCCACATATCTAATAACCCGCAGGGCGGAGTTTCATGTGCTTGCCCGTGGGTGAACGTGAACTCGCCCGAATGGCGTGGAGCGAAGCTCGTAATCTTGTAGTCAGTGCCACGGGCTTGCCCGTGGGTATCTACTCCGGAGAGGATTGGTATTTTTCAAATAAATCAAACTGTTCAGGATAAAAGCTTGATTTATTAATTGTACTATAGTAGTTTTTTGTCGATTTATTCCTGTTTTCTGAGGCAGCCCCTCCATGGGGCAGTTGGTCAACCGGAGATTAAATCTGAGATGCAACTTTTAGTTATATTAATCGCAGCTGTACTGGTTAACAATGTGGTGTTGATGAGATTTCTGGGTATCTGCCCCTTTCTGGGAGTATCCCGGAAGGTCAGCACCTCCATGGGGATGAGCGGAGCAGTACTCTTCGTTATGACCATGGCTTCGGTGGTAAGCTGGCTGGTTTACCATCAGATTCTGGTTCCCTTTCAGCTGGAGTACCTTCAGACTGTAGCATTCATCCTGGTTATAGCGAGCCTGGTTCAGCTGGTGGAGCTGGCCCTTCAGAAGCTCAGCCCCGCCCTTTACAGCGCCCTGGGAATATATCTGCCCCTTATCACCACCAACTGTGCTGTTCTGGGTGTTGCCGTACTGAACATTCAGAAGGAACATTCCCTGCTGGGAACCACCGTATTCGGCGTTGGTTCGGCCATAGGGTTCGGTCTGGCCATGCTGCTGTTCTCCGGTCTCAGGGAGAGGATAGAGCTGTGTGATACCCCCTCCTCCTTCCGGGGAACCGCCATAGGGTTGATCACAGCAGGCATTCTCTCTCTCGCTTTCATGGGATTTACCGGGCTGGTCAAGATATAGTAAGGCCGGGCCCAACAGGATAGATATAATTCCCCCCCCGGTGTTGTTGACTGGAAGAAGCAGGAGGTTCAACAGCAACTGGATTCGGGTAGAGATTCGGGAGGTCGAATTTAGATATGATCACAGCTGTTATAGCATTAGCCTCGGTGGCATTGATTGCAGGCCTGGTCCTGGCTATAGCGGCGCGGGTATTCGAGGTGAGGGAGGACCCCAAAGTTGAGAAGATAGAAGAAGAATTGCCCGGGGCCAACTGCGGTGCCTGCGGTTTTCCCGGATGTTCCGAGCTGGCCCGGAGAATTGCAGAGGGCAAGGCGGATGTGGATGCCTGCCCGGTGGGGGATGAAGAGACAGCCCGGCGGATAGCCGGAATAATGGATGTGGAATTCGCGGGAGGAGGGGATAAGAAGGTTGCATTGGTGTTGTGCAGCGGCAGGGATGATGTTGCTGCCAAACAGTATTATTATAATGGAGTATATGACTGTGCCTCTGCGGATATTCTATTCGGGGGGGATAAGGCCTGCCCCTATGGATGTCTGGGTATGGGAACCTGCGTGGGAATATGTCCCTTCGATGCTATCCATATCACCCCTCAGGGAGTAGCGCTGGTGGATCCGGAGAAATGTACCGGCTGCGGTAAATGTGTGGAGGCCTGCCCCAAGAATATTATCAAGCTGATTCCCGGTGATAAGAAGGTTCACATACTCTGCTCATCCCATGACAAGGGGGGCAAGGTAAGAAAGTATTGCGCCACCGGCTGTATCGGTTGCAGGCGCTGTGTCAAGGAGGCGCCGGAGGGTGCCGTAGAGATGGATGATAACCTGGCGGTGGTAAACTATCAGATGGATATCCCTCCGGAGATAGCCGATGTTTGTCCCATGAATACCATTGTGGCAGTGGATCAGAAAGGTTCATCCGGGGATAAAGGAGAGGTAGCAGCGGGAGGTGAGGGATGATAGGCAGGGGCAAATTCTTCGGAGGAGTACACCCGGAATATAATAAGGAGCCCACCGCCGGCAAGCCCATACGGAAGTTACCCATGCCGGAGCGGCTGGTGGTTCATTTCGCCCAGAATCTGGGAGCACCGCCCGGGCCGGTGGTGGAGAAGAAGGATGAGGTCAAGAAGGGGCAGATTATTGCGGAGGCGGGAGGTTTCGTATCCGCTCCTGTTCATGCTCCCACCTCCGGAAAGATAAAGTCCATAGCCCGCTATCCCAATCCGGTGGGTACCGATATGGAGGCAGCGGTAATAATCCCCGACGGGAAGGATGAATGGATGGAGGGATGTGATGTGGAGAGGGATATCGGTCAGATGGACGGGGAAACCATAAAGAAAAATATTCAGGAGGGTGGACTGGTGGGTATGGGCGGAGCTACCTTTCCAACTCACGTAAAATTGTCGCCCCCCGGGGACAAGCCCATGGATCTGTTGATCATTAACGGTGCTGAGTGTGAACCCTATCTCTCCGCCGATCATGCCCTGATGATGGAGAATGCCGGAGAGATAGTAGAGGGTGCGGCCCTGTTCGCCTCCGTTATCGGAGTAGAGGAGATCATAATAGCCATAGAGAAGAATAAACCGGATGCTATAGAGAAGATGGAATCTGCGGTATCCGGCAAACCGGAGTTCAGGGTGGAGGCTCTGGATGTGATTTATCCCCAGGGAGCGGAAAAACAGCTTATCTACACTCTGACCGGCAGAAGTGTTCCCGCCGGAGGATTGCCCATGGATGTGGGAGTGCTGGTTCAGAATGTAGGGACCGCCCGGGCGTCCTATCAGGCGGTCCGGTACAATCGTCCTCTGGTTGAACGGGTAGTGACGGTAACCGGTTCCGGAATAAAGGAGCCCGGAAATGTTCTGGCTCCCATAGGTGCTACCTTCGGGGACCTGGTGAAGTTCTGCGGAGGTATAAGTGAGCGGGCAGGAAAGGTAATCAGCGGCGGCCCGATGATGGGAGTAGCTCAATATTCCCTGGATGTTTCGGTGACCAAGGGTACCAGTGGGATAGTGGTTTTAAACAGGGATGAGGTTGCCCAGTATATAGGCGATCCCTGTGTCAGATGCGGCAAATGTGTAAATGCCTGTCCCATGAATCTTAATCCTTCCCAGCTGAGTATTCTGATAGAGAGGATGAGATTCGAGGAGGCCGGAGAGCTGAATGCCAATGATTGTATCGAGTGTGGCTGCTGCGCCTATGTCTGCCCCTCCAGAAGACCGATGGTGCAGCATCTGCGCAGGGCCAAGGCTGAGCTCAGAAAGATGGCCAAACAGAAGTAGTGTTATGGATGAAGTGCTGCCGGGAATTTCGAGAATGGATTTAATTCGAGGGGGAGGTTTGTTTGGACCGGAAAGAGAGAGATGAACATTCCCGCCGGAATGGACCGGATCCGGAGATAGAGGATGCCAGTTCCGCCGGCAAGGACAATCAAGGCCAACCACCGGATAAGCCCGGTGGCGGAGGTGGCAGGGTTCCGGAATCTCCCGGTAGCGATGGCAAAAGCTCATCCGGGGATAACAAAAAGGACTCCGCCGGCTCCCGAAAAATGGACAAGGGAGAGGAGAAATCCGGTGGAGATAATAAAAAGAAATCCAGGGATAAATCCAGGAAGAAGAGCAAAAAGAACAAAAGTGAAATAGGCCCTCACTTCATGGTCAGTTCCTCCCCTCACCTTCATGAGGGTGAGTCAGTGAGGGATATAATGAAGCTGGTAATATATGCCCTGCTGCCGGCTGTCCTGCTCTCCTTTTATCTGTTCGGGGTTATGGCGGTTAAGGTGGTGCTGCTGTCCATAGTGTCGGCGGTGATTTTTGAAGCTCTCTGTCAGCGGATTATGAACCGGCCCATCAGGGTGGGTGATTACAGCGCCTTCCTCACCGGCCTCCTGCTGGCGATGAATCTTCCTCCCTCCAGTCCCTGGTGGCTGATTGTGCTGGGTTCCTTCTTCGCCATATTCATAGGCAAACAGATATACGGGGGATTGGGTTACAACCCCTTTAACCCCGCTCTGGTTGCAAGGGTTATTCTCACCATTTCATTCCCGGTTCAGATGACAGCACGCTGGATAGCACCCAGCTCCTGGGGGACTGATGCGGTTACCACTGCCACCCCCCTGGGTAAGATGAAGGAATCACTTACTACTGTGGGTCATATTGATGTGGAGTTGACCAGAGAGATGGCGGTAGACCTGTTGCTGGGTAACCGGGCCGGCTGTCTGGGAGAGGTCTCGGTGATACTGCTGCTGGCCGGCGGCATATTCCTGATTGCCAGGAGGGTAATAAGCTGGCACACTCCGGTATTCTTTATCGCCACGGTATGGATTCTTACCGGGATATTCCATCTGGCCGATCCAACCCATTACGCCGGTCCGACCTTTCATATACTCAACGGCGGTCTGTTCCTGGGAGCTTTCTTCATGGCCACAGATTATGTAACTACTCCGGTGACCCGAAGGGGGATGATGATATTCGGAGCAGGGTGTGGTGTTATTACTGTGGTGATCCGGTTGTTCGGAGGATATCCCGAGGGGGTAAGTTTTTCCATACTTCTGATGAATGCAGCCACTCCTCTTATAGACAGATATACCAAGCCAGCAGTATTTGGTGCCCGGAAGGAGGAGGCGGCATGACCGCTTTGGTTATACCAGGGAGGTGTATGGCAGAATGAAGGATATTCTGAGATTGTCCCTTACCCTTATGGTGATAGCTGCTGTGGCGGCCGGTGTGCTGGCCATGGTGAGTCAGAAGACCGCCGGACCCATTGCCAGGTCTCTGAGGGAGGAGAGGATGAGAGCGGTTAAGAATGTTCTCCCTGAGTTCGATAATGTTCCCGACCAGGATACGGTTTCGGTGGATTCCAGGATATTCTACCGGGCCAGGAGGGACGGCAGGATAGTGGGTACTGCATTTTCGGTCATTTCGCACCAGGGGTACGGCGGAGATATACAGTTGATGGTGGGAGTGGATACTTCGGGGGTGGTGCGGGGTGTGGAGGTGCTGAAGCACCTGGAGACTCCCGGCCTGGGAGCCAAGATTGCCAACCAGGATTTCAGGGAACAGTTCAAGAGCAAGAGCCTGGATAATCCAGCCACCTGGAAGGTAAAGAAGGACGGGGGTGCCTTTGAGGCGATAACCGGAGCCACTATTTCATCCAGGGCGGTGGTAGAGGCCATAGCCTCCGGCCTGGAAATCTTTCGAAACCACCGGAGAAAGATTTTTGCCTGGGGCCGGTCACCCGGAAAGAAGAGCAGGAAAGGAGGTAACAGTTGATGAGAGCAGGGAAGGAATTTATCAAGGGATTCTGGAGTGAAAATCCGATATTCCGCCTGGTGCTGGGACTTTGTCCCACTCTGGCTGTTACCACCACCGCGGAGAATGGTATCGGGATGGGACTGGCTGCCACCTTTGTGCTGGTCTGTTCCAATACGGTGATATCATCCGTCCGCAAGTTCATCCCTACCAAGGTCAGAATTCCATCATTCATTATTACCATAGCCACCTTCGTGACCATAGTCGACCTGGTAATGAACGGTTACTTCCACGCTCTTCACAAGAGCCTGGGGCTGTTTATACCGCTGATCGTGGTTAACTGCATTATCCTGGGAAGGGCGGAGGCCTTTGCTTCCAGGAATTCGGTGGGAATATCCATAGTGGACGGACTGGGTATGGGGCTTGGATTTACCATTTCCCTGTTTATCATAGGTACGGTAAGGGAGATACTGGGAAGCGGAAGCTTCCTCGGTTTTCCACTGTTCGGGGAATCCTTCCTTCCCCTCCTGCTGATGATTCTTCCTCCGGGGGCATTTATAGTACTGGGCATTCTGCTGGGTCTTATGAACAGGATAGAGGAAGCGCTGGCCAAACGTGCCGGAAGAGAGCCCAGGATAAAGCGGGAGCATGACTGTTCCAGCTGTGCGGTACACCGGGCCTGGATTAACCTGGGAAGGGAGAACAGGACTCCCCGGGAGGCCGCCGGACAGAAGGATACTAGCGGTTAAACAATTCTAATCTGTCTCCGAATTCACCCAAACATTCGAATGATGTTTCTCCATTTCCGGCTGTGGCAAAAAGGGCTTTCCATTTATGCTTTCCCGCTCCCCGGATTCTTCTGGACTCATCAGGCCCCAGAACGAACAACCCGGTGGAGAGCGCGTCCGCAGCCAGAGCGGTTTCGGTAAGAACAGTAACGCTCAGAACATCACTCGCCGGATAACCGGTGCGGGGGTCTATGATATGACCGTATCTTCTTCCCTCTATGCGGACGAAGTTTTCATAATTGCCGGAGGTGGCCACGGCCTGATTACGTATCACCATCGATCCGGCCATCCGGTGGCTGCCCCGGGGATCCCTTATCCCCACACTCCATCCCTCTTTCCCCGGAGGGGCTCCCAGTGCCTTTATATTACCCCCCAGGTTGACCAGGGCATCTTCCACTCCGTATGACTTAATAATACTCATGCACCTGTCCACTGCATATCCTTTGGCTATGCCGGCAAGATCTATTTCGGTTCCCTGCTTCAGCTCTACAGTGCCGGCCGGTGTATCTATGTTGATCCTGCCGGTTCCCACTCTTCGGAGAGCCCCTTCAATCTCATCCCCGGAGGGGAGGTGTGGATCACCACCCTGAAAGCCCCACAGTGTAACCAGGGGCCTGGCGGTGACGTCGAATGCGCCCCCGGTCAGGCTGGAGAAGTAGCCGGCTCTCTGCAGTAGATATACCATTTCGCCGGAAACACGGATGGGGCCCCTGCCGGAGTGCCGGTTGAGCATGGATATTTCACTGTTACCCTTCCAGTTGCTCATAATACCCTCAATCCGGTGCATCTCCCCCAGAGCCGCGGAACTTATCCGCTCCGCCGCTGAATCAGCCCGGCCGTATATTATTACCGAGGCGTGGGTACCCATCACGAAGGTTTCTTTGGTGTAATGTGAGGGAGGTCTGGAACAGCTACCAACCCATATTATCATTATCAGTATGGCCAGTGTCTTGGCTGAATGGCTGGTCCGGAGATTAATCCATTCAGGGTAATAACAGAACCGGCGGACTATGGAGGGGTTGATATTACCTCCCATCAGGCCGGGGTTCCGGCCGGTTTGGTTATGAGGAGATGCCATTTGCCCCCTCCCGGCTCCAGGATGGCGGAGTTTCCATCTATTACTGGTCCATGACCTGCTGACACATCTTAACTGTCTCTTCGGTGTGCTGAATTACCTCATTCCTTATCTTCTCAGCTTCCTCCAGGGTGTTGCGGTTGAACTTCTCATCCTCGATTCCTCCCAGGTTGATCCTGACATTGAGAAAGGCGCTCTCCGCAGCAGAGCGGGAGGTTATCGCCGCCACTCCGGCATCGCTGATAGAGTTGGGGTTTCCCTTCTCCACAGCCCGCCTGGCCAGCCGGGCGGCTTCCCTGGTTCTCCCGAGTACATTCAGGGGAACCCGGGTAGCTTCCATGGTGGCTTTCTGGATAGCCTGATTGCGGGCTTCTTTCTGTTCAGCGGTTTTCTTCTTCATCCTCATGGCCTTCATCACCTGGTTGAAACTCTCGGTATCCCTGTCCACATCGGCGTTGAATTCATCCTTGAGCTCCTGTGCCTTCAACCCTATATCCTCCATCTCTTCGAATACCTCCTGGTATTTTCTCTTACCATGGGTGAGAGCGGCCACCATGGAACAGAGAGCTGCACTGATGGCTCCGCACAGTGCAGCCACACTGCCCCCTCCCGGAGCGGGAGCATCGGTGGAGAGGAGGTCGGTGAACTGGTCTACCTTCATCCCCACCAGGCTGTCCTTCTTTTTGATCCGGTACTCGATTATCTTTTCCTCTTTATCAAAGGGGTACAGGTCACTCAGGCCCATGGAAAGCTCGGCAATGTGGATTATTTCGGACTCAGGTACCCCGGTGGTATTACCCTGTTTTCTCAGATAATGTCTGCCTGCCTGAATCACAGCCTCCAGCGGGATCAGCCCCACCAGTTCGCTGCCGGTTACCCTGGCTCCCATCTTTTGAGCCAGTTTGACACATTCATCGAATACAATATGGGGAGGGGTCTCCTTGTAGTTGGTCAAGTTCATGGATACCTGGGCCCGCCCGAAATCTTCCATGTACCATCCTACCGCTTTGCAGTGCTTGAACTTGCCCGGCACCCTCAGGGCCTTGCCGTTTTCGTCCCGGACCACCTTCCTGTTTTTATCCCTCTTCAGCCTACCCTTCTCCCGGATGGTAAAGGCTATCTCTTTGGCCAGCTTCCTGTTTCTGGTGTTCATGTTGATATTATATGCGATCAGAAATTCCCTCGCTCCGATAACAGTGGCCCCTGATTTCCGGTTGAACTCGGCGGGGCCGTAATCGGGTTTCCATTCCGGTTGATTGAGCTTGTCCGGGAGCCCTTCGTACTCACCCTTTCTTATGGTAGCCAGATTCCTTCTCTCTCTGGTAGTGGCGGCGTTTTCGTAGAGATACACTGGAATATTCAATTCTTCCCCTACCCTCCGGCCCAGTTGATTGGCCAGCTCCACACAGTCATCCATAGTTACTCCGGACACCGGTACAAATGGGCAGACATCGGTTGCCCCCATTCTTGCATGAGCCCCCTTGTGTTTAGACATATCGATAAGATCAGCGGCCTTGGTTATTGCTTTGAAGGCTGCTTCAACCACCGCCTGGGGGGAACCGATAAAGGTTACCACTGTACGGTTGGTATCCTTCCCCGGATCCACATCCAGAAGGTTGATTCCGTCAGTGGAACTGATTTCGCCGGTAATCCTGTCAATGATATTCCTGTCGTTTCCTTCGCTGAAATTGGGAACACACTCGACCAGTTTCCTCATAACTATCACTCCTTGTTTTTTTACCACTATATATGGCAGTATTTGATAGAATATAAACGTATCGGTTGTTAGTCAAGAGAGAGCTAAATATGAAGGAGAGAAAGATAGAATATTACCTCAGTACTCCCCTGGAGCGGATAAAGGAGAGGATAGATTTCCTAAGGAAGAATCAATTTCACCCCGAAATCCGGTTATCCCACACCGGGATCCTGTCCCGGATAAGTAATAGAGAGGTAGGGGAATTAAGGGAACAGCTGGAGGAGAATTCTCTCTCCACCTTTACCCACGCACCTTTTTTCGGGCTGGATGTGGCCAGCATTGATTCCGGAATAGCCAAATACAGTATGGATATCCTGACCATGGGGGCGGAGGTGTCCTCCGCCCTGGGCGCCGGGATCATGGTAATACATACCGGTTTCCTCCCTCAGTTCTCCCGTTACGGCAGAAAGCTCTGGTTCTCCAACTGGAGGGAGAGAATGCCACCTTTGATCCGGAAGGCCAGCCGAATGGGTGTCCGGCTGGCCCTGGAAAACACCTGGGATCACAGGCCGGAGATAATGGAATGGCTTATCCATCCACTGAAGGGTGAGGAGGTGGGGGTCTGTATCGATACAGGCCATCTTAATGTATTTTCGGAGGCATCACTGATAAGATGGTGGGAATTGCTGGGGGACAGAGTGGTAGCGGTACACCTGCACGATAATGACGGTCTCTCAGATGATCATATAATTCCGGGAAGGGGGACCTTTGAATTTGAATCATTTGCCCGGCTCCTGGCCGGCCGGATGGATATGCCGCTTCTGGATTTTGAATTAACCCCCCCGCAAGCTCTGAAGGGAAGGGAGTATATGGACAGGATTTTTGCGGAGATATCAGGCGGAAGGGTTATATAATGAATGGATTGTACTTGTAATTGAGGGGTGATCTGTTTTATAAGAATTAGAGTAGTTGGTTCGTCAGAAAAGGAGGTGATCGTGAAAGAGGTAGAAGTAGGCAGAGTAGCGGATTATTTTGCCAAGATCGGGGTGGTGGCTCTGGAAGTGACCGCCGACAGCATCAAGGTGGGTGACAGGCTTCACTTCAAGGGACACACCACCGATTTCTACCAGGATGTGAGTTCGATGCAGATAGAACATGACTCTGTGGAGGAGGCTAAACCGGGGGACAGTGTAGGGATCAAGGTTAAAAACAGAGTCAGGAGCCATGACACCGTTTATAAGGTTATCCAGGAATAAAATCCGCTGCTTTGCAGGTAGAGTTCGATCTTTTCGGCCATCCGTTCCAGGACGGGGAAATTTCCGGCTTCTCCGATTCCCCTTCTGAGGAGTTTCAGCCCCGCCGGGATATACCGGAGGAATTCACGCTGATCCTCCCGGTAGCCCAGTTTGGCGAAAGCGGCCAGAGCCTGGAGATTTCGCTGGATGCCCGCCCATGTCAGGAGCTGCTGGTAACTCCGGAAATCATCACAGGGTATCCCCGCCTTGCTCAGAACGGAATGCAGCCTTTTTAGGATTTCTTCCACCTCATCAGGGGGAAGGGGATAGTAGGGATCCTTCAGAAGAGCCGCAGCATCATATATTCCGGGCCCCCGGTGAGCTGTCTGAAAGTCGATTATTCTTATTCTGCCCTCCTTCAACATTATGTTTTTACTCTGAAAATCCCGGTGCATGAAAACCGGGGTTATCTGGCTCAGGGCTTTTGCAAGCTTATTTCTCTCCTCCTCCCACCCCGGTTCCGGTTCCATGTGGCATAAATTCTCCATAAACTCCCTGCGGAAATATTCTGTCTCGTCCATCAGTTTGGAGAAGTCAAAAGGATATTTTTTCAGCAGGCCGCTGTTCATCATGGCGGTGGTAATAGTTGTCTGAAACTTCACCAGGATCCGGATGCATTCATGATAAAGCCGGATTCTTTCCCTGCGGGTACAGCCGGCAAGGGCATCCTGAAGATGGATATCACCCAGATCCTCCATCACCAGGATTCCCCTGCCCCGGTCCATACCGTAGAATTCCGGTGTCCCCGCCCGATGATCCCGGAGGAAATTTCCCACCCGGACGTACCGCTCGAATTCAGGGCCTCCCTCCGGCTGTATCAGAACAACCACCGATTGAGAACGGTAACCGAATCTGTAGAACATCCTCCTGGAACCTCCTCCGGTCAGGCGTTTCACCCGGGTGGGCTCCGAGGGGGGGACCGGAGAAGTTGATCCGGCCAGTTCTACTGAAACGTGATACAGATCATGGTCCAGCGTCATTTCTCTTCCTTCAAGACTCCCCGGGGTGAGATAACCGCATTGCTGATTGAGCTTCCCTCTGTTACAGTGCTGTTTTCCAGTACTACACAGTTGCTGAGATGACAATCCTTCTCGATCACCGCTCCGGCGCCAACCTGGAGAAATCCATTCCAGCGGGTGCTGGGATGTACGGAGGACTCCTCGGCCAGATTGAAAGGGAGTGGAGGGGGGGATAGGGTGGTATCAAATTCCAGCTTGTCCACCAGTATTCTCCTGTGTAAGTCCAGATAACCCTCCAGCGAGCCAATCTCAGCCCAGAGGTGACCGGGTTTTTCCCCGGTAATATGGTATCCCCACACCGAGCCGGGTTCCTGTTCAATCATATTCAGAAGTATTTCCACCAGACTGTACACCTTTTGAGAAGGAAAGTACTCAAGAGCTTCACTCGATATCACCGATATGCCGGTATAACCGGCGGTATGTTCATCCTCCCTTCCTCCTCCCCCGCCGGTGCCGATGGCGGTCACCTCTCCCCGGGAGTCGAGAGTTACCGAAGGAGGGGGAGAGTTGTGAAGGATCATGGTTACCAGGGCGTTCTTCCCTTCATGAAATTCCACTGCCGGGGTGAAATCAAAATCTGAAATTACATCTCCGTTATGGAGCAGAATGGTTCGGTAAGATCCGAGACGGTCTGCCATGTTGCCGATTCCTCCTCCTGTACCCATCAGATTTTTCTCCCGGATAAATCGAAGCGGCCATTCCTTGCCCCCGGCATATTCCTCCATCTTCCGGGGGAGGTGATAAATATTGGCGAATATCCGGTTCACTCCCCACCTGAGAACTTTTTCCGCTATCACGCCGAAAAGGGGCTTACCCAGAACGGGAAGCAAGGGTTTCGGCCGGATCAGAGTAAGGGGACGCATTCTCATTCCCTCTCCTGCTGCCAGGATAACAGCTGCCCCTGATTTGTTATCGACGTTTTCTTTCATTATCGCCTCATGGTGCATGCAATTCTGTGGTCTACGGAAGGGGATCTTCCGGCGGGACTTTGCTCCCGTGAAATTATCAGTATACTTAGTGTTTCAGATCATTATGGGTTAAACAGAGGGATTCAGTAAAGGAGGAATCCTTCCCTCTCCCGGATAAAATGGGAAGCCTCCCGGTCCCACTGCTTCATCAGCTCTGTCAGTGACCCACCGGATTCTACCGTGTTTCTGAAATCCCGGCTTCCGGTAATTATATCTATAGGCGGCAGATGATATTCATACTCGTAGGGTGGTGATTTCCAGTGAAACAGGCGGGGATAGGTTTCTGCGGCTGTTTTTATGATTACCGCTCCGCAGCGAACCGGCAGGAAGCTGTTGCGGTCGGTTACATGAATCTGTGCCCCCCCGCATATTTCCCCTCTGTATTTGTCCCAGGTGGGGCGGAACTGGATTGGCCGGAAGTAGACTCCCTTAAGGCCGGCGCGGTTTAACCGGCCGGCGAATTTTTCAGACTCGATCCAGGGTGCTCCCACAATCTCGAAGGGGCGGGTAGTCCCCCGTCCTTCCGATATATTGGTTCCCTCCAGCATCACCGAGCCGGGATACACCCAGGCGGTATCGGTGGTGGGCATATTGGGTGAGGGCATAACCCAGGCAAGGCCGGTGTGCCGGTAATGCATATCCCTGGTCCATCCTTCCATGGTGATTATATTGAGTTCGCAGCCGACCGGTCTGGATTGATTAATCAGGTTCAGTGCCTCTCCCATGGTAAGGCCATGGCGCATGGGAAGGGGAAACAGTCCTACCAGTGATTTATAATCCTCATGGAGAACCGGTCCCTCCACATGCTGACCACCCAGGGGGTTGGGCCGGTCAAGTACTACTATCTCCCTTTCCGTCTGGGCACATGCTTCCATAGCCAGCATGGCGGTCCAGAGGTATGTGTAGGGACGGCTGCCGGTATCCTGAAGGTCGATGATAAGAGTGTCGATATTTCTTAGTACCCCTTTCTCCGGTTTACGGGTATGGCCGTACAGGGAGTATACCGGGATTCCGTAGAGAGGGTGGTGGTAGCCTTCCCATTCGATCATATTAGCCTGAGTATCTTCCTGGTACCCGTGCTGGGGGCCGAACAGGGCGGCCAGCTCCAGGCCCGTTGAAATCAGGGCCTCCGCAGTATGAACGAGGTTGCCGGTAAGAGAAGCCTGATTAGCCAGCAGGGCTGTTCTCTTATGCTTGAGCGGGAGGAGTGATTGTGAAATAATCACATCCACCCCGGTTTTTACCATACTTTCATTACTGGACATGCCTGCTTCTCTCTTTAACCTTCCGTATTAAAGCTGATTGCTGAATGACTTTCATCTGAGACTATAATACCGGGCAATATCACTGCAACTATTTAGTGATACGGAAGTGTGGTTTCCCTGGCATGGTTCATCCGGAAGGGGATGGCTGGGTTTTTCCCGCTTTTGATTCCGGGTAAGGTTTATTGCGAAAATCCCAGGTCAATGGCTGGTCCGGATAATATTGATTCGTTCCCTGCTTCTAATAACCCGCAGGGCAGAGTTCCACGGGCTTGCCCGTGGGTGGATGCGAACTCCGCCCGAATGGGCGGCGAGCGAGGCTCGTATTTTGATTAAGTGCCATGGGCATGCCCATGGTTATCTAAGCTGGAGTTGTGAAATAGCTGCTATTGTTATTCTGAAGGTCCGGGGGGCTGCGGCCGGTCCTGAAGCCGGACTGCAGCCCTTTTTGACAATTATGCCGGGATTTCACTGGATCAGCCAGTCTCCCACATAGAGGGAATCCGGAACTTCAGATTCATCGTCCTCCTCGATTATCCTGCACCATCCCAGAGAGGAAACATAATGTATGGTAAGGTCGATCTGTTGCTCGCCGGGAGTGCCTTCCGCAATGGTGATGCTGAGGTGATTGACAATACAATCACGGAAGGTCCCTTCCAGCAGTTCACTCTGGGTATCCTCCGTACTTGCTTCAATGGAAGAGGTTCCTTCCACCTGCAGGGATCCCGGTCCATCCGGATTGGGGAAGGTAGAGGACAGAACCCAGCTGTCCCCCAGATGATCGTCCAGGGGAAGTTTAAGGAAGGTGAGGGGGTCATCCCAGTATATGGAGAACTGATAGTTCCCTCCGGAGTATTCATCCCTTCCCAGGTGTAAAAGTTCGGTGGAGGTCAACTGCATATGCCAAACTTCATCTACTTCTTCGCTGCCCACATCCCGGAACTGTATATCGAAGGTGCCGGAATAGGAATTGTAGTTGAGTATGGTTCTGCATTCCACATCACCGTCTCTCTCCAGGAATGTCCAGCTGTTGTTGTTGTCCACCGGGAAATAGGAGGAGCTGCCCGAGGTGGTAAATGAATAGGGGGTGGGATCGGGGTCTGCCAAATTTCCAGCCTGGTCTGTTACCCCGGTAAATTCCACCCAGAAGGTGCACCCCGGCAGAAGGGTCCTGCGGTCAGAGATGGGGACGGTGAGGGTGGTATAGTCCATATCCCAGCCGATGCTGTCGGGTTTTATAACCCTGGTTATTCTGGCGTCCACTACTGAAGGAGGCATATTAAAGTTAGGAATCATAGGCTCGCTCCAGTTGAACACCAATTCCTCAAGATCTCTGGAAACACCATTAGCTCCGTTGGATGGGGAGGCGCTGACCAGGAAAGGGGATGTCATGTCGAGCAGGGTATAGTATGCAACCATGAATTCCGATGCCATATTGTTCCCCGCCAGATCGGTGGCACCGGTGCTTACAGTAAGTGTTATATATGAATTAGCAGGGAAGGGAGAGTGGAATATGGTCAAGGTCAAACCATTCCACTCTGTGTAGAAGGTGTCAGGTTCGGGGTGAAAATCCAGGGCGTTTTCTGCCAGGGAATGATTCATGGTCTCACTGAAGGTAATGTATATGGGTGCGGTCGTAGACACACCGGTAGTGTCATTGGGAGTGGCTGAAACAATCCGGGGAGGCTGGTTATCCTCTTGGCTGGTGGTAGTAAAGGAGAAGGTGGAATCGCTCCCCAGGGCATTATCCTGTTTATCCGAACAGGTGCCGCTTGCGGTTATGGAGTAGGTGGTGCCGCCGGACAGGTAGGACTGGGGGGTGATGGTAAAGGTTGTATCCCCCCCCGATGATATGTCGATTCCGGGGTCCGGGCTCATCTGAAGACCGCTGGTTACACTCTGCAGATCCATTGGCTCACTGAAGGTAACTGAAAATATGGTGTCCCTGGCCACTCCGGCAGCCCCCTGGCCGGGGTAGTGGGCAGTGATACCCGGCGGAGTGGTGTCACCAGGTTGAGGTTCTACCACACTGTCTTCATCGTCCTCCCCAAAGATACATCCCTGAAAGGTAATGGTAACCGCAAGAAATAGTGACAGGGTGAAAAGTTTTCCAACTTTCATGGGCTTCTTCCTTCCTTCCATCCAGAGGCAAGCTCGTGGCAGGACAGAGAATAATACATATTATTTGCGACCGGAGTTGCCTCAAAATCTGTTTAAAAGTAAAAACCTGCTTTTGCTTTTATTATTTTATAAACAAACTTCATGCCAACGGGCATATACACTATTATTCCGTCCCGGACGGTTTAGCAGACCGGCTGCAATAACCTATTCGGCGGTTCGGCAAGATTCTTAAACATTCGTTTTTGATGTGGAATATTAACAAAGGAGAATTCCATTTTTAAGATTATTTTCTTTTTGAATTTCAGATATGATTATTATAATAGAAAAAGGCCATCATCAGCGGGCTGCATCACAATATCACATTGCCGCCATAGTATTTTTTTGACAGGGTTGGAAGGCAGATGGTAATATCTTATTTGCATTACATATAACAGCAGAGCCTTTATTAAAATGCGAACCTGCCTGTTGGATGGAGTCCGGAAATTCTTAATAAGAGAGAAGTCTTTGAGGGAAGGTGGTTAGATGAAAATCGCCGGTATTAAAAAGGGTATGATCTTATCCTGGGTGCTTTCAGTTCTGCTGATTTTGGCAGTATCATGTTCTGAGACGGAAGATCAGAAGAGCAGCAATGTCCTGGTGGTGGGTGAAATAAGCGATTTTGAGGCACTTAATCCTTTCGGAACCACCGATGCCCATGCCAGGGATATATATAACAATATCTTCCTTCCCCTTCTGGATGAGAATCCTGACCTGCTGACCTTCAGTCCCAGGCTGGCTGAGTCATATGAATTCTCGGACGACCGCCGCAAGCTCATTTTTCATCTGAGGAAGGATGTTTACTGGAGCGACGGGGTAAGATTTACCTCCCGTGATGTTACTGCTACATTCCGGGCCCAGGTGAATCCGGCGGTGGCTTGGCCCTCCCAACATCTCAAGAAGCATATAGACAGTGTGGTAGCAGTGGATAAATGGACAGTTGTATATTATTTCAACGAGGTCTATCCCTATCAGGTTATGGATGCCCGGGACGGCCCCATTCTTCCGGCTCACTTCCTGGAGAAGATAGACCCTGCCGAACTGCCCAGGGTGCCGGTGGAGGAAATTCCATCCAACGGACCTTTCAGGGTGGAAAGCTGGAAGAAGGGCCAGGCCCTCACCCTGGTTTCTTACCAGGATTACTATGAAGAGGATAAACCATACCTGGACAGGGTTATCTTTAAGGTAATACCTGATCAGGTAACCCTGATCACTCAGTTGCGAAGCGGGGAGATAGATGTAATGGAGAGTATTCCTCCCGGTGAAGTTGCCGATCTGGAGAAGAATCATCCCGAGCTGCGTATATTCAAGTTTCCCACCCGCGCTTACGGTTATATAGGATGGAATGCCAAGAATCCCCTGTTTAAAGATATTCAGGTGAGAAGAGCCCTTACCATGGCTATCGACCGGCAGAAGATAATCGATAATGTATATTATGGTTATGCAGATGAGTGTACCAGCCCCTTTGTTCCGCTTATCTGGGCCTACAATCCGAATATTGAACCGATTCCCTTCGATCCGGAGAGAGCCGGGAAGATTCTGGCCGACGAAGGTTTCAGTGATTCGGACGGGGATGGCTGGCTGGACCGCAACGGCAGGAAATTCGAGTTTGAATTGATTACCAATTACGGCAATCAGATCAGGCAGGATATACAGGTGATGGTTCAGAGTATGCTCAAGAGGGTGGGTATAAAAGTGGTTCCCCGGGCTCTGGAATGGACCGTATTCCTGGACAGGGTTAAAGCTTCCAGTTACGACGCTATGGTAAATGCATGGAGAGTGGGCACCAAGGCCGACCTGGCCCCGATATGGTCTTGTGAAGCCAGAAAGGATGGCTATAACCGGGTGAATTACTGCAATACCACTGTTGACAGTCTGAATGAAAAAGCCTGTTCCCTGCTGGATTTTGAAAAGGCAAGGCCCCTGTTCTACCGCGCCCAGAAGATTATATATCGAGAACAACCTTATACCTTTACCTATCAGGGAGTTGCTTTGAATGCTATCTCCAGGCGATTAAAAAATGTAAGACCGGATGTGATAAGCATGTATCATAACCTCCATGAATGGAGGATCCCGGATTAATCAGGCCCGGTATATGGTACAACTTCTGTCGGAAGTGTGAGAAGAAGAGATGATACATGAGATAGGGATAGCCGCTCTGTTGAGCGGATTAATCGCCCAGCTTTTAAAACCCTTCATATCCCTTATTAATAAAAATGGTTTCAGGCTGCTGAGCATTCTTAACACCGGAGGAATGCCCAGTTCCCATACTTCGGTG
This sequence comes from uncultured bacterium, assembly GCA_964613215.1. Taxonomy (GTDB): domain Bacteria; phylum Krumholzibacteriota; class Krumholzibacteriia; order Krumholzibacteriales; family CAZTHK01; genus CAZTHK01. The sequence continues at coordinate 13,296 of CAZTHK010000025.1, read as the reverse complement.
GTTACCACCCTGACTATAGGGGTGGCGGTGTACAGGGGAGTAAGTTCTTCTATCTTCGGGGTATCCCTGATAATCAGTCTGTATTTTATATTCGAAGCAACCGGGTTACGGCAGGAGATCGGTAATCAGGCCAGGGTTTTGAACGAAATTGCAGAAATAGTTAAAGAAACCCATCATATTGATTCTGAAAAGGTCAGAGAACTGGTAGGACATACCTGGGCTGAGGTCTTCGGCGGACTGGCCCTTGGTTTTCTGGTGGCGCTGCTGATTTATTAGCGGATGATATATCTGCCAGACCAGCTTTATTTTTCCCGCTTGAAAATTCAGTAACCGGTTGATTTGGTTACTGGCCTTCCGGTGGAGCAAATGCTTTTTCAGGATATTCCTTGACAGCGCTAAATTATATATAAGAGAATAAACAACAGGCCGGTAATATTATGGAGGATATATGAAATCATTGAAGACGGGACTGTTGTCAGGAATAGGGTTCAAACGGATTACCTAGAACAATGATAGTAAAAATGTATATTTCTGTGGGTCAAGTCACGGGGGCGATTTGCCCCTTTTTTGTTGTATGAGGTAATTTTGTTCGACCGGGGGGTTTGTCGGAAGCATAAGGAGGTACTGGCATGAGGGCAATCGCTGTTATTAACCAGAAGGGTGGTTGCGGAAAAACAACCGTCGCCCTGAATACGGCAGCTGCATTTTCCAGGCAGGGCAGGAGGGTTGCGTTAATAGACCTGGACCCCCAGGCACACGCTTCCATGGGGGTTAATGTCTATGCTGAGGAGACTCATTACAGCACTTATGATCTTTTGATGAATCCCAGGGTGAGGCTCCAGAATGCTTTGACTCAGGTCAACGAAAAGCTTTATGTGATGCCATCGTCATCCGTGCTAAGTGCTTTCGAGCAGGAGGTAGCCGGAAAAGATGGAAGAGAACGGCGTCTTGTATCCAAGATCAACAGAGCCTCTGATCATTATGATTATATTATTATAGATTCGCCCCCCAATGTAGGGCTCCTGACATTCAATGCCCTGGTAGCAGCCGGCGAGGTTATTATTCCGGTCGATCCCAGTTACTTTTCTATCCAGGGGCTGAGTAGATTGATCGAGATGATCGAACTGCTTGAGGGTGAGACCAGGCATAAGATCAAATTACATGTGCTGGCCAATAACATAGAGAAGAGAAACAACTTCTCCCGGGATGTGATCATGGAGCTGGACAACCGGTACGGTTCGATTATGCTGGATACCATAATCACGCATTCAGTCCGCTACAAGGAAGCATCGCTCAAGGGAGTATCCATATTCGAGTTGAATAATGCCGGGAAACTGAAGAGACAGTTTATTTCCCTGACCAGAGAGTTGGAGGAGAAGGTTTCCGGATTGGAGGTGCGAGAGTTGCACGACTGGATGGCCCGGCTGCATGGCCCCGCAAGGGTGGGAGAGGGTATTCTTTTCACCCTGGATGCACCGGGAGCTGAGGAAGTCAAGCTCACCGGAGAATTCACTAACTGGTCAAGAGAGGGATTGAATATGGAGAGGGATGAAGAGGATGGGCTATGGAAGATAACCCTCGATCTGGAACCGGGAGAGTATGAGTACAGATATATTGTGGACGGTGTATGGATAAAGGATCCTGCCAATACTGATTCGGTACTCAATGAATTCGGTCAGGAAAATTCTCTTCTGATTGTGTGATAGATGAACGCTAATAAGGATAAACCCGGACGTCTGAGAGAAGTATCCCACCTGTTCCTGTCTGAAAAATCAAGAAAATCCAGAAAAGATAAGGAAACAGAGGCAGTGATCTGGGCAGCTGTTCCGGAAGGTGAATTCAACCGGGCTTATTTCGCCGCCGGCCTGGCGGTTGCCCTGGCCAGTACCGGCGGAGAGGTTACCCTGGTAGAGACGGGCTGGGGTTTACCGAACTGCGGTTATTACTTTTCCGGAGAACCAGATGATTATCTGACCCCCTTACTGAAGGAGGGGAAGATTCTCTGTGGTTCCAGGGAGGATAGGATCAGATACGTCTATTCCGTCCGCTATGATCAGGAGGAGTTATTGGAACTTGATCTTTGTCCCCCCGTGTTCCCCCATTTCGTGCTTCAGGTCTTTTCTGTTCCCCGGAAGGAAGAATATGGAGAGCTAACCAGGTCGCTTAAAGCTGCCTCCGGTAATTATTCCTTTTCTCGTAATTCATGCGGAGCGGTACCGGAGGTTTTAATGGTATTGACCAGGCATTCTTCATATTGCGACCGCTTGGCCAGAGTATTCAGAGGGAATCATGAAGATATTGTGGTTCTCTTTATCCATCCCGGTAATGATTATAACAGCGATGAATCCGATGACAGTATAGCTATGCCTGACTTTTGCCTGTGGGGTGGAGAAAAGAAGATACCTCCGGAGGACAGACAGTTCGGCGGCCTGGCGGAAGGAATCATGCAGATGATAAGCACCAGGAGGAGAAGGAAGAATGAGGGGATTATCTGAATACCAGGGAGTTATCGAAAATCTGTCCGGTATTATCCGGGATGAGAAGAAACGATTCCTCTTTATCAGGTTCATAGAGGGAGTGACCAGTCTGTCTGGCAATATGCGGGTTGAGTTTACCAGGTTTTCCATCCGCTTTGCTCAGCCGGAGGGAATCAGGATGGGAATTTCTCCCTACCGTGACCTCTTCCTGGTAACAGTGGGAGAAAGGATAAAACATGAGATGCGGGTTTCGGACCGGGATGGTTTCTTAATAGCAATGGATATGGTAGTAAGGAATTTTTTAAGAGAAATACGGACCGAGATAAAGAAATAGCAAAAAAACTGAACCATCTCAGTTATCCTTATAGAAATAACAAAGTGCTTTCCCCCGAAACAGAAAATTATTATATTTTGATTGAGTGAAAAAAGAGAGTGTGGTCCAGATACCTGATCAAATCCCCATCACCCCCGGGACGGGAAACACTCAAGGCAAGGGAGATTGTTATGAAGTTCAGGGCAATTCTGGCAGCTGTGGCGGGTTTAGTGTTGTTTGCTTTTTCTTCCTGTCTCTTTCAGAACGACCCCGTGGGACCAACCAGGGCGCCATCCATAGATTTCGTCAGCCCCTCATCTGATACCCTCTTCTATGAAACACCGGCCTATGTTGATTTGAGGGTGGAGGCTACAGACCCTGATAGAGATGAGTTGCATTACCATTATAAGCTGGGTGATTCGATCCTGGCTAATTCCAACCGGATGATGTTCAAATCAATGAGGGGAGATACCTTCGATGTAAAAGTAGAGGTAAGTGATGGAGGAGGGTTAAGTGTTATTCATCATTGGATTATCGTTGTTATCGATACTCATAACCAGCCACCGGTGATAAAGCACTGGCATCCATATCAGGATTCGGTGACATGTCTGATAGGCAATCTGGTCCATTTCGAGATAGATGATGTAATCGATGAGTCCCCTGGGTCGCTGAGTTACAAGTTTCTTCTGGAGGGACCGGCAAACAGGGTTTCGACTGATTCAACGTCAAGCATATTCACACATTGGTTCGGCAGTAATGGAATATATAACCTCACCGCTACGGTCTGGGACGGCATGTATGGTGATACTATTTCATGGGGGATTAAGGTGGAGGGGGAACCTGATACCATTCCCCCTGCTGCTATCAATGACCTGGAGGCCTGGAGGGGTGAAAACCCGGGTGAGATTATTCTGGAATGGACTGCACCGGGGGATGATGGGATGGACGGACATGCTTCCGGGTACAAGATCAGAACGGCAGAGTACTGGATTAGAACTGAGAATGACTGGGAAGATGCGGCCAGTAAAACAATACATATAACTCCCGCTTCAGCCGGGACTTTGGAAAGGGTAGTGATTAGCGGATTGAGCCCGGGGACGGATCTTTACGTTACTGTAAGGGCATACGATGACTACTACAGCGAGTATGACGAGAATGCCATTCTCTCCCCTGTAGGCAAGTGTGAGAGAGTCCTGGCCCGGGGCTATGATGCTTCCGGTACGGCCTTCGATATTATCTCCGGAAGGGTTATGGAGGGATGTTACCTGTCGGCCTATGTTAAAGATACCACCGATGCTTCGGGAACTTATTCCCTCATCGATATTCCTTACTATGTGAAATTTCTAAGAGGAATGGATGAGCAGATATCCGGTGAAGTGGGAGATTATTATGACTTCCGGGCAAGTATACCCAACCGGCACTTTAATATGGATGTTTACCTTATACGTAAAGTAGGGTTGTTCAGCCTGGATGTGCCGGAGAGGTATAACCATAGCGATTTTCTGACCTTCCTGAGGGGAGGTGACGGATTTTCAAGTATGCTTATCGGAGTGAATCAGTCCAATACCATATTCAAGCGCTGGGATCATCTTCCCATTACTGTCTATAACCCTGAAGTTGAATATGAGGGACACCCTGAAGTCAACCTCCAGCTGATTGCCAGAGAATCATTTAATTTATGGGATCAGAGTATCCCCGGCGTGAATCTGTTTGAAGAGGTGGATGATGAGGAGGAGGCTGATGTTAAAATCATATACGAGAATAACGGCACCGGGGATAAGCACAATGTGGATGTAACCAACCATGAAGATGGAACCCCCGCTCATATAGATGTCAGGATCAATCTAGATTACACCATGATACCGATGTTTAGGCCTTATTATGCCAGAATGGTATTTTCCCACGAGTTCGGTCATGTCCTCAGGCTTGCTCACAGCAGAGATCCGGGGCATCTGATGTTTGGGTACGGAACTCCATATTCAAATACCCCCACGGTGGATGAATTGAACCTCATCCGGGTAATCTACAGAGTGCCCAACAGGTATGATGTCTCAAGGTTTGAATGGGAATAATGCCAAAATGGCTTACCAGCTGATAATTATATGCCATAATGGCATAGCAAGTATGGATATTTTATGCGGCGGGTTTCTTGAATAGCTTTCAATGTTCACATAACCCTTTGTATAGCAATGGAATAGTAATAATAATCTAATTCCGCCTCTTATTGGTATGAGGTGTGCGAAATATTATATTATTTGAATATATTAAGTAAGGAGAGTTGAACATGATCAGATCAGATAAATTCACTGTTAAGGCAGGAGAGGCGATAGCCTCAGCCCGTGACGTAGCCTTTGATAATAAAAATACAGAGCTCGAACCGGTACATCTGCTCAAGTCTCTTGTATCTCAGGATGGCGGGGTGGTCAATCCTGTGTTGAAGAAGGTAGGGGTGGATATTGCCGAACTGGAAGCTGACATCCGGCAGGTTATGGATAAATTGCCCCGGGTGGATGGTGGAGCTGTGGAGGTAAGACCGTCTCAGGGTTTTCAGGAGTTGCTGCGCTGCTCCATGTCGGAAGCGGATAAGCTCAAGGATGAGTATGTAAGCACGGAACATTTTCTTATGGCGCTGGCCGGTGACCAGGGCCCGGCAGGCAGGATTCTGTCTGAGATTGGGGCGGACCGCGATAGTATCTTAAAGGCCCTGTCCGGCATCCGTGGTTCTCAGAGGGTGACCGACCAGAATCCTGAGAGCAAATTCATGGCACTGGAACGTTTTACCACCGATTTTGTGAGGCTGGCGGAGAGGGGCAAACTAGATCCGGTTATTGGAAGAGATGAGGAGATAAGAAGGGTCAGTCAGGTTCTTTCCCGCCGGACCAAGAATAATCCGGTCCTTATCGGTGAACCCGGTGTGGGTAAAACCGCCATTGCAGAAGGACTGGCACAGAGGATCGCCTCGGGTGAAGTTCCCGAAAGTTTAAAGGGGAAGCGTCTGGTTGGCCTGGATATGGGATCCCTTATTGCAGGAGCCAAGTTCCGGGGAGAATTCGAAGAAAGGTTCAAGGCTTTGCTGAAGGAAGTCACCGATGCGGAGGGAGAGATTATACTGTTTATTGATGAACTTCACACTCTGGTGGGAGCGGGGGCTGCGGAAGGTGCAGTGGATGCTTCCAATATGATCAAACCGGCCCTGGCCAGAGGTGAACTCCGGTGTATAGGTGCCACTACCCTGGATGAATACCGGAAACATATCGAGAAGGATGCGGCCCTGGAGAGAAGGTTCCAGCCGGTTATGATAAGAGAACCTTCTGTGGATGAGACCATAAGCATCCTGCGGGGGCTTAAGGAGAAATACGAGGTCCATCACGGAGTCAGTATAATAGATTCAGCCCTGATAGCAGCTGCTAAACTGTCGGACAGATATATCGGTGACCGTTTTCTCCCGGATAAAGCCATTGATCTGATAGATGAAGCTGCATCCCGCTTGAGAATGGAGATGGACAGTATGCCTCTGGAGCTGGCAGAACTGGTGGAGAGAAAGACCCAGCTGGAAATTGAGAAGAAAGCACTGGAGAAGGAGAAGCATAAGGAAGAGGTGGAGGAGAGACTGGATAAGATCAAAGAACAGCTTGCCGGTATAGACGAGGAAGTTTCCGCCCTTACTGCCAGGTGGGAAAATGAAAGGGGAATTCTTGAATCCATGAGAAAACTGCAGGAACAGCTGGATGATGCAAAAACAGAGGAACAGATAGCCCAGCGGGAGGGTGATCTGGAGAGGGTGGCGGAACTCAGATACGGTGTTATTGCGGATCTGGAAGGAAAGATGGAGGAAGCCAGGAATAAATTCAAGAAGTTGCAGAAATCGGGATCTCGGTTGATGAAGGAGGAGGTAACGCAGGATAATATTGCCTCCATAGTGAGCAAATGGACCGGCATTCCGGTTGACCGGATGCTGGAGGAGGAGCGGGATAAGATAGCACATCTGGAAGATAAGTTAAGCCGCAGGGTGGTAGGACAGTCCGAAGCCATAGAGGCAGTCAGTAATGTAGTAAGACGATCCCGGGCGGGTCTCCAGAATCCCGATCAACCGCTGGGATCATTTATACTGATGGGACCGACAGGGGTGGGTAAGACCGAACTGGTAAAGGCGTTAGCATCCGAATTATTCGATAATGAGGATAGTATTGTACGGATCGATATGTCGGAATTCATGGAGAAGCATTCGGTGTCCAGATTGCTGGGTGCACCCCCCGGTTATGTTGGACATGAAGAGGGGGGATATCTGACCGAGGCGGTAAGAAGAAATCCCTATTCGGTGGTTCTGTTCGATGAAATAGAAAAGGCTCACCGGGATGTTTTCAATGTTTTGCTTCAGCTTCTGGATGACGGGAGGTTAACCGATTCCAAGGGGCGCACCATCGATTTCAAGAACACCATAGTTATTATGACCTCTAATCTGGGGACCCGTTACCTCAGGGATGCGCCTGATCTTACCGATGACCAGCTGAAGGATAAAATGATGGAGGGCCTTCGAAGCTTCTTCCGGCCTGAATTCCTGAACAGGGTGGATGAAATCATTGTGTTTCATTCACTCTCACGGGATGACATTATCGAAATAGTGGAGTTGCAGGTGAAATACATAAATGAAAGGCTTAAGGAGAGAGATCTTAGTATTGAGCTCGGTGATCAGGTCCGGAATTATCTGGCGGAAAAGGGTTATGATCCCGATTTCGGGGCAAGACCGCTGAAGAGACTGGTTCAGAGAACTCTCCTTGATCCCGTAGCAAAAAAGCTTATAGACGGGGAAGTAGAGGAGGGGGATCATCTCAGAGCCCTGCTTGATGGGGGAGAGGTGGTTATCCGGAAGAAGAATTGACGGGAAATCAATATCCCGGCTGGCCGGTTTAACGGAATCGATTCATAATAATTAGGGGGGGATAAGGTCCCCCCCTTTTATATCAGGTCATGGTTGGCAGATTATTGTCCCGGTGTTCAATAGGGCTGTAATGCTCATACCGGTACCACAATTTCCTGAGTTTCCAGCAATTCCCTCCTGGAACTGAGCCACTTGTAGTTTGAACATACCGGTAGCTCAGGGTCAAGGTCCCGGTCGGAGTTCAGGGCATGCATCATTTCCAGAACACCGTTGGATATAGTATAACGGGGTACAAAGTCCAGCTCCCGGCGGATTCTGCTGAAGTCGACCCGGTAATCCCGCTCATCGGTGGCGTCTGCCATGATCTCCATTTCTATGGATGGCAGGATATTCCTGATCTCCCTGCCAATATCCTCAATGGTCATATTCAGGTTATCTCCTCCCACATTAAATATCTTTCCCTCCATCTTTTCCCGGGATGCCTGAATAACCGTCTTTATCGCCCTGGCTGCATCTCCCACGTGAAGAAGGGGCCTCCACTGGTTTCCTCCAAATATGGTTATCTTCCCCTTTTTCCAGGCATGACCAGTGAGGGTGTTTACCACCAGATCGAAACGGGGGCGCCGGGACAAACCGAACAGGGTGGAGAATCTCAGAATACAGGCAGCAGGAGAGCTGCTACTGTCAGTCTCTTCGAGCAGAAGCTTTTCACTGTCCACCTTACTCTGTGCATAAAGGGACAGAGGAGCCAGGTAGGATTTTTCATCCAGCAATCCTGCTTCGTTTTTTCCGTAAGTGCTGCAGGTGGAAGCCTGAATTATTCTATCTATCCCTGATCTGTCGGCTATCCGGGCAATGGTCTCTACCGCTTCAGTATTTATCTCCCGGGTGGCCCTCTCGCATAACTGGCATGCTTCATCTCCCACTATGGCGGCAAGATTGACTACCACATTCCCCACTTTCATGGCCTTGCGGAGTACTTCTTTGTCCCTGATATCACCCACCATGATACTTACCCTCTCCGATTGTTTCAGATCGTCCATGAATGAGTTGCCGTAAAGAAAGCGGTCTACTATGGTTACATTATAAAAATCCTCCACCAGAATATGGGTAAGGGCGGTACCGAGATAACCTCCTCCCCCCAGGATCACTACATGTCCCCGGTCGGGCTCTTTCCCTCCGAAAAGCATCCTGCCCATACGCTGATGTTCGAATCCTTCCATTATTTCCGTTATATTTTTATTCATCTTTATTCCTCCCGGTCAGTTTGTGAAATACCTTTATAAAAGTTCATCCCTGTGGTGATGAAGGGAGATGAGGCTATTGGTAATCTTTCTCACTCCCCTTTCCCCCAGCTCTGAGTAGAGTGGCAGAGTCAGAACGTTCCTGGAGATTTCCTCGGTTACTTCCAGGTTAACCATCCTCCGGTGCAATTCCCGGTAGGCACTCTGCATATGCAGGGGAGGATAGAAATACTTTTTAGTCTGGATGTTCTCCTGAATAAGCAGAGAGTAGACCTGGTCGCGGTTCATGCCGAATTCATCCGGATTGATGAAGATGGTGAAATCCTTGTAAGAGTGATGATTCTGAGGCGGTATTTCCTGGAATCTAATACCCGGAACTTCAGACAATTGACTGCGGTAGACATCGGCCAGGTGGTGGCGGCTGATTATCTCGGGTTCGGCCAGAGGGATTCCTTCCAGGATCATTGCTGCATTAAGTTCCTCCATCCTGGCGTTTATACCAGGAGCCATACAGTCGTAGTTGCCCTTGTCTCCGTAATTTCTGAGTAATCTGACCTTATCGGCCAACTCCTTATTGTTGGTAGCCAGTAGCCCTCCTTCTCCGCCGGTAACCAATTTGGTTGGGCTGAGGCTGAAGATTTCAGCGTCTCCGAAACCTCCTGCCGGTTTGCTCCCAACCGAGGCCCCAAACGCATGAGCTGCATCGAAGATGAGTTTCAATCCGTAATCCCGGGCAATCTCTTCCAGAGAGTAAACCGGAGCGGGATTGCCGAATATATGAACTGCCAGGATTGCCTCGGTCTCTTCCGAGACAGCTTCCTGTATCGATTGTATGGAGATGTTCCAGTCACGGTCGCTGCAATCGACAAAGACCGGGGTAGCTCCGGCCCAATATATGGCATGACCGGTAGCGGAGAAGGTGAAACTGGGAACTATCACCTCTCCGGTTATTCCCAGTGCCTTCATGGTAAGGATCAAACCCAGTGTGCAGGATGAGAGGGCAACCACATTCTCCACCTGCAGGTAGCTCCGGGCCACTCCTTCCAGCTCCCTAACCGTCTCAAAATTGGTAATCATTCCCGACCGGTAAATATCTTCGAACCGGTTTCCCAATGCTTCCCAGGGGGGGAGGTTGGGATTGACGATTGGCACCATACGGTCAAAAGCAGGCGGGCCGTTCAGGGCGGCAGGCCTTTTCCGGACATCCATTGTTCCTGTTTGTGAAAATTCCTTCATGGGTACTCCTGTTCCTTTCCGGGTTACAAAAGGTTTGCTCTCCTGATTAATGGTTAAGAATAATATCTTTCTCCTCGTGTGAGGGCGGGCTGTTCCCGCCCCTGCGGCATAGATGGAACCGAACCCCGGGTGCAGTTTTAATTCGTATATGTGAGTTATATCGGAGAGGAGAGGTAGTACTTTAATTTCTTTATAAACCGGGAAATTATTGCCCGGTGGTGATATTTATGAGGAATATATTTCACCCCTGAGGCGGATAGTTAGATGAATAGGGGATAGTACAGTTAATTGTATGTGTAAGCTGTTGCGTTATAAACAAATAAGGTTGATCGTTATGTTGCCGGATATTCAAGTTGTGGAATGGAACTTGTTCGGCAGTTAATTGAGAATTGGTTTTTATAATATCAATCTGAATGGGTAAAGGAGAATGTTTATGAGAAGATTTGCGGTTCTGGTTTTTTTCATAGCTGTTATTATGCCTGTTTTTGGGGGAGAGATCACCGCCCAGACTGAACAGCAGAAGGAAGCTTTAGAAAGGTATCTCAGGGAGAAGGGGGAGGATACAGGCAAGGTAGATAGTATAAAGAAGAGTCCGGATATCTATGAAGAAAAGGTCCCCCGGGTTCCACCGGAAACAGAAGAAGGAAAGGGAGTCAAGGGAGGGGAAAGAGGAGGGAGGCTTAAAAGGTTCGGGCTGGAGTTATTTTCTCATCCGCCCGGGAAGTTTGTTGCCTCTACACAGGTTCCGGTTCCATCAGACTATACTCTGGGACCGGGCGATCATATCTCCATAAATCTTTGGGGGAGTGTAAATGAACGTATCCATATGGTAATAGACAGGGAGGGTAAGGTCTTTATCCCCAAAGCGGGAGAACTGGTGTTGTGGGGACTTACCCTGGACGGGGCAAAGGCCCGAATCAAAGGATTGCTTGATGAAATATATTCCGATTTCCGGTTCAATGTAGTGCTTGGAAAGATTCGTTCCATCACCGTTTACGTGGGAGGTGAGGTAGTGCGCCCTGGTGCCTATACGGTCAGTTCTCTCTATACCCTGTTCAACACTCTTTACCTGGCAGGAGGTCCCACCCGGAAGGGAAGTCTGCGTCATATCCGCCTTGTGAGGGGTGGTAGGGTAAAGGGTAAATTTGATCTCTACTGTTTTCTGATCAGAGGCGAGAATTGCGATATCCGGCTTCAGTCAAATGATATTATTTTCGTTCCGGTAGTGGGCGACCTGGTGGAAGTAAGGGGTGAAGTGAAGAGGCCGGCCGTATATGAAATCCGGGATGACGAGAGGCTGCTGAATGTTCTGGAACTGGCCGGAGGAGTTAAGTCATCAGGTTATATGGGCAATGTTCAATTGGTTCGCTATAACCAGAATGCAGAGAAGATCCTGTTATCCCTGGATCTTTCGGATGAAGCGGGGAGGAAAGAAAATGATCTGAAATTGAAGGACAATGATATAATCACAGTCAGGAGGGTACATGATTTTACCCGGGATGTGGTTTACCTCCGGGGGGAGGTTAAATACGGCGGTGAGTACGAGTACTATGAAGGTATGAAGGTTTCCGATCTGGTTAATCCGGATTTACTTCTTCCCGATTCCTATCTGGAAAGAGCCTTCCTGACCAGAATACTGCCCGGCAACAGGAAAAAGATGTTTGCCATCGACCTGAGAAAGGTGATGGGGGGAGATATTGAGAACTGCAGCCAGCATGAATCTGGCAGCATATGTGAAGGGAACACCGGGTCCGGTAAGGATAACTCCCGGGTTTACGGTGATATAGATCTCCATCCCAGAGACCGGCTGGAAATTTTCCATGTGGACAGAATGACTGATTCACTCAGAGTCAGGGTGGCCGGAGAGGTAAGGTATCCGGGGCAGTATCCCTATGCCCGGGGTATGACGGTGAGCGATTTATTGATTTCGGCTGGAGGGGTTAAGAGGAATGCCTATCTTCTCAAGGGAGAACTGGCCCGGTTGAATTATCATAGTAATGAATACTCGGTGCTGAGGGAATTCAAGGTGAGAAAGGCCCTGCTCAACTCTCATGGCGAACTGGATCCCTGCCTCCAACCGGGTGATCTGGTCCATATCAGAAGAGAACCGGGATATCATGAGCATGAAACTGTCCGGATAGAGGGGGAGGTTCTGTTTCCCGGCAGTTATGTAATAAAGGAGCGGGGCGAGACCCTGGTAGACCTGATAGAGAGAGCCGGTGGCCTAACCAGTTTGGCTTTTCCCAGCGGGGCGCTGTTCTACCGCTCTTCCCTTAAAGAAGAACTGGAGGGTAGGGGTGTGGAGGAAGTGATACAGTCGCTCCAAAGGACTTACATGGATTCTCTGGGAGGTGTCAAGATCCAGAGAAAACCGGTGGACGGCAATGTTAACAGAATAAAAAGAATAATTATAGACCTCCCCGGCTTGGTGGAGAATTATAACCGTGCAGACGACATTGTGCTGAGGGGTGGGGATAGAATCCTGATCCCTCAACGGCCTTCGGGGGTTAGTGTGATGGGAGCGGTGGCCTCCAACGGTACCATTAAATTTGAACCGGGGAAGAAGGCTTTTTACTATATCGACCGGGCCGGCGGTTTGAGAAAGAATTCAGACCGGGATGAAATCAGGATAATCAGAGCCAGCGGCAGGGTAATAAAGGAAGATGCTATATCGGAGAAGGTATCACTGGGTGATGTAATAATAGTTCCCGAGAAGGTGCTCAAAGACCGCAACTGGCTGAGAATATTTCAGGCTTCGGTAAGCATTATCTCGGGAGCCATTACCACAGTTTTCCTGATTACAAAGCTGTAATAGATATATCATGTTGCGGGGGGAATCCTGTCACTGGAAGGCCCGTTATTTTGATGGATGGTTTAATTCCGGCCGGTATGGGGGGAGTGAGCCGGTTCCTTGTCTCTCCCGAAGTTCTGCTGGTCTGATTTTTCAGAACTTCTAACAGTAACCTTCTCGCCCACAAAGGTGAATCCGGACGCAGCTATATGGCATTTCCGGTGTTTTTCGGTAACCCGGTCGAATATCTTTGCCGGCTGCAGGATCCATCCAAACATGATCTTCAGTATCTTATAGATGGTATCACTGCTGTCCAAAATAATCTGACATAGGCAATTTGGACAGGTTATTACAAT
>CAZTHK010000024.1:0-54790 GCA_964613215.1 uncultured bacterium | reverse complement strand
TTGCCTGATGAGAAAATGGTCACAGAGAGTTTCAACTAAAAATGGGATTGACTCGAATTTTTTGCCATCAGTGCACTGGAACCCAGGTTGAACAAATGGTAACCGCCGGCAGTGGAATAGCCTCTCTATTGTTTCAGCCACCCGGGTATTTATTGGAGTGAATCAGTATGCTGTCCCGGGGGAGGAAAATCACTGCCCGGACGGGAATGACGGGGGGGATGGCCCATTCTGAAATCTTCCCGGTGGCCCCTTCTGCGCTCGATACGCTCCCTCAGATTCCGGATGTTCTCTTCGAACCGGGCCTGTTGATCTGGGTTCAGCACCTCTTTTATCTCTTCAGCCTGGCGCTCGGCCAGCTCCCTGATGCTGTTTCTTGCCTGGCTGGATATCTTCAGCATCTCGCTGCCGTACTTCCCGGCAATAGTCCTTATCTCCTTCCTCTGCTGATCGGAAAGGTCCAGATTCCTGGTCATGTATCTGGTCATCATCCGGTTTACCGGAGGAGGACCCTCCCGCAGAATGTTGCTGTAATGATACTTCATCAGCAGGGCGGTAGTAAGGCTTCCGGTAATCACTCCGAACAGGAACAGCAGAATGACTCCACCCCAAATCTTCCATCTCTTAAATTTCTTATCACTCATATCAGATTCTCCCTAGATAACAGAAGGTGGCGAGATAAACAGGGATACCGGGTCTTCCAGCATCATCATGGCAATCTCTCTGGCCGGAAACAGCTCGGTTTTAAGTACTATTATTGCCAGGATAACAGCTACCACAGAAGCAACCAGTGAAAATCTCCAGGCCAGCCGGGTGAACAAAGGCCAGATACTCTCTGTTTCCTCCTCACCGGCGGCGACCCAGCCAATCCTTCTCATAACCCCGGCCTGCCAGCTATCACCGGCAGCCGGCACTTCTCTGCTCCGGTAAGCCTCTCTCAGCACCTCTTCCAGTTTGTCTATATCCTTCTCATTCATCGTTATTTCTCCCCGGCTTCTCAGCCGCATCTTTCAGCATCCGGCGCAGTTTCCGTCTGGCCCGGAAGGCCCTTACCTTCACATTGGCCCTGCTCCAACCCAGCAGCTTGGCAGTCTCCTTTACCGACAATCCCTCCAGATGGGTGGATTCCAGCACCATCCTGTCCTGAGGGGATAGCTGACCGAGGGCCCAGTCCAGAAGGTCCCTGGCTTCCCTCTCCCGTGATTTCATATTGAATTCATCCCGGGAACGGGAGGAGAGCACCCCGTCGATCCATTCATTATGCTGCTCGCTCAACTGGCTGACCGGGAGTTCCCTGGACCGGTACAGTTTTCTCATGTGATCGTAACAGGTTCTGGTTGCTATACTGGAGATCCAGTGCGAGAATGCACTTCTGCCTCTGAATGTTTCCAGGGACCGGAATGCCCTCACAAACACATCCTGTGCCACCTCTGCGACATCATCAGGGGGAACATGTCTGGCTGCTATTGCAAAGACCATCTTACGGTACCTTTCCACCAGGTGCTCGAAGGCGTTGATGTCGCCTTCGAGCACTTTTCGTATGATCTTCTCATCACTGGTTCTGTTCCTGCTGTGTTTCATCTTCTCCGGACCGGCAGATAGTTATCATTTCATTTTTCCCAGTATAATACTGCTGCCGGGAAAATCGAGGATTTATTACCAGTGATGATGCCTCCGGTGATGAGATGAGGAGCGGTCTCTGCCTGCTCTTCTCTCCCGGAAGGCTTCACCTCTTTCCTTAACGATCTCTTCCAGTTCATCCATCTGTTCATCCGAGAGTATGGGTTCGAGCTTTTCGGCGGTCTCTTTCATCCTCTCCCGGAACATTCCGCCCGGACGCCGGTGCATCTCCCTGCCTCTGAAACCGCGCCGGCTTCCCCGCATGGATTCGAGCCTGCCCCTAATACCGGCGGCATTCTCCGCCAGGATGGGGATTACCTTTTCGGCCTGCTGGTCGGTGAGTTCCAGGCGGTCCCACAGGTAGTCGAACCTTGTGATCATCAGTCCCTGGTGTTCATCCCCGCGGTGAGGCCGGTGGATACGGTGCATCCGGTGGTATTTCTCCATCTGTTCCACAGTCAGAATGGAGCGGAGTTCTTTTTCCATATCCCTCTGTCTTCTGTGCCTCTTGGCCCCCCTGATGATCAGGTTGGTTTCGGTGTCTTCCCGGTATCTGTTTCTGATCTCATCCCTCTCAGAGGTACATTTCTCCACCAGGGGACTGATCTTATCCAACTGCCGGGAGGTGAGATCGAGGTTTTCCTTGAGATCTTCCACAATCTGGGAGGCACTTCTTGAATCTTCCTGCTCATCCGCATTGATTGCCGCAGGAGTCAGAAGTGGTATGGCCAGCATGGCAAGTATGAGCATTCCCATACCCGGATAACGGGCAAACCTGTTCGAATTTAGTCTGTCTGCTGAAGTCAGCCTTCTCATAACCGCCTCCTTCTGTTGAGGTCTAAGAATTTACTCCGGGCAATTTCCTTCAAAGTCACCCTCCGGTTATGTTGTCGCATTGAAAGCCGGTGAGGTTACAGTATGATAAAATTAAACCTGCCCCGGCCGGGGCAGGGGTACCGTGTTGGCAGTGTAGAGACCCCAGGTGAAGGTAAGGGTTACCGCTATACCATTGCCCACTATCATTCCCCACCATACTCCGGTCAGCCCCATATTCATGGAAATTCCCAGAAGATAGGCAAAGGGGATCTGCAGGACTATGGTTCTTACCATGGTAGCTGCCAGCGATTTCTTTCCCTCACCCACCCCCCTGAACAGGGCGGAGGTGAGCATCCCCAGGGGAACCATGGGATAGAAGAGGCACATTATCCGCAAGAATGCCACCAGGTCGTCCAGAATATGAGCGGCGTCTTCGGAGTATGCAAATATCAGTGAGAGTTTCTCTGCAAATATAAAGATCAGTACTCCTACAGTCAGTTCAATAATTAATCCTATCTTGATGGAATAGGTAAATGCGGTTTTAAGCTTGTTCCGGTTGCCGGCTCCGAAGGCAGCTCCCGTTACCGCCACCACTCCGGTGGCTATACCGATAAGGGGAATGGTACCCACCATGATTATACGCCACCCGCTGGTCAGAACAGCAACTCCATCGGTTCCCCCCGCCATGATAACCACCCTGTTTATGACTATCATGGCCAGCGACATGGAAAGATGAGCCAGGGAGGATGGAATCCCCACCTCCAGAATTTCACCCAGTATAGTCCTGCTGTAGTGAAAATCGCTTAAAACTACATCCAGATAGGTATCCTTCTTGAAGAATAGCCAGTAGCTGAAAAGAAGCGAAGTAACCCCCATGGAGATCACCGTTGCCCAGGCTGCTCCCACCACCCCCATGTCGAAATAGTAGATGAATACAGGATCCAGTACTATGTTCAGAAGTGAGCCCAGCAGCATACCGTACATGGAGCGCTTGGCGTCACCCTCACCCCTCAGGATAGCGCCGGAAATATTGCTGAACACCAGAATTATTGTACCACCGAACAGAACCCTGGCATAAGAAGCCGCCATCTGGCCCACCTGCTCGTTACCGCTGAAGGAGCGGAAGATCCGGGGAAGAAAGGGCAGCACCGGCAGGCTGATCACCAGAGAGAGAGCCAGACCGATCAGAAAGGTATGGATAGCGGTATTGTCCGCCTCTGCTTTGTCTCTCATCCCTATCCGGCGGGATACCGCCGAGCTTCCCCCCATCCCTATTCCCGCTCCCAGTGCTATGATAATCATGAAGAAGGGAAAGAAAAGACCCACCGCAGCGAGCTGATCAGAACCGAGGCCGGCTACCCACACTCCGTCGGCTATGTTGTAAACCGCATGAGAGAGCATCCCTATCATGGTTGGAGCGGAAAGCTTGAGTATTGCTTTTTTGGGATCACCCAGAAGTGTTTTGACTCCCTTGGTTATTCCCTGCTGATCCTCCATCTGAGCTCCAGTGCTGGTAATATTCCGGAACAGAAAACCGTATCAATTGCACGGCAAATAAGATAACCCTTCACCATATATTTTCAAAGAAATTAAAACCAGTCCTTCTGGGTGAGAAGGTTAATTATCCGTTGAAAAAATTCATCCATAGATATAATAATAGATCATGGGAGGCGGGGATGAGGTGATCTTTTATCGGATTCCCCGAAATATTATCAACTGAACCGAGCGGGAGGCGAAGGATGTGTAGCAGGATGACCAGGGTATGGTTTGATCTATTGGCGGTAAAGGGAGTAAGCACTGAAACCTGGCTGGCCCTGACCGGGACCATGACTGTAGAAGAGGTTGCAGAAATGCTGACTGCTGAATCTGGCAGGATGGAACTTTCCAGATTGATGGACTGCAGAGTGGATAAGCCGGACCCGGGCTTGAGGGAGAAAGCTGTCAGATTTACAGGGAAGCAGTGGTGTGGAGCCATATCATTAAATGATGAAAGCTATCCCGGCCTGTTAAGAGAGATAGAGAAACCTCCCCCTGTTATATTTTACCGGGGTGACCTGTCGGTGCTGAAACAGCCCTCCATCTGTGTGGTAGGATCCAGGTCTGCCACGAGAAGGGGGCGCATTACCGCCCGTAATCTGGCTGCTGAATTGGCGGGGAGAGGTTTCCTGGTGGTAAGCGGTCTGGCCAGGGGTATAGATACCATGGCTCACCGGGGAGCACTGGATAGGGTACGCGAGGATGATTCAGATGAGCGGTGGAAATCCTGGACCCTGATGAATGTGGATAAGGGGGACAGGGAAGATCAACGCAATGGTGGCAGTCCGGGAGTAACCTGTGCCGTACTGGGTTGCGGTATAGATGTGCCCTATCCGGTTGAAAATGCAGGGCTGGCGGTTGAGATCGCCCGGCATGGCTGTATACTTTCCGAATTTCTGCCTGGCACACCTCCCCTGAAACATCATTTCCCCAGGCGTAACCGGATACTGAGCGGTCTTTGCCTGGGTACAGTGGTGGTGGAAGCGGGAGAGAGGAGCGGAGCCATGAATACCGCCAGATGGGCGGTGGAACAGAACCGGGAAGTATTTGCGGTTCCGGGTCCCATAGAGAGCAGCCTGAGCAGGGGGCCTCACCGGCTGATTCGCCAGGGAGCCTGCCTGATTGAGTCGGCCGGACAGATAGTTGCTGAGCTTCCTCCCTGCGGAAGAATCCTTCAGAATGGTAAAACCGGGGAGAAGCCGGAGAAAACCACAGCACTCAGTCCAGGGGAAAAAACCATCCTCAAATCCCTGGAGATTAACCCGAAACATATTGATGAGATAATAAAAATCTGTAATATTTCTCCAGTAAATGCTCAGTCGGTTCTTCTGGAGCTGGAGCTGAAAGGGTTGGTGGAAAGATGCGAAGGGGGGACCTTCGCTCTGGCAGCAGGGTTCCTGGATACTCCGACGGATAGCTAGATCAGGAAAGTAGTAATGGATATAAAATCAAAAGGATATAAAATGCCCTCCTCCATGAGGGGAAAGGTTTCGCTGGTAAGATGCAATGATTACCAGAAGGATAAACTGACCGGGGCTGTAAGAAGAGCCCTGGATCCATTTGGAGGGATGGAAGCATTTGTCAGCAAGGATCAGAAGGTATTGATCAAACCCAATCTGCTGTCTGCCAAATCCCCGGATAGAGCTATTACCACCCATCCTGTAATGATAGAGGTGCTGGTTGAAGAGGTGCGAAGGGTGGGGGGTGAGCCGGTGGTGGGAGACAGTCCCGGGGGAGCGGTGAGGGGAATAGAGCGGGTATGGGGTAATACCGGGATGAAGGAGATGGCTGAACGGGCCGGGGTAGAGCTGGTTAATTTCGAGGCCTCCGGTTCGGTAGAGATAAAGAGTGATGAGTATGTCTTTTATGTGTCCAGACCGGTAATGGAGGCGGATGTAATAATAAATGCCTGTAAGCTTAAAACCCATTCCCTTACTCTTCTGACCTGTGCGATAAAGAACATGTTCGGGGTGATACCGGGTTTCAGAAAGGGTGAGCAGCACAAGCTTTTCCCCAAATCAAAGACGTTCAGCAGGATGCTGGTACATCTCTACCGGGAGGTAACCCCTCAGCTGAGTATTGCTGATTCGGTGGTTGCCATGGAGGGAAACGGTCCCAGTTCGGGAGAATCCTGTCCCCTCGGAGTTATAGCTGCTGCCAGGGACGGAGTTGCCCTGGATGCCATTATGGCCGGGTTTGCAGGGTTCCCTGAAGGGACTATAGATACCACCAGGATTGCCGGTGAGATGGGACTGGGTGAGCACAGGGGGGAGAAGATCGAAGTGTTGGGGGAGGGTATGATAGAGAGGGACCGGCCTTTTAAGCTGCCATCTCCCAGTATTCAGAGGCTAATCCCCGGCCCGCTGGCAAAGCTGGTGGCTCCCCTGGTATGGGTTAAACCGGTGATAAACCCGGAGAGATGCACCGGATGCGGTTTCTGTGCGGAAAACTGCCCGGTGGGTGCAATAAGCAGGGATGGAGATGTCTTCCGGATAGACTCAAGTGCATGTATAATCTGTATGTGCTGTCATGAGCTGTGTCCGGAGTCCAGTGTGGATATCAAAATGAGCAGGCTGGCCAGATTATTTGCTTAGGATTATAAGTGACCCTGCCTGCCGGGCACTTTGTCATTGAGATTCAGAATGGCCATTTGGAGAAATGACCGGAATTTTGAAAAGGATAAGGCATACCCTGGAGCTGGCCGGTGTATATCTCATTCTGGGAATATCCCGGATAGTACCCCTGCGGATTGCGGTTAAGGGAGGCTTCCTCCTGGGTATTCTGGCTTTCGACATATTCCGTATACGCAGGAAGGTGACGCTGGAAAACCTGGGACGTGCCCTGGGTGGAGAGATGGGTCCGGAAGAGAGGATTGAAGTAGCCCGCCGGTCCTATATTAATTTTGCCAAATCGGTTATAGAATTTGCTGCCATGGGTCATCTGAAGGAGAAGGATTACCGGAAGCTGGTTACCTTCAGGGGGCTGGAAAATATTGAAACCCACCTGTCCGGAGGAGATGGAATTATGGTGGTGGCCGGTCACTTCGGCAGCTGGGAGTTGATGGGAGCGGCATCTGCGGCGGCGGGATATCCGGTGGATTTTCTGGTGGGAGAGCAATCCAACAGTATGGTCAATAATCTGATGAACCGGTTGCGCAGCTCGGCCGGGATCGGAATAATAGAGATGGGGGCGGCTGCCAGGGGTATATTCAAGTCACTCAAAAAGGGCAGAATGGTGGCCCTGCTGGGGGATCAGGATGCCAGAAGGATGGGAATATTTGTTGATTTCTTCGGTGTGCCCGCTTCCACCTATCAGGGGGCTGCCCAATTTGCCTACCGGACCGGAAGTCCGGTGGTTGTGGCCAGCATTATCAGGGACGAAAAGGACAGGCATGAGGTGGTTTTCGATCCTCCCCTGGAAGTTCACCCGGAGCTGGAAGAGAAGGAAGAGATCCGGAGGCTTACCGCTCTTCACACTCATCAACTGGAACAGCGTATAAGGGAACACCCCGATCACTACTTCTGGGCTCATCGCCGCTGGAAGACCAGGCCTGAAAGTATGAATTGAAACATAAAGGTTCCCTCCTCCGTCACGGAGCAAAAGCTATTCCACTTTCTTGCCTTCTTCCGGAGGAGCCGGTGGTGCAGCCTGGAAACCTATTCCCTGGTTGCTGGAGTCACCGGGAAGCTTGATTTCTCCAAACTTATCTTCGAATTTGCCCAGGGTCTGCTCCATAAGCTTGTAAAGTCTCTTGGCTGACTGAGGGGTCATTATAATCCGGGAGAATACCTTTGCCTTTTTGAGACCGGGAAGGGCACGGGCGAAATCGAGAATGAATTCTGAGTTGGTATGAGCGGTCAGTACGAAGTTGGAGTATGTCCCTTCAGCCGCCTGCTCATCCAGCTGAATCTGAATCTGTTTCTGAGCCGGATTTTTTTCCATTACCATCCTTCTGTTAAAGACGCAGTTTCTGTTGAGATGACCATTCTAATAATGACCGGTTTATGTTATCTTTTAACAGGAATGAGGGCAGGAGTCAATCTGTCAATCATTACTAAGGGGGGTGAGTTCATTGGCAGTGAGGTGTCCCCGCTGCGGAAGGGAATTCGATATTACCCTGTTTGAATACGGCAACACTGTGGTGTGTACCTGCGGGAAGGAACTCTCCCTGGAGCACCGGGAGGAGCTGTTACGCTATTTTGGGGTGGATGATCTGGAAAGAAGCATATTCAAATCCACCCGGAGGAAGGAGGAATTGAGCAGGGACCGGGAGAGAATGGAGAAGATAAAGAGAGAGGCGGACAGGATATCTTCTCTGATACTGTACAGCGATATGCAGAAGGTGGATGTGGAGATAGCCATAAGAAATTTCAGAAAGAGGGTACTGGATAGCTTTCCGGACAAGAGAGAGCTCTTCGATGCCATCTATCTGGGCAGGTTCCGGAGGCTATGGAACCAGTTCCGCCCCGGCCAGGAAAAGCTGTTGCCCAACAACCACATGGATTAATCGCCGAAATGTGATACCACAAAGTTCAATCACCGGATTATAATACTACTCGAATATCTCCTGATATCTTATTCTCAGGCGTTTGATGATGTAGATATCCTTCATCCGCAGACTTCTCAGAGTCATTATTATTCCCCAGATATTGCGCCGGTATATCCTCTCCAGAAACTGGATTACATCGATATTGGCAAATTCTTCCAGTCCGGAAAGTTTCTCCAGCTGCTTGATCTTCTTTATCCGGGGCATCCTCTTCAGTTTGGAAAGAAACTTCAGCAGGGGGAGTATTTCCAGCAACAGGCTTGGTTTGCTGTGAGGATTCCAGGCGCTGGAGAACATGGTATTACAGGTATAGCGGTAACCCATGTTGAAGATAAGCACGAAGGGATAATATTTTATCCGTTTCCAGTTCTTAAGCACTCCGGCGGTCCTTCTCAGTATTGATTTCAGCCCGTATGTTTTCTTGTAGGCCCAGTGGAAACCACCCTGCAGTTCCTCGGTAGACATGCTCCTGGGCCGGCAGACCACATGAGCACAGTCATAGTCACCCCAGTGCCGGCTGGTAAAGCGTCCCTCTTCCTCGATCTGGCGGAAGAACCTGGTTCCGGGCAGGGGGGTAAGAACGGAGTATTGTACCCCGTCCAGCTGAAGCTTGTTGACGAATTTTACTGTCTTCTCGAAAACATCCCCGGTATCCGAATCGAACCCGAAGATAAATGCTCCCTCCACGAAGATACCGTGTTTATGGAAGCGCTCTATGGCGGTATGGTAGAACTCGATCCGGTTCTGGGCCTTACCGATCTCCTCCAGGGCTGTGGAGGAGATGGTTTCCAGCCCGGCAAACAATCCTATACATCCGCTCTTGCCGGCCAGCTCCACCAGATCTTCATGATATGCGGAGTTTATGGATGTCTGGCTGATCCAGAGGATGTTGTGGGGTATAAGGGCGGTGAAAAGCTCCCTGGCATACTCCCGGTGGGCCATGATGTTATCATCCAGGAAGACGAACAGCCGCTCATTGAGGGATCTGCCCGCATTTTCCTTAACAAATTTTACCACCTGTTCCACCGGCCGGAATCTGATCTTCCTTCCGAACATCTCGCTGACAGAGCAGAAGGAACAGTTGTAGGGGCAGCCTCTGGTGATGTGAATTACCCGGGGGGTTATATATTTACTCCTGTTTACTATATCCATGCGGGGAAGAGGCACCCCGGCCAGATCCGGTTTATGCTCAGAGTGGTAAACCGGCCTGAGCATATTCCTGCCTCCCCTCCTGAAATCCTCCAGCAGTTTCTGCCATTTGCCCTCGCATTCTCCGGCTACCACGGAATCGGCATGCCGGAGGGCTTCCTCCACCATGAAGCTGACATGGGGACCGCCCAATACCACCGGTATATCGTTTTCCATATAGGTATCTGCAATCTCATAGGCCCGGGATGCACCCGCAGTGGTTACGGTTATCCCTACCAGGTCGGGACGGTGGTCGAACCGGATAGGTTCTACATTTTCATCGGTGAGGGTAATGTCTATATCAGGAGGGGTAACCGCGGCTACATTGAGCAGACCCAGAGGCGGTACCTTGAATACCTTAGCCCGTTTTCTCTCTTTCCGGTCACTCTTCTGCCAGTGTGGCGAAACCAGTTCTATCTTCATTACAGTGGGATTATATAGAAATTCGGTCTGTAAGTTAATAATTATTTTCGTATTATTACCATTGGAAAGGGTCTGCCGGAATACGGTTTCAGATTCAAGGTATCTGGCCGGGACTGTCGATTATGCCGCCACGCCTCCGGCGTACCTGTCCGATCAGGCGCCTGTCGGTATTGTCCCTGTCTGCGGGGCGGGCACCCACAAGCGGCAGCACGGTATCCTCAACCTGAGAACTGGGCAGCAGTACAATAAAATCTTCCCACAGGGGCGGAGCGGGCGATATCACTGTATCCAGGGAGTCAAGATCATGCTGGATAACGGATTCACCCCTCCTGCCGGGTAACCGGCAGGGATTGTCCCGGGCATATATCTGTGCTCCTCTTCCCAGCCGGGTCAGCTTGATGGAATGTTTGAGCCCCTCCAGTGTGCTGGGACCGGGGATGCACAGGTTGCCTACGATGGTGGATCTGGGCTGGGAAAGATTATGTAGATTATGGATATGGATGAAACTGTGACGGGGATCGTAGATAATATTGTTTGCCAGAATAGTAGTGGTATTACCCTGAATACCGGGGTTCCTGCCGGCGCAGTGGGCTATAAGGTTTCTGTACAGAGTGATCCCCCTGGAATTGTATCCGATAAGGGGGCCGCATGAATGCGGACCCTTGGGGTGGATGGAGCGATGAAGGGATTCTGCGAATATACAGTAACGGAACAGCACATTGGATACCTTGCTGTTACAGTCATCACTCCAGACCGATGCAGCTTCGTCGGTAGCCCAGTAAATGGAACAGTGTTCTATTACAATATGATCGACCGGTTCACCATGGTTATTTCCAGATATATCGATACCGTCGTGCCTTCCCCGGCGGGGATGCCCCTCCTTGTTCAGGTCACCTACATGGATTCTGACATGGCTTACCCTGACATGATGAGTCCTTATCTTCAGGCCGAAGTGACGAAGGGTAATGCCGGGAGAGGGGGAAGTCAGGCCATCTATGATTATCCCGGGATTCCTTATAGCTATGGCGCTGTCCAGTGCTATGACCCCGGCGGTGTCGAATATCACTCTGCGGCCGCCCCTGCATCTTTCGGCGGCTTCCCGGAGTGTTCCCCTGCCCCTGTCATCAAGTGAAGTTACCCTGAGGGTGTCATATTCGCCGGAGTGTGAATGTATGGGCGGGAGTGTTTTTTCCTGTCCCGGGGAGGCTTCATAACTGTTTCCCATACCTGAAAAAATGAGCGGTAATATGAATAAAAGTGCTGTCTTTATCATAGTCTTGACAGGTTCTAATCCTTGAGCCAGGAGAGTGATTTCTCTTCGCTTCCGCCTGCTATCAGATTTATGAAAAGCTCCTCCAGGCCGGAATACTTCTGTTTCATCTCCCTGTCCTTGAACCGGTTCTTTATGGAGCCGGTAGGACATTGAAAAATCAGCTTTCCCTGATTGATAATAGCCACCCGGTCGCATAGTTTCTCCACGATATCCAGTACATGAGAGGTAAGAAGGATGGTACCCCCTCGCTCCGTGATAAGCTTGAGATTGTCCTTTATCTGTCTGGCCGATAAAGCATCTACCGATTCGAAAGGTTCATCCAGAATCAGGATCTCAGGATCGTGTATCAGCGCCGCCGCCAGTGAGATCTTCTTCTTCATACCGGCGGAGTAGTCCTGTATCAGTTTGCCTCCGTTATCACGGATATCAAAGAACTCCAGCAGTTCTTCCAGCCTGGATTGAACGGTGTTGCTGTCCAGGTTGTACATCCGGCCGGCGAAACGCAGATACTCTTCTCCGGACAACTTTTCCAGAAAGAACGGATTTTCCAGCACGAATCCTACCCTGCTGCGGTATTGATAATTACCCTTTTCTATATCTTCATCCAGTATGGTTATCCTCCCGCTGTTCTTTCTGATCAGTCCGGCAACCAGGTTTACCATGGTGGATTTGCCAGCTCCGTTGGGTCCCACCAGACCGAAGAAGCTACTCCCGGGGACGCTAAGGTCCAGGCCGTCCAGGGCCCATTTACTCCCCGGGTATTTCTTCCTGACTCCTTCAAACCTTATCACTTCAGCACCGGCACTCAATTAAGCTCCCTCCCCTGTTTCATAATTCCATCCAGTCCGTGTGTGGTTCTTTTCAGAGTAATCAGGTAGTAAGCAAGAGATGCAAAGAAGCATATCATCAGATTATAAACCAGACCGGTGAGTTCATCCAGTATATTAAATAATATATAACATAGTACTACGGTCAGGGAAACCAGCAGGTAACCGGTAATGGGCGGCCTGCCGGTTCCCCTTTCAAGCAGACTCAGCGATACGGAATTACCGGTGGAGAGTGTGGATATGAATATGAAAACCATCAGAAGGATTGATTCGGCCATGAAGGAAGACGTTCTTCCCGAGAATACGTTTACGATAACCAGGGTGGAGACAGCACAGAGCAGGTTGATTGAAGCAGTGGCCCAATTTTTTCCGGCAATGAATTCTCCGGAGGTAACCGGACTTATTCTGTAGAAGTTGAAATCATCCCCCTGCCGGTTGAACATGGTGCAGAAATTATAGGAGAGTGATATGGCCAGGATGTAGGGGAGCATGGAATGTGCCGGCCGGTCCTTCAGTATGTACAGAAACATGAAAGAAAAGACAGGGATGATAATCAGGTGGCGGAGGGTTCTGTTGATTATTTTCAAATCCACCATGGCGATGTGAAATATCCGGTATCCCGGGAGAGGCTCATTCATCACCTGTATTCCCTCCTGGGTATAAGCCATGAACCTGCCGCCACGCCGGCTCCGAGCAGTATCGTCAGAACTCCGACAGGGAGGGCTGACTGATTAAGCGGGCTCTCCCCGGCAGCCATCCATGCGGTCACCGGCGCAGCCATGCTTTCGGGGCTGATACCGGCTTCCGCCAGAGCCCTGGCCAGAGCAATCAGAACAAGAAGGAGTATCATTATATTATTACGGAACAGTTCAAATTGCCGGATAAATATCAGGTATATATTGAGCATCCAGATCTGCAGATTGACAAAGATGAGGATGAAGAATATGAGAGCCAGTAAAGCAGTGAATATTCCCACGGACAGAATTTTGACAACTAAAATTCCGAATGGGACTACGAACAGTATGTTCTTGGAATCTGCCAGCAACTGGCTCAGCTGGAACATCAGCAGCAGGGGACAGGAGAGGGGAAAGGGGAGAAGATGCCTCATCTCGATGAGCATTCCATTTCTGTACCACATCAGTATTATGGCCATGTCCATGTAGAACCAGATGAAAAGGGTTTCGGCTATGCCGGTGGAAGAGCCGCCGGAAGGATCCGTGTGCAAGGCGTAACGGGAGAGAACAAGCATCATAACAGTAATGATAATTATTCTGATCCAGGTCTGAAGCCTCTCAGAAGAACGAAACTGTATTAGCCCTTTGAATTTCAGAAATTCCTTAAAATGACGGAAGTGACCATATCCGGTAATCTGTGAAATATGCATATCGGCCGGCATCGCAAACACCCTGATCGAAATATTAACAGCAGGCACTGCATTCATGATAGATCAAATTCGCCTGTGGTTTCAATTATTAACCTGTCCGGATACTGTAATTATAATGCAGCCTGCCGGGGTGCTGACAAAGGGTAGATGATCAGTTTAATTCAGTCACAATGGGAGAAATTATCCGGTTTGGCTTGATACGGATTGATTTAACCTGATACTCTCCTGAAACAACTTGAATAAAACAGATTATAAAGCTATATTGCTCAAATATCAGCAGTGGACGCACAGCAGTTTTGAGGATGAAAAAACAGTAAAGACAATGGTAAATATTTCCAGCCGGCTATCAGCCGGATGGTTGCATCCGAACACACCCGGAACAGGATTCATATGGAAGCGGAACGGGCAGATAAGATATGTGAAGCAATGAAGAATGCCGCTGTGGTGGTGCTGGGGGATGTTATGATGGACAGGTACTTCTGGGGGGAGGTGGAAAGGATAAGCCCCGAGGCACCCGTTCCGGTGGTGGCGGTAAGAGAGAACACCGTACGGCTGGGAGGAGCAGCAAATGTAGCATGGAATCTGGTATCACTGGGCGTGGATGCCAGGCTGGTTGCAGTGGTAGGGAAGGATGAAAGGAGGGAAGAGGTAAAGAAGCTGGCATCAGGGAAGGGAATATCTACGGAATGGTTGATTACGGACTCCGGCAGGGTTACCACCGAGAAGATGAGGATACTGGCTCACAGCCAGCAGGTGGTAAGGGCTGATTTTGAAACGGAGAGCCCGGTAGAGGGAGAGAGCTGCGATGCGGTTAAGCGAAATCTTAATCTGGCTTCGGAGGGAGCTGGAGCGATAGTAATATCCGATTACGGAAAGGGAATGGTTACCTCCGGAATTATGGATGAAGTAAGGAAGCTGTCCCGGAAAGATGATATCCCGGTGCTGGTGGATCCAAAGGAGGGTCATTTTTCGCTTTACCGGGGCGCTACGGTGGTTACGCCCAACCGTAAAGAGGCCTGTGGGTTCTATAACAGGAAGATAAGGAGCGATGGCGAACTGAGGGAAACGGGATTAGCCCTGCTGGATGATCTTAATACCTCTGCAGTCCTGATAACCAGGGGTGAGGAGGGTATGACCCTGTTCAGAAAAGGATCCACTCCGGTGGATTTCCCCACCCGGGCAAGGGAGGTATACGATGTCACCGGAGCAGGTGATACGGTGATAAGTGTTCTGGCTGCCGGGTTGGCAGCGGGCGCATCTCTGGACGAATCTATAGAGCTGGCCAATACTGCTGCCGGAATTGTGGTCAGGGAACTCGGCACAGCATCGGTTACTCCCCGTGAACTTACCGGGGCATTCAAGAAGGATGACAATGACTGGACAGAGTAACAGGATTGTGGCCAGGGAGGAACTGAGCCGGTTAAGGGATAGTCACCGGGATGATAGGATAGTTTTTACCAACGGATGTTTCGATCTCATTCATGCGGGGCATATTTCCCTGCTCAACAGAGCAGGGGAGGAGGGAGATTTCCTGGTGGTTGGAGTTAACAGCGATGACTCGGTAGGGAGGTTGAAGGGAGGGGGAAGACCACTGATGAAGCTGGAGGAGAGGCTGTCCATACTTGTGGCTCTCCGCCCGGTAGATTACGTAACCGTTTTCGAAGAGAATACCCCTCTGGAAACAATCCGGGCACTCAAGCCTGATGTACTGGTCAAGGGGGCTGAGTATGAAATCGATGAAATAGTGGGGGCTGATGTGGTGGAAGAAAATGGAGGCAAAGTGATAAGAGTGGATATGGTGGAGGGGCGTTCTACCACCGCTATTATAAATAGAATAAGGGAGTCCCGGGTGGACTCCGGCGACCGATCGGTTGATTCTAAGTGAGCAGTATTCATTAATTCAGGGAGGTTTTTAAGCATTATGGATAAAAAAAGAGTCCTTATCATGGGGGCGGCAGGAAGGGATTTCCACAATTTCAATACTCTTTTCAGGGACAACCATTCGGTGGAAGTTGCAGTAATGACCGCCACTCAGATACCTGATATAGAGGGGAGGAAGTATCCCGCCGAACTGGCTGGTGAACTCTATCCCGACGGTATTCCCATAAAGAGCGAGGACTATCTGGCAGAGATTATAGTGGAGGATAATATCGATGAGGTGGTCTTCTCTTACAGCGATGTATCCAATCAGTATGTAATGGAGATGGCTCAGATGGTTAATGCGCTGGGCGCCCGTTTTTCTTTGGCCGGGTCGACACCCACCATGCTGGAGAGCAGCAAACCGGTTATATCGGTTTGTGCGGTCAGGACCGGTTGCGGCAAGAGCCAAACCACCAGGAAGGTGGCAGACCTGCTGACGGAGGCGGGCAAGAAGGTTGTAGTGATAAGGCATCCCATGCCTTACGGCGATCTGGTCAAGCAGAAGGTTCAGCGTTACGAGACTCTGGATGATCTTAAAAAGCATGATTGCACCATAGAGGAGATGGAGGAGTACGAACCTCACATCGACAGGGGGACGGTAGTATATGCCGGGGTGGATTACCAGGCTATTCTAAAAGAGGCAGAGAAGGAAGCGGACATTATCCTGTGGGATGGAGGGAATAATGATATGCCATTCTACATGCCGGATCTGCACATAGTGCTGGTCGATCCTCACCGGCCCGGACACGAGGTGCAATATTATCCCGGTTTGTCCAACTTGCTTATGGCTAATGTAGTGGTTATAAATAAGATAGACACCTGTGACATGGAGGGGCTGGATGTGGTAAGAGAGAATGTCAGTATTCTGAATCATGAAGCGGTAGTGGTGGAGGCAGCCTCGCCACTATTTGTAAATGATCCTTCCCTTATCCGGGACAGGAGGGTTCTTTGTGTGGAAGACGGCCCTACCCTGACCCATGGAGAGATGAAATACGGCGCCGGGGTAATGGCTGCTCAGAAGTTCCAGGCTGCTGAAATTATCGATCCCAGGCCGTTTGCCACCGGAAAGATTGCCAGAACATTCGAAAGGTATCCTGAAGTAGGATCACTCCTTCCTGCTATGGGTTACGGTGAAGAACAGATAAAGGATCTGGAGGAGACTATAGCCAGGGCAGATTGTGACACTGTGGTAATCGGCACACCAATAGATCTGGGGCGTATAATCAAAATCGACAAACCTCATGTGCGGGTAAGGTATGAACTGGATGAGATAGGGAAACCGGATCTGAAGGACGTACTTGCGGATATAATTAACAGATAATCTTGGGATAAACAAATAAGTTATAGCTGTTAAGGAAGTTAAGGAGGCAAGCATTGAAGATACATGAAGTCGACGCC
Organism: uncultured bacterium; assembly: GCA_964613215.1. GTDB lineage: Bacteria > Krumholzibacteriota > Krumholzibacteriia > Krumholzibacteriales > CAZTHK01 > CAZTHK01. The sequence goes on along the minus strand of CAZTHK010000024.1, from coordinate 37,862 downwards.
AGAAGTATCTTTTCACGCTATGATATACCTGTTCCACCCAGTATCCTCATCGAGAGTGCTGAGGAGGCCGGCAAGGCGGCCGGGGAACTGGGCTGTCCGGTGGTGGTTAAAGCTCAGGTATTGGTGGGTGGAAGAGGGAAGGCCGGAGGAGTCAAATTAGCTTCCAGCCCGGAGGAAGCGATGGAGAAGGCGGAGAAGATTCTGGGAATGGATATAAAGGGAATACGGGTGGAAAAGGTCCTGGTGGCCAGGGCGGTGGACATAGAGAATGAACTGTACGCCGGAATGGTGGTGGACCGTTCCACTAATAAGCCCCTGATGATGATTTCACCATCCGGGGGAGTGGACATAGAAGAGGTTGCCAGAAAGACACCGGAGAAGATTCTGAAGGTGGTAATAGACCCGGTGTGGGGACTGCTTCCCTTCCAGCTGAGGAAACTTGCCTCCTTCCTTACCGGGGAGAAAGAAGTGGCCAAACAGATTAAGGGAGTACTGCAGGGACTCTACCGGGCGTTCATGGGAGTGGATGCCTCTCTGGCGGAGATAAATCCTCTGGTGGTCACTCCGGAGAAGGAGGTCCGGGCGATAGATGCAAAGATAAACATCGATGACAATTCCCTGTTCAGGCATCCCGAGGTGGCCGGTTTGAGGGATGAATCGGCGGAGGATGTCGGAGAGGTGGAGGCTCGTGAGAATGGTCTGTCATTCGTAAAACTGGAAGGCAGGATAGGCTGTGTGGTAAACGGAGCCGGCCTGGCTATGGCAACCATGGACATGATCAAGCACTTCGGCAGTGAACCGGCCAACTTTCTGGATGTGGGGGGGAGTTCGAACCCGGAGAAGGTTATTACCGCACTGAGTATTATTCTCAGAGATAAGAATGTCAAATCTATACTATTCAATATATTCGGCGGAATTACCAGGTGCGACGATATTGCCGCCGGGATAATAGAAGCCAGGAAGAGAATGGACCTGGATGTACCGCTGGTAGTGAGGTTGACCGGAACCAATGAGGATGAAGCCAAGCGGATGCTGGAGGATACAGATCTGATTCCTGCTTCCTCAATGGAGGAAGGAGTCAGAGAGGCAATAGGGGTGGCTGGTAATCAGGAGCAGGATTAGAGTCTGGGTATCCTGCCAGCGCAGTGATTTTAAGAAAGAGGAGGATTTTTTGAGTATTATAGTCGATCAGAATACCAGGGTCGCAGTACAGGGAATAACAGGCAGAGACGGTGCATTCCACACCCGCAAAATGATCGAGTATGGGACCAGGGTGGTGGGGGGAGTAACCCCGGGTAAGGGGGGAGGCAAAACCGATGACGGAGTTCCTGTTTTCGACAGCATGGATGAGGCTGTGGCCGAAACCGGCGTTAACTGCAGTGTTATTTATGTACCTGCCGTCTTTGCAGCAGATGCAATCTGTGAAGCCGCAGATTCGGGTGTTGAGCTGGTTGTATGCATTACCGAGGGAATCCCTGTACAGGATATGATAAAGGTGCTGCCCTATATAAAGGAGCGTGGCACCAGGTTGATTGGACCCAACTGTCCGGGGATAATATCACCGGGAAAGAGTAAGGTGGGGATAATCCCCGGCGAGATACATACCCCCGGAAGGGTGGGGATAGTCTCCCGCAGCGGAACCCTCACCTATGAGGTGGCTGATCAAATTACCAGAAGCGGATTCGGTCAATCCACCTGTATGGGTATAGGAGGGGACCCTGTTATCGGAACCAACTTCCTGGATGCTCTGGAGCTGTTCTCCCGGGATGAAGAGACAGACATGGTGGTGCTCATCGGTGAGATCGGAGGCAGCGATGAAGAGGAGGCAGCCAGGATGATCGACACAGGTTATCCCAAGGAGTTGGCTGCATTTATAGCCGGAAGAACTGCTCCCCCCGGAAAGAGGATGGGACATGCCGGAGCCATAGTGACGGGTGGTACCGGTACGGCGGCGGAAAAGATTACCGCCCTGAGTGAGGTTGGTGTGGAGGTTGCAGAGACGCCGGCCGGCATTGCGGAGATAGTCAGGGATAAACTCTCCTGAATAGCAGGAATGCAGGCCGGTTTGATTTAAAGTATTAATATTATTATATTAACTGGAACCTGCTGTTATAGTCCGGTTTAAAATCATAAATCTATTATCCGTCAGAAGAGTTGATTGAACCGGGATTCAGGATTGATTGTTTGAGATCTGCTGCGGGGCGGGTTTTTAGTTAAGAACCAGAAAAGGAGATATGGATTTGGATAAAACCCTGATCATGATAAAACCGGAAGCGGTGGAGAATGGTAATACCGGAGAGATTATCGATTTTCTGATTAAAAACCGTTTCAGTATTAGGCAGATAAAGTATTTAAGATTTGACAGGGACAGGGGGAAACAGTTTTACCAGGTCCACAGGGACAGGGATTTCTTTGAGGATCTGATAGAATACATTACCTCCGGGCCGGTAGTAGGGATAGAGTTGGAGAAGGAGAACGCCGTATCCCTGCTCAGAGAACTGGTAGGAGCCACCGACCCTGCAGAATCCAGACCTGGCACTATTCGCTATATGTATGGTACCAGCCTGCAGAGGAATGCAGTTCACGCCTCTGATTCTCCGGAATCGGCGGAAAAAGAACTTGCCATAGTATTTTCTGAAGAGTAGTTTACCTATTTATATGCGGGGGGTGTTGACGATGAGAATTGATCTCGCTTCCGCCGGGAGACACCAGGATTTTTCCTTCGACCGTAGATTCCAGGTGGAGACAACCGATGGAAAAGAATGCAGTTGCAGAGCCAAAGTCCTGGCTACGGTGGTTAAGACGGATGAAAAGATAATACTGGAGGTGAAGGTGGACAGCGGGGTGGAGGTGATGTGCTCCAGGTGCCTGGATATATTCACCATGCCGGTGCAGTTGTCATACGCCTTGATGCTGCGTCACGCCGGGGAGGGAGGCGCCGGCACGGAAGGTGAGGAAAAGATATTGAAAGAGGGTGAGGAGAACGATTACGATGTATTGCCCCGGGTCAGAGAGGAGATAGTTCTGGCCTTGCCCATAAAGCTGCTCTGCAGCGAGGATTGCGAGGGTCTTTGCCCCAGGTGCGGGATTAACCTGAACCGGGATAGTTGTGATTGCGAGAGGGAGGAGGGCGATCCCAGGTGGGCTCCCTTGAGAAAGCTGCTGAAAAAGGAAGAGAGAAAAAAAGCACAGGGAGAGTAGAACCATGGCAGTTCCCAAGAGAAAAGTATCCAAAACCAGAAAAAGGAAGAGAAGAACTCACTGGAAGGCTGAAACCCCTTCCCTTAGCAGGTGTTCCCAGTGTCATCAGCCTAAATTACCACATACTGTATGTCAGAACTGTGGTTATTATGGCGGGCGCGAGGTGGTCACGCAGAGGAAAGAGGGTGAAGAATAATTTATTTGGGGATCGGTTATCCCTGCCGGAAGGGAGATTCAGTCATTGGGTGAACATATTACCATAGCCGTAGATGCGATGGGGGGGGACAGGGCCCCCGGTGAAGTTGTAGACGGTGTGGTGGAGGCAGCACGAGAGGGCGGGATAAGGCTGGTCCTGACCGGCAACAGGGAGATAGTCGAGAAATACATTTCAGATCGGAAGCTCAGTACCGCCGGTATAGAGATAGTGGATGCCCCTGAAATCATTGATATGTCAGAGAGCCCGGCCAGTGCTATCAGAAGGAAGAGCAGATCATCCATAGCGGTGGCCATGAGATTGCACCGGGAGGGAAAGGTGGATGCAGTGGTGGGAGCCGGAAACACCGGCGCTATGGTGGCGGGATCGCTGCTTTCCCTGGGCCGGCTTCCGGGAATAAAAAGGCCTGCTATAGCTATTTATGTGCCCACCCGCAGAGAAGGAACCATACTGCTGGATGGAGGGGCAAATTCAGACTGCGAACCATATAATCTTCTGCAGTTCGCCATAATGGGTTCGGTTTTTGCCGAAGAATTCCTCAAACGTTCAAAGCCCGCGGTGGGCCTGCTCAGTATAGGGGAGGAGAGTTCCAAGGGTAATGAGCTGACTCGAAATTCGCACCAGCTGCTGGCCCGCAGCAACCTGAACTTCATTGGAAATATGGAGGGAAGGGATGTTTTTAAAGGAGATGTGGATGTGGTGGTTACGGATGGATTCGTGGGGAATGTGGTATTGAAGTTCATGGAGAGTATCATTTCATACATTAACAGTATGATAAAGGAGGAGATGAGAAGATATCCAATCTCAAGGCTGGGTGCCCTGATGATGAAACCTGTTTTCAGTGGTCTTCATAGTGCTCTCAATTACGAAGAGTACGGGGGAGCGCCGCTTCTGGGAGTCAACGGGGTGGTGTTTATCGGACACGGGGGAAGTTCCCGGAGAGCTGTCAAGAACGCAGTCCTGGCATCCAGAAGATTCGTGGAGAGTGGTATAAATGAGAAGATAAGGTCTAAAATGGAGAAACGCGCAGGTGATCATGAAGAATAATGAACTCGGGGCAGAGATAGCCGGTACGGGCCATTACGTACCGGAGAAGATATTGAATAACTTCGATTTTGAAAAGATGGTGGATACTTCCAACGAATGGATTATCAGCCGTACCGGGGTAACGGAGAGGCATATTGCCAGCGAAGATGAGGCTGCCAGCGACCTGGCCTATCAGGCTTCCCTGAAGGCGCTGAAGCAGGCCGGGATAGAAGCCAGCGATCTGGATATGATAATAGTAGGCACAGTAACATCTGATATCCCCTTTCCTTCCACTGCCTGTCTTCTCCAGGACAAACTGGGAGCGGACAATGCAGCCGCTTTCGATGTCAGCGCAGCCTGTTCAGGATTCCTTTACGGAATCACACTGGCCAAGTCCCAGATAGTGACCGGACAGGTAACCAATGTGCTGGTAGTGGGGGTGGAGATTCTTTCCAGCATTACCAATTACCATGACAGGTCCACCTGCGTGCTATTCGGTGACGGAGCCGGAGCCGTAGTAATGAAACCATCCCCTCCCGACCGGGGACTGCTGAGCAGCTATATTAAGAGCAATGGTTCACTGGCGGAACTGCTATACATTCCTTCGGGTGGTTCCCGGAGGCCGTTGAATGAAGAGCGCATAAAAGCTGGAGAGCAGTATATAAGAATGAGGGGAAATGAGCTGTTCAAATATGCGGTAAGACACATGGTGCAGTCGGCCAGGAGGGTGCTGAAGGATTCCGGAATCGATATCCGGGAGCTGGATTATCTGATACCTCATCAGGCTAATATACGAATCATTGAGGGAGTTAGAAAGAGATTGAAACTACCCGGGGAAAAGGTGGTGGTGAATATAGACAGGATTGGCAATACGTCCTCGGCGAGTATACCCATAGCGCTTGGAGAGTTGAGTGAAGGCGGTGTGTTGAAGGAGGGAGACAAAGTGCTGTTTTCCGTCTTCGGAGGGGGACTGACCTGGGGATCGGCGGTGGTGAAATTTTAGTTGCAATGGGATTATCTGAAAAATATAATTCCTTGCAACCCTGGAGTAAGATGATACTGAAAGATTGTCATATGAATGAGGAAAAAGATACGGGGGAGAGGATAGTATGAAGAATCCAGCCATGATATTTCCCGGACAGGGGGCTCAGTATGTGGGAATGGGACAGGACCTGAGGGAAAACTTCGAAGCAGCAGACCGGATATACCGGGAGGCGGATGAAATCCTTGGTTTTCCCATCTCCAGACTGTGTTTTTCCGGAGACCAGGATGAACTTACCAGGACTAAGAACGCTCAGCCGGCTATCTTTCTGCACAGCATATGTGTGGCAGAAATTCTAAAGCAGGAGGCGGGGATAAAACCCTCCCTGGTGGCAGGACACAGCCTGGGTGAATACTCGGCCCTGGCTGCAGCCGGTGTGCTGCGTCCCATGGATGCACTGAAGATAGTCAGGAAGAGGGGGGAATTGATGTTTGAGGCGGGGCTTGATTCTCCCGGAACCATGGCTGCTGTAATAGGATTAAAGAGGGATGAGATAGATCAGATTTGCCGGGATGTTCCGGATGGGAGAGGTATTGTTATACCGGCTAATTATAATTGTCCCGGTCAGGTGGTCATATCAGGCCACCTGAAGGCGGTGGAGCAAGCTATGGAAAACGCCCGGAAGGCCGGAGCAAGAAAGGTCATTCCACTAAAAGTAAGTGGAGCTTTCCACTCGCCCCTGGTGGCCTCCGCTCAGGAGGAATTGGTGGACTATATCGGTGAATTTACCTTTACCGGAACAGATGTGGATGTGATATGTAACGTGGATGCTTCGGTGGTTCACAGCAGGGATGAAATAACAGACAGCCTCTCCAGGCAGTTGACCCATCCAGTTCTGTGGTGGGATTCCATGAAACTGTTGCTGGAAAGAAGCGGGAAGGATATCATAGAAGCTGGACCGGGCAAGGTGCTCAGGGGGCTGATGAGAAGAATCGACAGAACCAGAAAGGTTATCTCCGCCGGAACCGCACCGGAGGTGCAGAAAGTTATTGAAACCGCCGTTGAAATCGTTTAAGCATCTATTTTCAAGGATGAGAGGGTACGGTTGGGATGAGAATTATTTCTACAGGATTTCAGGGTGATATGTCATGATCGATCTCAAGGACACTACTGCTGTGGTTACCGGAGGTGGACAGGGGATAGGCCGCCGTATTTCCCTCACCCTCAGTTCACTGGGGGTGGATGTTGCGGTAGTTGATGTGAACGGGGAATCGGCCGGGGAGACCGCCCGGATGATAGAAGCTGGAGGAACCAGGGGATTAGCCCTGCAGTGTGACGTGAGTAATAATGAAGAGGTGGAAGGGTGTTTCCGGAAAATTCAGGGCTGGTCGGACCAGATTCATTATCTGATCAACAATGCCGGTATCACCAGGGACAACATAATACTGAGGCTGAGTCAACAGGACTGGGATCAGGTTATCAGAGTCAATCTGAAGGGGACTTTCAATTTCACCAAGGCGGCGGTCAAAGGGATGATCAGAAAGAGGTTCGGAAGGATTGTAAATATAGCTTCGGTTATCGGTATTATGGGTAACGCCGGTCAGAGCAATTATGCCGCCAGCAAGGCCGGCATTATCGGTTTTACCAGGTCGGTGGCCAGGGAGGTAGCAGGCAGGAATGTTACCGTCAATGCCATAGCTCCCGGCTTCATAGAGACACCCATGACAGAATCCCTGCCTGAGGAGAGGAAGGAGATGATGAAGGATATGATTCCGCTTAACCGGTTCGGAACCGGTGAAGATGTTTCCGGAATCGTCGTTTTCCTGATTTCTGATTTAGGCAGTTACGTTACTGGTCAGGTCATTCACTGCGACGGTGGAATGGTAATGGCTTAAATTTTTCCTTTAACAGGAGGTTAATTCATCCATGACGGTTGAGGAGAGAGTAAAGAAAGTGATTGAAGAGCAGTTATCCGTTAACCAGGATCAAATTACCGGGGAAGCTTCTTTCATCGATGATCTGGGTGCAGATTCGCTGGATACGGTAGAACTGGTAATGGCTCTGGAGGAGGAGTTCGGGGTGGAAATTCCGGATGAGGAAGCTGAAAAGATAACCAAAGTAGGCGAAGCTATTAACTATGTGAAGGAGCATGTTCAGGAATAGTCTGGAATATCTGAAGATACGCCTGAGAAGGGAGTAATGTGCCAACAGAGGGTAGAAGAGTTGTCATAACCGCCATGGGGTTGATCAGCCCCTGTGGAAACAGTGTAAAGGAAAGCTGGGAAAACATAGCGGAGGGAAGATCCGGTATCGGGGGAGTGACCGCTTTTGATGCCAGTGAATTCAGCAGCCGGGTGGTGGGGGAAGTGAAGGATTTTGATCCCTCCAGCTTCATGGAGAAGAAGGAGATTAAAAGAACAGACCGTTCAGCCCAGCTGGCTCTGGGTGCAGCCGCAGAGGCGATGGAGGGGTTGGATCAGAATCAGTATGATCCAGACAGGTTTGGTGTGATAATTGGATCGGGAATAGGGGGGATTATAACCTTCGAAAAGCAGCATACCAGATTGATGAAACATGGACCCTCCCGGATAAGTCCCTTCTTCATACCCATGATGATTGCCGATATGGCATCGGGAAAGGTATCTATCCAGTACAACCTCAGGGGCCCCAATTTCGCCACCGTTTCAGCATGTGCATCGGGAGGGCATGCCGTTTCTGATTCATTCCTGTATATCAGAAACGGTTATGCCGATATGATGATCACCGGCGGAACGGAGGCGACCATATGCCCTATGGCACTGGGTGGATTCTGCTCCATGAAGGCTCTTTCCACCCGGAACGATCAACCGGAGAAAGCCAGCAGGCCGTTCGACCTGGACAGGGATGGTTTTGTAATGTCGGAGGGCTCCGGCCTGGTGGTGCTGGAAGAGCTGGAACACGCCCGGGCCAGGGGAGCGACCATCTATGCTGAACTGGCGGGAGTAGGACTGAGCGGGGATGCCTATCATATAACTTCCCCGGTTCCCGGTGGAGTGGGAGCAATGGAATCGATGAAAATGGCTCTGAAGGACGCCGGGGTTGACAAGGGTGATATCGATTACATCAATGCCCATGGCACCTCCACCAAATATAATGACAGGGTGGAAGCTGAGGCAATCAACAGTTTGTTCGGAGAGTTAGAAGAACAACCCCCGGTCAGTTCGACCAAATCTGTTACCGGACACCTCCTGGGAGCAGCGGCGGGACTGGAGATGATCGCCTCCATCAAAGCCATCAATGAAGGTGTGGCACCTCCCACCGTTAATATGGAGAATCAGGATCCGGAATGTGATCTCAACCATGTGGCCAACCAGGCGAGGGAGATGGAAATCAATTGTGTCCTGACCAATTCTTTCGGGTTCGGCGGTCATAATGCAAGTATAGTGCTGAAGCGTTTCAGTGAGTGAGAGATAATATGCTGTCATGAGCCTTCTTATTGAAGGACTGAAGAGGATATTCGGTTCTGATAAAAAACTAAGATCCCCTGCTGTTCGTTCCATCGAAGAGAAGCTGGGAATCAGATTCAAAAATCTATCATATATTATCGAGGCTCTAACCCACAAATCCGTGCTGGGGGAGAGGGATTGGGATGATGAAGAAATCAACTATGAACGGCTGGAGTTTCTGGGCGATTCGGTTTTATCCCTGGTTACCAGCGACTATCTGATGAGGAAGTATCCCAACGACAGGGAGGGGGAGCTGACCAAGAAAAAGTCCCTTCTGGTCAGCACCGCTGTACTGGCCAGAAGGGCAGAAGAATTCGGGATCAGAGAGTACATCATTCTGAGTGACAATGCCCACCGGGGAGGAGTTGCGAACCAGGATTCGGTTCTGGCGGCTTCCATGGAGGCGGTTATCGGAGCGATATACCGTGATCAGGGCCTGTCCGGGGCGAGGGGATTCATTGAGGAATTCATTCTCAGGGATATGGACCAACTGCTGGATCATCGTGATCATGTAAACTACAAGAGTATACTTCAGGAGTGGTCCCAGTCTGAGTTCAAGTCCTATCCCAGGTATACGGTAAAATCAACCAGCGGACCGGAACACAATAAGATGTTCAGTGTGGAGGTCAATGTGGTGGATAAATATACCGGCCGGGGGAGGGGAAAGAGCAAGAAGGACGCGGAGCAGATGGCTGCCAAGGATGCTCTGGAAAAACTGAACAAAACCGGGGATGTATTGGAGCAATGACGGAGATAGAGAAGAAGGGGTTTGAATTCACCTTCGGAGCAGATCCGGGGGTGCTGTGTGAGGAGTGTCCCCTTCCCTGCAAGCTGGATGGGATGAGCATCGATTGTCATCGCAGATTCTTTCTCAAAGGTTTGCTGCACTGCAGCTATTTTGTAAAGGGCTACTGCTTTCTGATAGATAAGCCGGGTTGTGTATTCGATAATGGGGGAAGACACGACACCTACTGGCTACAGCTGCTGAATGAGTATTTCCATAATATAAATATAAGGGAGCAGACTCCGGATTTTCTGGAGAAGCGGAAACATGTTCTTCAGCTGATACAGGATCAGATAGAGAATCAGAATGTGTATCTATGCAGGTATATTGAGGAATATTACAATCAGATAATGGAAACAGGGGGAGGACTCTCCGAAGAGATGCTCAGCGCTATAGACGAAGCCTATCTGTCCATGCTGAGGGGTATCATAAGAAAACCTGATTAAAATACTAAGATCAGAAACGGTAGGCACCGGAAAGAATTACTTCGGTGAATTCCCTCTTCTCGGTCAGATAGGAGGTTTCCCTCTCGAATTCACCTATTGCCACCGCTAGATCTAACTTGAGCACCCTGTCTATCAGCCCTCCCACCCCGAAGGTAAAGTATTGCCTCTCCTTAACTGTTTCGTAGTAATCCCATTCCGTTATCAGTTGAAGCTCTTCTTCATCGATGTAGGTTATCTCCTCCAGCGGTGTGGTAGCCAGGGGAGTGTAGGAGTATCCCGCCCGTAATTTAACCGGATATACCGGTATGGTGAATTCTGCCCCGAGGTGAAGGTCCCAGGTCTCCTCCAGTACATCCCTGGTGATATCATCGGGGTTGATCAGCTCCAGTCCGTCGTACTTGGTCTGACTGTAGTCGGTATAGGATACATCCGCGGAGATGAGGGTGTAGGGCAGATTGGCGGAGATTCCTCCGGTAAATCTCATAGGAAGTGTATATTGCTCTTCGATGTTGGCGGTTAAGGGATCGGTTATCCAGTCGTCAGCTTCATAAACATCGGTTCCGGTACCGCTTATATCCAGCCATACCGGGCTGGTAAAGCTGAAACCGGCCCTGAGGTACTGGTTGAATCTCATCAGCAACCCCAGGTCGAAGGATATCCCATCCAGGTCCGTGGAAACATTGTCCTGGTATAAAGCCCAGTTGTCAGGAGTATATTCCTGATATATCTCTTCGGTGAAATCTATGGATTGATCCCAGATGGCCAGGTTTGCGCCCACCGAGAGGCGGGGTGATATGTCCACTCCCATTCCCAGCAGGTATTTATAGGTGGTACCGGACTGGTTGAAGTAGTTGTCCATATTTGCCATGGCGGTGTAGTTGAGGCCTGTTCTGGCATATTCGAGATCCGAGCTGCCTACTCCGAAAACACCAAATGCGAATACCAGGCTTCCCCGGTAAGTGGGGATGGGATATACCGCTGATATGTGACCCAGCCTGGTGGTTGAATTGCCGGTCTGGCGTTCCACCCTGCTATACTCATTGGAGATGGTGCTCTGAGTATGATGCAGCCCGAATGACATTTCCTTTCTTCTTATCTGTGCCAGCCCGGCCGGATTGAACATCAGAGCATATGCATCGTCACTTACTGCGGTATATGCTCCACCCAGGGCAAAGGGCCTTGCTCCGGTCCCCCGGTTTGAGAGGATGCCCAGACGTTCCAGGGTGATTCCCTGAATGATCTGTGAATATGACGTTGACGGCACCAGGAGAGTTCCTAACAGAGCTGTGATGGTTAAGGCGATGATCCCTTTACTCTTCATTTTTCCCTCTTTTCCCTGCTGGTATTTCTGCTGCGGTCGCCGGAATTACTGCTTCTGGATGAGCTGCGGTCGCCGGAATCATTACTCTTCCTGGTCTTCCTTTTCCTGACAGGTGATCTGGTGTCTCTCCTGCTGCTTTTTCTATCCGAAGAGTCCCTCTTTCTTATTACACGCTGCCGGGAGGGTATTATATCCCTGGTTTTTCCCTGATCCTTCCGGTCCGAATTGGATATATCCCGGCGGGGTGTGATTACCGGAGAATCCCCGCTTTTATTCGCACCGGGTGCAACTATTGTACGGACCATTGAAGGGGACGGGAGTGGGTTACTGCGCCGGGCATATCTTTGGCCCAGGATTGTCCGCATGGGAATCTCATCCCCATCGTCGGTTACCACCAGCAGGTCGTTGTACCACCAGGGAACCGAGTAATAATCCCACCAGGGACCTCTGTAGTAGGGATTGTAACTGGTTGCCATGTAGTAGTTGTTATGACACTGTCCGCAGCTGCTGTAATCGTCTGTCCGGGGCCCTTCCGGCGAAGGGTGCTTGAGCAGGGTGTAACACCCGGAGAAAAAGATAAAAGATGTGGCTATAATAATAAGCAGAAGCCGTTCCGCGGATGATTGCATAATTATCACCTCAACTAAGAATATACCCCGGGATACTGTAATGTCAATAATTATTAAGGATAATATACTGATTCAGCCCTGATGATTTCAGCACCATTGTAACCAGAATAAAGGGCAAATCAACTACTGTAGACACCCCCCTTGGATTCTGCTCCAGAATTCCAAATCACCATTAGTTAAGCCGAATATCCTATTTACATTGCGTACCGGCCTGTGGTTGGATATTATAGATATAAAAAGGAAAGGATAATATGAAGAAATATCTGATCACTACCATCCTGCTCTGTTTCATTCTCGCCAACCATGCACTGGGGGGGGAGATGGAGGATTACGTGGGATATGTTTATTACATCCAGGGCGCCTATCTGGAGGCTGCCAGCGATCTCGGGCATGCATACAGCTATTATAAATATGCCGAGAAGTACCTTCCCGGCAATACCAGGCTGAAGAAGGACCTTGCCAAAATACTGATGGAAATAGGAGACCTGGAAAAGGCCAGGAAATATGCTCTCCAGCTGATAGATATTCCCGCTGCCAGCAGTGAGGGGCATATGATAATGGCCGAGATCGAATATAAGCGGAAGGAATTCGAAAAGGCTCTGCAGCATCTACTGAAACTCGAGGGTAAGACCGGTGTATCCCGGGCCAGGGTACTCAAATTTCTCTCCCGGGTCTATCTCGAACTGGACAGAACCGGTCAGGCCAGAGAGAGCCTGGAGGAGGCCAGAGAGATTTCCCCCGGTGATTTTTTCATAAACTATAAGCTCGGTTTTATATATATGAATCAGGGTAAAGTGGATAAAGCCATAGAATCATTCAGGGACGCTACTGAGATAGATCCGGATTTCACCGGTGCACATATAGCTCTGGGATCCACCCTGATGGAAGCGGGAAGAGCCGAAGAGGCTCTTGAGGCGGTAAAGGATGCCCTTGAGATCGAACCTTCCAGTGATCTCGCTATTAAGGAACTGTTACGCATAGTATACAGCGGCAGTTACTATGACACCGGTATAAACATCCTGGAACCTCTCTATCAGAAGGGAAGGCTGGAGAAGAGGGGTAAGCTGGAATTGGGGAAGATGTATCTGAGAGAAAACAGGCTGGAGAGCGCACTGAATTTATTCAGGGACCTGCTGGAGGAGGTGGGGGGAAACCCTTCCATAATGAGAGCTGTATCGGAGATAGAGATGAGGCTGGGAAACTTCAGCAATGTGGTGGAATACCAGGAGAGACTGATAGAACTGCAACCGGATAACTTCGATAACTATGTGGGGTTGATACTGGTTGCATTCGGTCTGGCCGGCGAACCCTCGGGGGATGATCAACAGCTGGAGATTACAGAAGAGAAGAAGGAGCACTATCTGGCTGAAGCAGCCAGCAGGGTGCCTGAGGATTCCGCCGATGACAACTACATCATAGGGTCAGTATATAACAAACTGGAACGGTACGATAAAGCGGAGAAGTTTCTTCGCAGAGCGGAGAAGATTGAACCGGGCAGCCGGAAGATACTACTCGAACTGGCGGCAGTATACGAAAGCATGGAGGATTACGGGAGTGCCCTGAAGAGGCTGAAAAGCCTCCACAGGAAATTTCCCGAAGATGCATCCATAAATAATTTCTACGGATACCTTCTGGCTCAAAAGGGGGACAGCCTGTCAGTGGCTGAGGAGCTGGTAAGACTGGCCCTGGATAAGGAACCTCAGAATGGTTATTTCATGGACAGCCTGGGATGGATAAGATTCAGACAGGGCGACTACCGGGAAGCCCTGGAAATCTTCAATAAGGCGGTAGAGCTGGCTGGAGATGACCCGGTGATATGGGAACATCTTGGTCATACCTACCGGGAACTGGGGAAGGTCGAGGAAGCCGGGGCAGCTTACCGGAAGTCGCTCAAGATAGACCCTGATAATGACAGGGTTCAGGAAGAGCTCAAAAACCTTGATTCTTCTATGTGACAAAATGAGGGGGGGGAAATGTACAGAGGGGCGAGAATTATTCTTATCCTGGCGGCTTTACCCCTGATGATGTGTTGTTCCGGTCCCTCACCCGGAATAGTGTTGGATTGCGGGGAGGGATTGAATGAATATTTCAGATATGATTTCAAGACAGGAACTCCGGCAATAAGGGGAAGGGTGCGGGTGGAGACACCACAGTACCGGGTAAGGGGGGTCTTCAGGGTGGAAGAGAGAGGGGGGAACCGTTACAGGGTCGATTTCAAGCAGAGTGGAATGCTGGGGGCGGGGAGTGAAGAGGCGACCATTTATATCGAAGATGGGATTATGACTATATTTGACCGGAAAAGGGAAAGGTTCTATGATAATGATTCATCCCTGACCATTCTAAGCCGGGCAACCGGAATGAATGTGGTCCCCGGAGACATACTCTATATGCTTTTATTGAAACCCCCCCCCTTCTGCCGTGCCGATTCATCTGAATTTATGGTATATGACGGGGAATGGGAGCTGGAGGCGGACTGGAGGGGGAGATACATCCATATAGAGGGTGAAAATGTGGGGAGGCCTTCCCTTTTCAGGCAGTGCCGGAAGGAGAATGGAATCTGCTATACCACCGGCTACGGCTACAGGAGGGAGTATGGTGAGGAGGGTTATCCCAGGAGGATAAGAATTGAGAGGGAAGATGGTAAAGTTGTTGTATCTCTTGATATTACGGATGTAAAAAAGAAAAATACAGCGGAACAGAGATAAATATTTAAATATTCTGGAACTCTGGCTTCAGAAGAGGGTAAATACAAAGTGGATGACAGAAATAATGGAGATGATGAATTGATCAACAAGAAGAATCTGGCCGAAAAAAAAGAGAAGTACGCGGGGCTCTCCGATGAAGAGCTTATTCTGCGTGTTCCGGAGGGAGACAATCAGGCCTTCGATGTGCTGGTGAACAGATACAAGGACCGGCTCTATTCATACCTGTTGAGATTATTGAGTAATCCCGACCAGGCAGAGGAGATTGCCCAGGAGGCATTCGTCAAGGCTTATATGAATGCTGACAAGTACAGAAAGATTGCCCGCTTCTCCACATGGCTTTATACCATTGCCACGAATCTGGTACGTAACTATATGAGAAATATGAAGAGAAGGCCAACCAGGGTCAGCCTCTGGTTCAAGGAATCCGGAGGTGAAAAGATACGATGGCGGCAGATAGAGGATGAATCCAGGGGGCCTGAAGAGGAGATGGAACAGAAGGACCTGGAGAAGCTCATGCAGGCTGCCATCCGGAAGATTCCGCCCAGGTACAGAACCACTTTCGTGTTGAGAGAGATTAACAGGCTGAGTTATGAAGAGATTGCCGCCACCACCGGCTTGAAACTGGGCACGGTCAGATCCAGGATTAACCGGGGAAGAAAATATTTCAGGAAAGCAGCATTACCTTTACTATCAGGAGATTATCACATCAGGGAGGGAGAAGAATGAGGTGTAAGAAAGCCAGGGAGCTATATTTCAGTAACCGTGACGGTATGCTGGAGGAGCGGGATAAGTTGAAACTGCAGAAACATCTGGATAACTGTGAAGAATGCTCCAGATTCGTAGCTGAGATGAACAGTTGCCTTGATATGCTGCAGCAGATTCCCCAGAGTTCCCCTTCGGATGAGTTCGAATGGAACGTGAAGAGAAGGATTATGCAGGAGAAGGTTAAAGCCGGCCGGAGCGGGTACCGGGAAATATATAATCAGCCGGGATGGGGCAAGAGGTTTATGGCGGGAGTTGCAGCTGCGGTTATAGTTGTACTGGCCGGGGTGTGGCTTCTTCAAATTGATGCTCCCGGCATACCAGCGGGAGAATTACCCGAAATGAACGAGGGGATAGCTCAGAAAGAGGAGAGGGAGGCCCCGGATTACCAGACCAGGAATAAGGGAGGGGCTGTATATACCGGAAGAGGATATCCAGTAGGAGTGAGGATGGTATCTGATGAACTGTCTCCCGGAGAGATGAATATTCCCTTCAACATCGATGATCCCTTTATCTCAGATAGCGAAAGGGCAATGGATTCATTGAGGAGGGAAAATGCCTTCCTCAAGAACCTGATAAGGAAACTGGAAAGAGAAAATTTATATCTCCGGAATGTTATAAAAAAGAATCGCAGTGAATAAACCAGCAGGTTCGCTATTAGAAAAGCGGAAAGCTTAATGGGATGACCCGGGACTGTCATCCCATTTTTATTATAACTTCATTTTATCCAGTATAACATTTATATTAACACGGTTGAATTAAACCTTGCCACTGCAGCCGATTGAAATTATCCTGATATGGAGGAGGAGATAATGAGAAAATCGATTTTACTTATGGCATATTTGTTTACGGCGGCTGCGCTAATATCATGTTACGGAAGCGTGGATGTACCCCCCGCAGGCTCCTACAGCAAGGTGGTTATAGTCACCGAGGATGGTAAACCGAAGGGACTGGCTGAGGATTTAAGCAATCAGCTTCAGCACCCCATAGATTATTACAACCGGATGGAACTCCAGTTCTTCACCAGCGTTATATCGGCCAGACAGTTCAAGAAGGAACCTCCCTCTAAGAATGTGGTAATTCTGGGCATACCGCATCGTGGCGAAGCGGGGACATTGATTAATGCCTTCATCGGGCCGGGTGGAGTGCAGAGGGTCAGGAGCGGACAGGTTAATGTGTTAAAAAAACTGCATTATCCCAAAAAGGGACAATTCTCGGTTATTTTAACGGCTCCTACCAGGGTTGAACTTAAAAAGGCTATAAGTGAGAAGGGAGAGTTAATCAGGGAAGTCATCGAAGAGGCTAACCGTCAGAGGATCCGGGATTACCTCCTCAGAAAGAACAAAGAGGAAGTCAGTGAAATGCTTCAGGCGAAATATGGCTTTCATGTGGGGGTGCCTTCACTCTACCGGTTGAATCAGGAGAGGCCCGGTATACCCGGTATAGAAATAGTCCGGCTTAAACCTCACCGGGGGCTTTCTGTTTCCTGGAGGGGGTGGGAGAAGGAGAGGGTCAGCCTGGCGGATTCCTCTGCCTACTACCAGATCCGTTCCGAAATTGCCTGGGAACTCTACGACAAAGATGTAATGAGAAGGAACCTGGTCTCCTTCAGACGGGATGAATTGGGTCCCTATGAATCGATAAGGATGGACGGATACTGGGAAGACAGCCAGGATACATTCGGTGGTCCCTATGTCTGTTTCTTTGTCCTGGACAGGAAGAAATCTAAATTATGGATAGTGGACTGTCTGGTTTACGGACCGGGATTTAAAAAACATAAATTGTTGAGGGAGCTCATTGCAATTGCTGAAACATTCAGGTTTTAACAGAGGAGTAGTAGTTTTACAGTCTGAATTATTTCCGGGGCTGGAGAAACCGGTGAGTCCTGCCGGGCAGGAAAAATGTTGTGCCGGGGATAAGGTCGGGCTTGACAGTAAGACAATGCTCTGATAGCTTTTGCAGTATTCCAGCTGCATACCGAAGGATTATTCAATGATGTCTGAGATAGATAGAGAACTGGAAGATCTGATAGAGAAATTTGATCAGTATCCCGAGTCCCGGGCATTTGCACCTCTGGCGGATGCATACCGGAAGAGGGGAGAACTGGACAAGGCGGTGGCTATATGTGAAAAGGGGCTGGAGAGATACCCTGGCTACGCCAGTGCCCGGGTGATACTGGGCAAATGCTTCTACGACAAAGGAGCTACCGAAAGGGCCAGGAGTGAATTCCTGCAGGTCCTGGAGACAGATTCTGAGAATATGGTTGCTCTGAAATATATGGGAGACATCTCCCTGGCGGAGGATAAACAATCCGAAGCAGCCGATTATTTCAGGAGGCTTCTGGAGATCGATCCCACCAATGAGAAGGCGAAAGCAGCACTGGGCAGGATAGAGAGCGGGTTGAAGAGCAGGGAGATAGATCTTGAAGATGATGAATCAGTAAAGAATGTCCAGCAGCCCGGCGAGCTGGCCACCATAACACTTGCCGGGATCTATGCTGCTCAGGGTTACTATCAGAAGGCCCTGGAGGTATACCGCAAAATACTGGAGAGGGATCCCGGTAACAATGAAGCGTCAAGGATGGTGGAAAAGATCAACAGGATCCTGGATTCTTCTGAACAGCAGAGGGATGAAGCCTTCCAGCAGGATGTTATGACTATCTCGCTTGATGATGTTGAACAGGACCTGGCAAAAAGTACCAGAGGCAAAGGGGGGAAGGAGGATGAAGAAGATGAATCCGGTGAGGAGAAGAGGGGACCGGATGATCAGCAGGGTGAAGAACCGGAATCAGGTGAGGAAGTCTCCGAAGCTGTAAAGGAAATGGAGAGAGAGGACAGGGGGGAAGAGGAAGATAAGGACTGGCGGGGAGATGAGACAGAAGAGGAAGATGAGCAGCGGGATGATATGGATCATTTTAAATCCTGGGTCGAAAAGCTGAGAGATAAACAGAATGATGACCATTAGTCAAACCAGAGGGAAGGGATTGCATTGGCAGAAACGAGCGATTTCAGGAATGGCATGATATTGCGGCTGGACGACGATTTATTTTCAATAGTGGAGTTTCAGCACGTAAAGCCGGGCAAAGGCGGAGCTTTTGTGAGAACCAAACTGAAACATATTCCGGAGGGTTATGTGGTGGACAAGACCTTCAGGGCGGGAGAAAAGGTGGAGGAAGTAAGGGTGGATAGAAGGGAATTCCAATATCTATATAACACCAATGATCTTTACTATTTGATGGATACGGAGACATACGAACAGATCCCTCTCTCCAGATCATTAATCGAGGAGGTCCTCCCCTATATCAAGGAGAATATGATCATTACTGTGCTGATGGAAGAGGACAAACCGGTGGCGGTAAGGCTCCCCTATTTTGTTGAACTCGAAGTAAGAGAAACCGAACCGGGAATAAAGGGGGACACTGCCCAGGGTGGCAGCAAGAATGCGGTTCTGGAAACAGGGACCAGCGTATCGGTGCCCCTGTTCATCGAAAAGGGAGATGTACTGAAGATAGATACCAGGGATGGGAGCTACATAGAGCGGGTGAAGAAATGATAAAGAACATAAAAAAGCTTATAGCCCTGCTCAAGCAGGAGGATGTGGATGAGATAGAGGTCCGCCGCTTTTTTACTACTGTAAGGGTGAGCAGGAACAGAGCGTCTTCGGAAAAGAGATATGTGGAAGAAATTGTTCCTGAAGAGAGAGGGTATGTGGAGAAGGGGGAAGGTTCCGGGAAGGATGCAGAAGCTGCCGGTATCTCGAAAGAGGAAGAATCCGAAGGGGAAAAGATTGAGGGTGGCAAGGATAACGGGTTAGTGGAAGTATCCTCACCCATGGTAGGTACCTTTTACCGGCAGTCCGATCCGGAGTCGGATCCATTCGTAGAGGTTGGAAAGAAAGTGGAAGTGGGAGAAACGCTCTGTATCATAGAAGCCATGAAGTTGATGAATGAGATAGAATCAGATGTGGAAGGTGTAGTAAAGGAGATCCTGGTCCGGGATGCCCAACCGGTTGAATACGGACAACCACTTTTTCTTATAGATCCGGCTTGATCCTTGCAAAATATAATATCCAGCCAGCAGAAGTTCATTGAGATGATTGGCGAAGGTAGTGTAATTGTCAGTGAGATAGGAACTTGTGCTATATCAGGGCTGTTAAGCTTCTTCCTCTGGCCGTGGTTGGCTACAAACAGATATTGCATTTATGGAGAGGACCGGAGATGAACATTAAAAAAACACTGGAAACCATGATAACACACAGGGCAAGTGATCTGCATCTCAAGGCGGGATTGCCTCCTGTCATAAGGGTTGACGGCAAATTAAGGCACCTTGATTTCAAGAAGCCGACACCAAAGGAGATGGAGGAAATTGCAGAGCAGATATTGACCAGGAAGCAGGCTGAGCGGTTCCGTAAAACCAGGGAGGTAGATTTTGCCTTCGGGGTGGCGGGACTGGCCCGTTTCAGGGCTAATTTCTATGTCCAGAGGGGTTCTATAGCCATGGTATACAGGCACGTTCCGGTAGAGATCAAGGCTATCGATGAGCTGGATCTGCCTGAGATCATAAAGGATCTGGCTCTGAGAGAGAGGGGCCTGGTATTTGTAACCGGAACGGTGGGCAGTGGAAAGTCTACCACTCTGGCAGCCATGGTGGAGGAGATAAACAGAAGGGTAAACAAGAACATTATTACCATAGAGGATCCTATCGAATTCCTTCACCATGATGGCAGGAGTATAATTAATCAAAGGGAGATTGGCAACGATACCACCTCCTTCCACGAAGCCCTGAGGCACATACTTCGGCAGGACCCCGATGTAATACTGGTAGGAGAGATAAGGGATGCCATGACCATGGAGATAGCTCTGATGGCGGCGGATACAGGACATCTGGTTTTTTCCACACTTCACACCATGGATGCCACCCAGACCATCAACCGGGTGATTTCATTCTTCCCCCCTCATCAGCACCAGGAGATCAGGTATCTGCTTTCGTCCACCCTCCAATCGGTCATTGCTCAGAGGCTTATTCCACTCAAGGATGGCAAGGGAAGGGTTCCGGCGGTGGAAGTAATGGTTGTAACTTCAACCATAAGGGATTATATTATTGACCCTGACAAGACATCTTTGATACAGCAGGCTATAAAGGAGGGAGTATCTTCCCATGGGATGCAGAGTTTCGACCAGTCGTTGATGCAGCTCTTCTCCAGTGGCAGGATCTCCAGGGAAGAAGCCCTGAGAAACAGTTCCAACCCTCATGAGTTCAGCCTGAGACTGAAGGGTATTGCTGCCTCCAGCGATAAGACATGGGATGATTTCGAGGGTGCCGGAAAGAGCAGTGTTTCAGACGGTGAGTTTTAGATTTATCAATGTACGGTAAAGTATTGATTGCAGCCAGGGGCGAAATCGCCCTCCGGGTTATCCGTGCATGCCGGGAGCTTGGCGTGTCCACGGTGGCCATTCATTCGGATGCTGATGTGGATTCCCTCCATATCAAGCTGGCGGATGAATCTGTCTGTATAGGTTCTGCTCATCCATCTGAAAGTTACCTCAATATTCCCAGAGTTATCTCAGTGGCGGAGATTACACATGCTGATGCCATACACCCCGGTTACGGCTTTTTGTCCGAAAGTGCCCGTTTCGCAGAGATATGCGAATCCTGCGGCATAGACTGGATAGGCCCCAAGCCCGGGGTCATGCAGAAGATGGGTGATAAATCCAACGCCAGGTTGCTGATGAAGGAGGCGGGGCTGCCGGTAATTCCAGGTAGCGAGGGGATTGTAGAGGGTGAAGAAGAATGCGTATCAATTTGTGCAGATATAGGTTATCCGGTTATGATAAAAGCGGCGTCGGGGGGAGGAGGAAGGGGAATAAGGATAGTGGAATCGGAGGATTCCCTCAAGAGTATGTTCAGGGCGGCCGCCAGGGAGGCGGAGGCATCCTTCGGAGACAGCGGGATATATATAGAGAAATATCTGACTTCTCCCCGTCATGTTGAGATTCAGGTCATCGGAAACGGAAGGGGAGAGGTAGTTGATCTGGGAGAGAGGGAGTGCAGTATTCAGAGAAAACACCAGAAGCTGATAGAAGAATCGCCATCTCCGGGAATATCGGAGGAGACCCGGCGAACCCTGCGGCAGTACGCCGTACAGGGAGCAGCGGCGATAAAATATAACTCACTGGGGACGGTGGAGTTTCTGGTAGATGAAGAGAGAGTGTACTTTCTGGAGATGAATACCCGGGTACAGGTGGAGCATCCGGTTACCGAAATGGTTACCGGTCTGGATCTGATAAAGGAACAGATTATGGTGGAGGCTGAAGGAAGCAGTACTGTATTCGAAAGGAATGTAAAATTAAATGGGCACGCCATAGAGTGCCGTTTGAATGCGGAAGACCCGGAGAAGAATTTCAAACCTTCTCCGGGAAGGATTTCTTTCTATCATGCACCGGGTGGAACAGGGGTAAGGGTTGATTCCCATATATATGCCGGATACCTGGTGCCGCCGTATTATGATTCGCTTCTGGCAAAGGTTATCGTATGGGGAGCTGACCGGGAGGAGGCCAGAAGGCGCATGATAAGATCACTGGATGAAACCATAATAGAAGGGGTCAAAACTACCATACCCTTTCTTAGAAGTCTGCTCGAGAGTGAGGAGTATACCAGGGCTGAATTTCATACTGCTATGATAGATAAGTGGATGAAATAGTCACTTAACAAGGCACTTCAGGTATGGCTGATATGGATATGGATGTATTTCCCACCGTTGAAACCACGGACGGAGTGAGTTTTCAGGGAAGATTGGTGGTGGTTATTGACGTATTGAGGGCTACCAGCAGTGTGGTGGCGGCACTGGAAAGTGGCGCCAGCGGTGTTATACCTGTCAACAGTATGGATGCAGCAGTAAGGCTGGCCGGGGGAAGTGGTGGAAGAGGATCCAAGATACTGGTGGGCGAACGCAGGGGGCTGCCCATTGAGGGGTTTGATCTATTCAACTCGCCCTCCGAAATGATTCCGGAGAAGGTAGAATCAAAGACAGTAATTCTGTTTACCTCCAACGGGACCCGGGCTATAACATCGGCGGGAAAAGCGGAAAAGCTGTTGATATGTTCACTTAACAATGTGGGTGAAGTGGCCGGCCGGATAAGGGATGAAGAGGATATAGCTTTGATATGCAGCGGCTCGGAGGGCGACCTTGCTGCTGAGGATCTTCTCTGCTGCGGGATACTGCTGGAGAAATTAGGGGAAAGTGTGGATGAAGAGGAAGTGGGGGATGCCGGAAGGATAGCTATCCAGCTATCCCGGAATCATTCGGACAATACTCTGGGGTTCCTGGAGGGATGCGACCGGGGAAGGAGGTTGAAGGAGATGGGATACCACCGGGATGTGGAGTACTGTTCCAGGCTTGATATCTCCGGGCTGGTACCCCGGATGGAGGGAAATACAATCAGGGCCTGAAGACCGGATGAAAGTGGAAGGGAGATAATGAAAGAGCGGAATGAGCAGGAGAAGAAGCACTTTTCCGGAGAAGCAGAGGGAAGAAGGGGAGAGTCTAAGCTTCCTCCTTCTCCTTTTCTTTACGCTATCCTGGACCGGTCGGTAGTAGCACCTGAGGCGGTGAAACAGTCCACCCGTCATCTGCTGGACGGGGGTGTGGATATCATTCAGTACAGGGCCAAGGATTTACCGCTTGATCTGAAGCGGAAGGATCTGGAGGATATTATATCCATGTCAAAACAGTTCCGTGTGCCGTTAATTGTCAATGATGATCCATATCTTGCCGGGGAAATGGGAGCAGAGGGAGTTCATCTGGGCGAGACAGATGAAAGCCCTGATTTGGCCAGAACAGTACTGGGGCCGGAAGCAATAATAGGATGCACCATTCACCGCCTGGATCAAGTCCGAAAGCTGAAGGGAAAGGATATAGATTATCTCTCGGCGGGCGCCATATTCGACTCTCCCACCAAACCAGGGGTAAAGACAGTGGGCACAGATTTTCTGGCCCGGGTCAGGGAAAAGGTAGATATAACTCTGGTGGCAATAGGCGGAATAACCCCTGATAATGCCCGGCAGGTCATCCATTCCGGAGCGGACGGAATTGCCCCTGTCTCAGCTCTGTTAGGGGGCAATATTTCAAGAAATTGCTTTACCTTTAAAAAAATCATTGATAAAAAAAGATAGTAGTGAGGGAGAATGTTATCAGCTGCATACTGAATTGCCGTTGAGGTAAAACAGTAGCCGGGAGGACGAAAGATGTCTATCGCCGGAGGATTAAGCTGCGGATAAAGTTGGTATGAAGAGTAAAAGAAAATTCATAACCGGTGTTCTGCTTATCACACTGGCTCTCTTTTCAGGGGTATCCCTCTGGTCGTACCAGCCTTCAGACTGGGGAGCTTTCTGGAATGTGGATAACCTCTGTGGTCCTCTGGGAGCCACCGTGGCTGAAGTACTCAGAGTAGGCCTGGGAAATATATTCTCCTGGATTCTGGTGGTTTTCCTTGGTTACTGGGGAGCAGTCACTTTTGCCGGTATTCCCCTCAGCCGCTACAGGAAGCAGATTATCTGCCTCTCGGCAGCTGCCTGGATCATTTTCAGCATACTGGCTGCATACGGCAATTCTGAGGCGGGAGGTCTTATAGCGGTTAATACCAGGGATTTTCTGGAATTGCTTATCGGAAGAGTAGGCACATTTATTATTCTTTATGCTGCCCTGGCTGTGGTGTTAACAGTTGTGTTCTTTCCCCATTTCAGGATTCTGGCAGAGAAGATAAAGGGTATATCCCTCCGGAAATTGGAATTGCCGCAGATAAAACGCCGGGCCAAGGAGAGGGTAAAAGTCAACTCCAGAAGGAAGGAGGGGCCAGGGGAGGCTGAGAGAAAGACTGCCAGGCGTAAATCTGCAGAGAACCTGAAGATAACCGGGGGTACCGGAAAGGAGGATACATCATCCAGGGAGACGGATAAACAGATCGATCATACTCCCACGGCAACTTCAGCCGATTCGGCACCCCTTCCCGATTCCTCCTTAATGGAAAGCACCGGGGGGGGAGAGGTTTCCTATACCAGGGCCGAGCTGGTTAAACGATCGGAGATAATAGAGGACAAACTGGCTGATTTTGGTTTGAGGGGTCAGATCAGGGAGGTGAGGCCGGGACCGGTGGTAACCACCTTTGAGTATGTTCCGGATTCCGGGGTGAAGGTAAGCCAGATAGCCAACCGGGTGGATGATTTGTCACTGGCTCTGGCTGCACGTTCTATTCGAATTCAGGCACCTATTCCCGGAAAGGGAGCAGTGGGTATAGAAGTTCCAAACCCTCAGCCCCAGATGGTGACACTGAAGGAGATGGAGGTAAATATGCCTCCCGGGGATGAAAACCTTAACATAGCTCTGGGCAAGACAGTGGATGGTAGGCCATACTATGCCGACATATCGGATATGCCCCATCTTCTGATTGCCGGAGCAACCGGAAGCGGAAAGAGTGTTTGCATTAATTCTATCATACTATCCCTCCTTCTCAGGCACACTCCGGCCACCTGCAGATTCGTGATGGTCGATCCCAAACGCCTGGAGCTGATATCCTATAATGGTGTTCCTCATCTTCTGCATCCGGTGATTACAGAATCGAAGGATACCATGAAGGCACTCAAGGTGATGACCAGTGAGATGGACCGCCGTTATAAGCTCCTGGCTGCAGCCGGGGTGAAGAATATCAAAAGTTATAACCGGAAGGTGGAGAATGAAAAATTCATCCATCCGGAGGATGGCGAGGAGTTGAAGAAGCTTCCCTATTACATTACTATAATTGACGAACTCGCCGATATAATGGTTTCTCTGGGCAAGGATATTTATAAACCGATTACCAGGCTGTCACAGATGGCCAGGGCGGTGGGAATCCATCTCGTTTTTGCCACCCAGCGTCCCTCCGTGGACATAGTGACCGGACTGATCAAGGCGAACTTCCCCTGCAGAATCGCCTTTCAGGTCACCTCCAAGACCGACTCCCGTACCATCCTGGACACCAACGGTGCGGAAAAGCTTCTTGGCAACGGAGATATGCTCTACCTTCCCAAAGATCTGCCCATGCCCAAGAGGCTTCAGGGTTCCTATGTCTCGGAAAGGGATGTGGAAAATATTACCTCTTACTGGAAGAAATTCCAGAATGGGGAGGAATCTCTGGACCTTTCAGTAGGGGAAAAGGTTGAGGAAGAGTTAAGCCTGGAGGAAGGTGATGACGAACTGTTTGACAAGGCCAGGGAACTGGTAATTCTTCACCAGCAGGGGTCCATATCACTACTGCAGAGAAGGCTGAGGATCGGCTATGCCAGGGCCGCCCGGCTGATTGATATGCTGGAGCAGGCAGGTGTAGTGGGGCCGTTCGAGGGGAGTAAGGCCAGAAAAGTACTGGTAAGCAGGGAAGAGTATGAAGAGCTTTGATCAGGCATTCCCTCCTCTGACATATTTTTTCTTTAATCTGGGATGTCCCAAGAATCTGGAAGATGCAGAAAGGGCAGCCTATGAACTGGATTCCAGGGGATGGAAAGAGGTTTCAGATCCTTCCCTGGCATATCTTCTGGTTATAACCACATGCGCATTCATACCCGGGGCGGAGGAAGAATCGGTGGGTGAGATATTGAGGGTCATAGAGGGAAAGCAGGAGTGGCAGAAACTGGCTGTTCTGGGTTGCCTGGTATCCAGGGAGGGGAGAGTACTCCCCGGTTTGTTTCCGGAGGTGGACTGCTTTATGGATGTGGGGAGCATGAGATCCCTGGCTGTAAGGCCGGAGATCCAGCCGGATAAAGCGGGGAAATTCACCGGGCGGGCTAAGCTGATGGAAAGGCCGGAGATCCCGGGCAGAAGGCTGTTCAGCCCTCCCCATCTGGCATATCTGAAGATTGCAGAGGGGTGTTCCAACCACTGCAGTTATTGTATTATCCCTTCTCTCAGGGGCGGGTTGAAGAGCAGGGATCCGGAGGGTATCCTCGATGAGGCGGAATCACTCAGCCGCCTGGGGGTCAAGGAGATAGTGATAATAGCCCAGGATACCAGCTCATGGGGTCATGACCTCCGGGGGAACTATGACCTGGAGAGTCTCTTGAGGAGGATGAAAGAGATAGTTGGTGATATGTGGCTTCGCCTGATGTACCTTCATCCCGCTCACATCGATCCAGACTCTCTGTTGGAACTGATTGGAGAGGGAGTGATTCTTCCCTATCTGGATATTCCGGTACAGCATGCCTCTGATTCCATTCTGAAAAGGATGGGAAGGGGTTACCGGTCCCGGGATCTGAACAGGATCTTCGATACCTTGAGGTCGGGGCCGGAGTCAATGGTACTTAGGACTACGGTGATGGTTGGATTCCCGGGAGAGAACAGGGATGACTATTCAGAGCTGGTTTCCTTTATGGAGCGGTTCGAGTTTGATCACGCAGGTGTATTCGAGTTTGCCCCCATGAGGGGAACTCCGGCGGCATCCCTGAAACCTCCGGTGCCGGAAGAGGAATCCCGGTTTCGCAGGGATGAGATAATGGACCTGCAGATGGATATTTCCCAATCCCGGTTGAGCAGGCTGGAGAACAGAAGATTGGAGATACTGGTGGATGAAACTATTCAGGCTGGAATGAGACCAGCTGAACATATATGGGGAGCGGGGAGGTACTATGGGCAGTGTTATGAGATAGACGGAGTTTGCTATCTCTCCGGAAGGATGTATCAGCAGGGAAGTATGGTAACGGCTGAGGTGAGAAGTACAGATCCATACAATCTTTTTTGCTATCTGGAATAAAGATTTAGATTGACATTGGCGGATGAGGAAACAGTATTATATATTAACACGCATGATAAGAAATCGAATTTTCAAGTTAGCCCGACAAATAAGGAGCGCCAGGGAGGTCAATGTTTGAGAATTTTCAAAATTAGATGTTTTATTTGTGGATTGTTTCTCGCCCTCTGTCTGATCAGCTCCGCCATTGCGGAGGCGCCCCGGAACTCAGGGAAGGATTCCAATGAGGATATAATGACCAACTTTGAGGTTATAGATCATGTGAGTGAGCGTACTGTCAGTGAGCTGATATCCAATATGCCCGGGATACCGGGAAACAGGCTGATCCGGCTTCATATGGAGAGGAGCAGCAGTGATTTTGATTTTGTATTCACCAACAAACTGGTATCCATTATGAAGGAGGCAGGTTACCGGGTAACTACGGAGAAACTGCCCGATGGTGTGAAGGAAAGTAATATCGCTGATTACAGGTTTTCGTACCAGCTGCTCAAGATGTCACTGCGCTATCCCGCTATCTCCAGGAAATACTGGATAGGTGAAAAGCAGGTGGAGAGGGAGGCACAGATAGCAGTTTTCTCACAACTGGTGGATCTGGACAGTGGTGATATCGTGTGGGTCGGAGAGACCCGGAAGAGCTATCAGGATGTTATACCATATTCCGATCTGGACAGGGTTGAAGATCCCAGTCAGGCATTCACCATGCCGGAGAGGCACGAAGTACGATGGAGCAGACTAGTGGAACCGATTGTGGTTGGCGGAATTGTTACCGGTTTGATATATCTATTCTTTTCCAATCAGGACGAAGGTTAATAGCGGGGTGGGGCGGGTGAGTTCAGAATTGACTTATCCAGATATGAAGAGCAGGGTATTTTATTACGGAATATTACTGGTGCTTTTCATAATAATCTCGTGTGAAAAGGAAACCCCTTACCAGAAGGCTGAGAAGGAGATTGGGAGGGGTCAGTATACAGAGGCTATTTACATAATAAGGCATCATTTCAAAAGGGGGGGCGACAGGACCCCCAAGCTTCTCATTCTGGAGGCCAGGGCATTGCTGCATCTGGGGAAAGAGACAGATGCTGAAAATTCCTTCGTTCAGGCATGGGCCATGGATTCCACCCTGGCTGGTAATGTAGCCGAGATCTACTCAGAATGGGCGGTTAAGAGTTTCCGGAAGGGAGACCGGCAACAGGGGAGGCGTTTTCTCAGTAAAGCTCTCAACTACAGGGATGAACTTAGCCTGGGCAGGTATGATGCCATAGCCGGTGAGATCATGCTGGAGGGGAGAAAATATGAACGGGCCATCTTTTATCTGAATCGTTATCTTGAGCATTACCAGGATACTACCGGAACTGCCCAAAAAATGATGGAACTTGCACAGGCGTATGAGGGTACCGGAGACACAGAGGAATCGATAGCAATCTACCGCGAACTGCTGAATAGATATACCAAAAGCAGATTCAAATCGACGGCAAGATGGAACCTGGAGAATCTGATATATCGAGAAGCCAGGAATTGTTATGATGAAGAAGATATCCTGGAAGCAGAAAACATGTTAACCGAACTGGTCTCCACGGCAAAAAATATATTGATACGGGGAAGAGCGCTCTTTCTGCTGGGTGAGATATCCATGAGAGAGGGGGAAAGGGAGCAGGCAATAAGATATTACAGAAAAGTAGTGAATCTGAATCTCCACTCCAGTGGCAGGATAGTGGAGGAGGCCAAGGAAAGGATAGAAAAACTTGAACTGTCCCAATAACAGGATAACCGGCAGATGGTACCTTCCTATTTTGACTGTATTGCTGTCTTTATGGTTGTCATGCGGAGGTCCTTACACTGCCAGACAGATAAGAATGCCCGGAGAAAAGCTTGCACTGGCGGACGGGTATTTTGAACATGGAGATTTTCACAAGGCCGCCGTGGAGTACAAGGATTTTCTGTCATCTTTCGCCGGGGATGAGAGAAGCGACTATGCCCAGTTCCGGCTGGCGGAGTCTTACCGTAAAAATGAAGAATATTCGCTTGCGGCTGTGGAATACAGGATTCTTATAAATGACTATGGTTACAGTGAGTATGTTGATGACGCTTTTTTTCTGGAGGGACTCTGCGCTTTCAGGCAGGCACCCCGGCCCGAAAGGGATCAAAACAAAACTCTCGAGTCGTTGAGAAAAATCAACCGTTTTCTCAAGATGTTTCCCCAGAGTCCCAGGAGGCAACAGGCTCTGGAAGTAAGAAAAGAGATATACCGGCACCTGGGGAAGAAGGCATTTCTGAATGGCATGGTATATTATTCCATGGAGGAATACGACGGTGCACTTATTTATCTGGATAAGATAATAGATAACTATCCCGGCACCAGATGGGAGAAGAAAAGCCTGTATTACAAGGGCCGGATAATGGAAGAGAGAGGACGCTATGAAGAGTCGGCAGGGTTATACCGGCAGGCTCTCTCCCCTCCGGAGGTTGAGTTCGAAGAGGAGGACAAGGCCAGAAGTAAGCTCCAGTCGCTGGCCAGGGACACCAAAAGCAACTGAAAGATGGATAGATATCCGGTCGGCCTGGCAGTTTTGGTCATAGAAGCACTGCAGGGACCGGTATTTTATTCTAATCCGCATTTTCAACAGGGGGTACCCGGTGAACGAAGATGTCAGAATCGGCATATTCGGTGGATCCTTCGATCCGGTTCATACCGGTCATCTGATAATTGCAGAGATGGCTCTGGACTATGCCGGCCTGGATGAGGTGGTGTTTGTACCCACAGCATCTCCGCCCCACAAGGAGCAGGGAAAGCTGACAGATTTCAAGACCAGGTTGGAGATGCTGAATATGGCTGTACGGGATAATGAGAATTTTAGAATATCTACTCTGGAGGGTAAAGAATCTACTTCCTACACCTACCAGACAGTAATGCACTTTCGTAACCGGGGTATGAACAGAAGCGATATCCATCTGATAGTGGGGAGTGATTCCCTCCATGACATGCCCGGGTGGAAGAATCCCGGGTACATATATTCGAACGCCACTATAGTGGCGGTGGAACGCCCGGGTTATGAAAGATTTCCGGTGCACCATTCCGACGCTGCATTAGTGGTGGTAAGGGCAGGCAGAAATGCTATCTCCTCAAGTGAAATCAGGGAGAGGATACTCCGGAATAGATCGATAAGATATCTGGTGCCCCGGCCGGTGGAACTGTTCATACTGGAAAAAGGGCTGTACCGGTAGAGAGCGCCCGGAAGGATCATTGAAATGGAAATAATACTGATAGACGGACACGCCCTGGCATACCGGGCTTACTATGCCTTCGTCCGGAATCCCCTGATAAATTCAAAGGGTGAAAATACCAGTGCTGTGTACGGATTTACCCGGGTAATACTGCAGATACTGAACAAATTCGAACCCCGCCGGATAGCGGTGGCCTTCGACAGCGAGGAGGAGACCGAGAGGCACCGGCAGTACGGTGAGTACAAGGCTCACCGCAAGGAGATGCCCGAAGATATGGTAACCCAGCTGCCTCTGATCGAGAAGATGATGGAAGCACTGGGTATTCCCACCCTGGAGTGCCCGGGCTACGAGGCGGACGATATTATTGCCACGGTGGCCCGTAAGGCAGAATCCCAGGGGATGGATGTTAAGATCATATCCGGGGATAAGGACCTTTATTCGCTGCTGTCGGAAAGGGTTCACATGATAAAGCCCTCCCGGGGGGGTGAGCTGGAGAGTGAAATAACCCCGGAGGATGTTAAAGAAAAATATGGTCTTGAACCCGAGCAGATGGTTGACTTTCTGTCGCTTATGGGTGACAGCTCGGATAATATTCCGGGAGTCAGGGGGATCGGGGAGAAGACCGCATTGAAGCTTCTTCATCAGTTTGGATCGGTAGATAATATCATCGCCAGTATCGATCAGGTAAATCCTCCCCACCTGAGGAAGAAGTTGAGGGAAGGAAGTGATGACCTGAAGCTGTCAAGGGAACTGGTGGAACTCAGGGAGGTGGAACTGGAGAGCCCGGTTAGCGATATGTTTATGAAAGAGAGAAACGAGGAAGCCCTTTGCCGGTTGCTGTTGGACCTGGAGTTCAGACAGATAGTGGAGGAGCTTTCACTGGCTGAGGGCCGAGAGGAGGAGGCGGCAGAGCATATTATAGCCGGCAGGGAGGAAATGGAGGAGATAGTTAAAGAAATAAAGTTCAAGGGCGGTTTCGTTTTCGATACCGAAACTACCTCCGCCAGTCCCCATACAGCCGAGCTGGTAGGGATCTCAATCTGTACCAGCGAGGAAAGGGCCTGGTATATCCCGGTGAGCTACCGGCGGGATGGGAGCAATGTCCAGCTTTTTCAGGACCGGAAGGAAACACCGGGATTGCCTCTGGATGTTTTGAACAGGGAACTCGGTCCGGTTTTCCGGGACAGCCGGATCAAGAAGGCGGCTCATAATATTAAATATGATGTAACAGTGCTGGAGCGTCATGGATTTACTGTACAGGGCTCCCTCTTCGATACCATGATAGCCTCCTACTGTATTAATCCTGCCAAAAGATCCCATTCGCTGGACAACCTGGTGTTAGAGCTGTACCGGCACAGGATGATACCGTACCGGGAACTGTTTAACACCGGAGACAGGCAGAGGGATATTAAGTCTGTTCCCCTGGAAAAACTATCACACTATGCCTGCGAAGATGCCGAGTATACTCTCAAGCTGAAAAAGCGCTTCCAGCCGCTGCTGGAGAGTGAAGGGGTGAAGAACCTGTTTTATAACTTGGAGATGCCCCTTGCCATGGTTCTGAAGAGGATGGAGAGAGAGGGAGTGGGGCTGGATCTGGAGAGGTTGAAGGAATTATCCAGGGAGGTATCCTCCATAATGGACGGGGTGGTAGAGAAGATATACAGTATAGCTGGAGAAAAGTTTAACATTAATTCAAACAAGCAGTTACAGAGAATATTGTTTGACAGGCTGGGGCTGAAACCGGTGCGGAAGACCAAAACGGGATTCTCCACCGACAGCGGAGTATTGAAGGAACTGGCCTCCCGGCATCCCATAGCAGAGCATCTGCTGGAATACCGAAAGCTGTATAAGTTGCGAAACACCTATATAGATATACTGCCCGCTCTGGTGCATCCCCGAACCGGCCGTATTCATACTTCTTACAATCAGACTGTTACCGCCACCGGAAGGTTATCCTCCAGCGATCCCAACCTTCAGAATATTCCCATCAGAACAGAGCTGGGCAGAAAGATAAGAAGCGCCTTCATACCCAGGGAGGGAAATTTGTTCATGGATGCCGATTACTCCCAGGTGGAGCTTAGAATTATGGCTCATCTCTCCGGAGATGAATCCTTCCGGGAAGCATTCAGAGAGGGGAGGGATATCCATACTCACACTGCCGCCAGAATCTTTGATGTAGCGGAAGGTCAGGTGGACGGGAATATGCGAGCCAGAGCCAAGACCATAAACTTTGGAATAATATACGGGATGGGGGCAACCTCTCTCTCCCGGCAGCTGGGGATCCCCACGGATGAGGCCAGGAGATTCATAGACGATTACTTCAGCCAGTATCCCCGGGTGGAGAGTTATATCGAAAGGGTCGTCAGGAGAGCCAGAAAGAAAGGATACTCCGAGACCATGCTGGGCAGGCGCAGGATCGTACCCGACCTGGAGAGTAACGACAGCATGAGAAGGAGTTTCAGTGAGAGGATAGCAGTAAATACACCCATCCAGGGTACTGCTGCGGATATGATAAAGATTGCCATGGTCAATATAGACAGGGAGATACGCAGAAGGAATCTGGCCAGCAGGATGATACTGCAGGTCCACGATGAACTTATGTTTGACGTAAGGGAGGATGAGATGGAGGAGATGAAGGAACTGGTATATCGATTGATGAGTGAGGCTCTGAAGCTGGATGTACCGGTCGAGGTGGATATTGGTACCGGCCGCAACTGGCTGGAGGCGCATTAATGAAAAGACCTGTAATAGTGGTTACCGGAGGGATTGCATCGGGGAAGTCAACAGTGGCTGAGGTTATCTCCAGGCGCAAGGGGGCAGTAGTGGATTGTGACCGTTTAGCTCACCGGGCACTGGATCTGGAAGAGGTCAGAGATGAGTTGGAAAGAGAGTTCGGTAACCGGATATTTGGACAGAAGGGCAGAATTTCACGTGCCAGACTGGGAGAAATCGTCTTTTCCGGCCACCAGAAGCTGGTCCGTCTGGACAGGATAATCAGGCCTGCGGTAACAGAAATTATAGAGGATGAGGTGTCCAGGCTGAAAGAATGCTATAAATACTTAGTGCTTGATGCAGTGCTGTTTTTTCAGTATAAGTTCAACTTTGAGGTGGAACTGGTATTGGTCACCCGTGCTTCGGAGGAAGAGCGGGTGCGAAGATTGAGGGAAAGAAACGGGATGTCCCGGGAAGAGGCGGAAAGGAGAGTATACAGTCAGAGGGATTACTATGATTCCTGGGAGCAGGCGGATATTATTATAAATACCGGTTTGCCCGGGGAGAAGGTAAAAGAAATAGCTGCCTGTGTAAGGGATGGTTTTCTGAGCAGATATTATGATCAAATGAAGGAGTGAGAGATGAAGAAGAAACTGACTGCCGGTGAGATGAAAAATATGATAACAGATCTGGAGAAGCGGCTTGAAGGGCTGCATGAGTATCTTTGACCTGGAGGAGATGACCGGGGAAATCGCCCGGATAGAAAAGAGAATGAGAGAGCCGGGTTTCTGGGACAACAGGAAGAAGGCGGAGAAGGATTCCACCAGATTGAACCGGCTCAAGAATATTGTGGTTCCCTACCGTGAACTTTCCACCGATCTGTCATCACTATCCGATCTGATGGAGATGGAGGACAGTAATCCGGATGAATCCATTCTGGATGATATTATTACCGAGGTGGAGAGATTCGACCGGCGGCTGGAAGAGCTGGAGATGAATGTTCTGCTGGGGGGAGAGCATGATCATGAAGATGCCCTGATAATCATTCATCCCGGAGCAGGCGGCACTGAGTCACAGGACTGGGCGGAGATGCTTTTGAGGTTGTACCGGAGGTACCTGGAAGATCACCATTATGAATACCGGGTGCTGGATGTTCAGCCAGGCGACGAGGCAGGGATCAAGAATGCCACTCTGGAGGTCAGGGGGGACTACCCATACGGGAGGCTAAAATCCGAGAGTGGGGTCCACAGGCTGGTCCGGATATCCCCCTTCGATGCAGGAAGCAGGAGACACACTTCATTCGCTTCTGTTTTTGTTTATCCTGAGATAGATGAGGATATCGAAGTGGAGATAAATCCGGATGATATCAGGGTGGATACCTACCGGGCCAGCGGGGCGGGTGGACAGCATGTAAACAAGGTTTCATCGGCTGTCAGGATCACCCACTTCCCCAGCGGCATAGTGGTTCAATGCCAGAACGAGAGGTCCCAGCATAGAAACCGGGAGATGGCCATGAGGGTGCTCCGTTCCAGGCTGTATACCAAGCTGAGGGAGGAGGAGAAGGAGAAGAAGGACAAAATCGCAGGAGAGAAGAAGGATATTTCATGGGGCAACCAGATAAGGAGTTATATATTCCATCCTTACAACCTGGTAAAAGATCACCGTACCGGTGTGCATACGGGAAACATAAATGCGGTAATGGATGGAGATATCGATGAATTTATCGATGGTTATTTAAGGTGGAATGAAAGGAAGAAATGACGTGAGCGAGAATGGTAACGGAGGCGTCACGCCGGAAAACGAAAAGGAACAGAGAATAAAGAAGCTCGAGAATCTGCGCCGGATGGGTGTGTTACCCTACCCCTACCGGTTTGACAGAAGCCATATGATAGCCGACATAACCGGGGAAGGGGAAAGGATGCTGGAGTCGGAGGAACAGGTTTCTCTGGCCGGGAGGGTTATCTCTCTGAGGGGCCACGGCCATACCGCATTCGGCGATCTGGAGGATTACTCCGGCAGAATTCAGTTCTATGTCAGGGATGATACGGTTTCTCCTGAAGATTTTGAGATCTTCAGTCAGGTGGACGTGGGTGATTTTATGGGCCTGGAAGGAACCATATTCAAGACCAGAACAGGGGAACTTACCGTCAGAGTTGTAAAGCTGGATATTCTGGCCAAGGCTCTGCTGCCCCTGCCGGAGAAGTTCCATGGCCTGAAAGACAAGGAACTCAGATACCGCCAGAGGTATCTGGATCTGATTATGAATAAAGAGGTCAGAGATGTATTTATTGCCAGGTCGAAAATAATAGAGGCCATCCGTAACTTTCTTCTGGAGAGATCCTTCCTGGAGGTGGAAACGCCGGTGCTTCAGAGCATATATGGCGGTGCTATGGCCAGGCCTTTTGTGACTCATCACAATGCGCTGGATATGGATCTTTACCTGAGGATAGCCGACGAACTCTATCTGAAGAGGCTTGTGGTGGGAGGGATAGAAAAGGTTTTCGAGTTCTCCAGGGATTTCAGGAATGAAGGAATGGACAGATCGCACAACCCGGAATTTACCATGCTGGAGTGCTATGCGGCCTATCACGACTACACCGATATGATGGATATAACCGAGGAGATATTCACCAGGTTGAAGGAGCAGGTTGCCGGTGATAACGAGATCACCTATGGAGAGAACAATATTGATTTATCCACACCCTGGAAGAGAATCAGTTATTTCGATGCTCTGGAGGAAGCCACCGGAAACGATCTCAGAAAAGCAGAGGTTGGCCGCTTGAGAAAGCTCTGTGAAAAGCACGGCCTGGATGCAGAGGAGATAGAGGCTAAGGGAGCGTATCTGGATGTGCTTTTCTCAGGATTGGTTGAACCCAATCTGATTCAACCTGTCTTTATCACCGATTATCCCCTGGAAGTCTCACCACTGGCCAAGGGACACCGGGAGAAGAAGGGGATGGTGGAGAGGTTCGAATTGTTCATAGCCGGTCTGGAGCTGGCCAATGCCTTCAGTGAACTCAACGATCCCCTGGATCAGCTGGAGCGTTTCCGGCAGCAGGCCAGAGCCAGGGAGGAGGGGGATGGGGAATCGCATCCCCTGGATGAGGATTATATCAGGGCCCTGGAGCACGGATTACCACCCACCGGCGGACTGGGTATAGGTATAGACAGGGTAGTGATGCTGTTTACCGATTCTCCCTCCATAAGGGATGTCATACTATTTCCGCACATGCGTCCTGAGAAAGGGCGGGACAGGGATTGAAGAGACTACACTACTCTCTGGAAATAGCCCTCAGGCACCTGAGAACCAAACGAAGGAGCGGTTTTGTCTCCAGGGTTACCCTTATTGCCATAGGAGGAACCTTCGTAGGGGTGACCACTCTGATAATTGTGCTGTCCCTGATGAATGGCTTTGAAGAGGAACTGAGAAGCAGGATTGTCGGTTTTAATACACATGTCCTGTTTTTTACCCGTACCCCCCGGGGCTGGAACAATATAGAATACGCCGCTGCCAGAATCGAGAGTATCCCGGATGTAATATCTACTGCACCCTTCATCAGAGGTGAGGCCCTGGCCTACTATGAATTGATTCCGGGGGTGAAGGCAAAAACAAAAGGTGTTATTATTAAAGGGGTTAACCTGCAGGAGGAGAAAACTGTTTCCACAGTGGTTGATTCCATCAAACCAGATATCAAATCCTTCGAGATCACCGGATTCGAGAGGGACCTTCCGGGGGTGGTTCTGGGGAAAGACCTGGCCTCCAGCCTCCATCATATAGGCATCGGAGAGGAAGTATCCCTGGTAAGCGCGCCCATGGAGCTGACCGGTGGTAAGTTCGAACCGAGAACCATGGATTTCAGGGTTATCGGATTGTTCAGCACCGGAGTGTATGAGTTCGACTCCAGATTCGTCTATATCGATATTGAACAGGCAGAGAAGCTGTTCGATTTCAAGTCCGCCATCAGGGGGCTGGGTATCAGGATAGAGGATATCTACCGGGCCGAACAGGTTGATAAGACCATAGATAACCTGTTTCAGTCCCATGGTTTCGAATACTCGGGGACCAACAACTGGATAGAGCTGAATAGAAACCTGTTCAGCTATATCAAGGTGGAGAAGATCCTCATGTTTCTTCTTCTTACCCTGATTATACTGGTTGCTGCATTTAACCTGGTGGGTATGCTTACCATGGTGATCATGGAGAAGAGAAGGGAGATCGGAATTCTTCGTTCCATGGGAGCTTCATCGGGGGGTATTATGTCTATCTTCATGATTGAGGGTACCATGATAGGATCGATCGGATCGGTGGCCGGTACGATAGCAGGCCTGCTTATCTGTGCGGTACTGAAGGAGATAGAAATAGGTCTTCCTCCTGATGTTTATTTCATAAACACCCTACCTGTGCTGGTGGAATGGACCGATGTGGTTATGGTAGCGGTGGCATCCATGGCCATATCATTTCTGGCCACCATATACCCCAGCTGGGAGGCCTGTAAGATGGCTCCCCTGGATGTAATTAGATATGACTGATTTATTTTATATTCCGGTTCACTGCTGTCCAAAATAATCTGACATAGGCAATTTGGACAGGTTATTACAATAA